>DAOUCL010000070.1:0-17818 GCA_034432015.1 Dehalococcoidia bacterium
GTTCTGGCCTACGGGCCGGTGCTGGGGCCTGAGGAGAAGCCCCTTCTGGAGGCCTTGGGTCAGGTTCTGGCCGAGGACGTGGTGGCCGGCTTTAATATCCCCCGCTGGCCCAACTCGGCCATGGATGGCTACGCCGTCCGTTGGGAGGATATCCGGGGGGCCTCCGCCGAATCGCCCCGGGAGCTGGCCGTTATCGGGGAGGTTCCGGCCGGGCATCCGGCCGACTTCGAAGTGGGTCCGGGCCAGGCGGCCCGGATCTTCACCGGCGCCCCAATACCCCCCGGGGCCGACACCGTGGTGCCCTTCGAGCTTACGGACGAGCTGCGCAACGGCCGGGTTCGGCGGGAAAAGGTTCTGGTCTTTAAAGAGCTGCCGGCCGGGGCCAACATCCGGCCGCCGGGCGAGGACGTCCGGGCCGGGGAGGTGGTCCTGGGGCGGGGCCAGGTGCTGGGCCCGTCCCAGGTGGCCCTGCTGGCGGCGGTGGGCCGGCCCCGGGTCCGGGTCATCCGGCGGCCGGTGGTGGCGGTGGTGGCCACCGGCAACGAGCTGGTTCCCCCGGGCGAGCCCCTCGGCCCCGGCCAGCTCTATGACTGCAACAGCTACGGCATCGGGGCCATGGTCCGGCGGGACGGCGGCGTCCCCTGGCTCCTGGGAATCGCCCCCGACGACTACGAGGCCCTGGCTGGCAAAATCCGGGCGGCCATGGCGGCCGACCTGGTGATCACTTCGGCGGGCGTCTCGGTGGGCCACTTCGACCTGGTCAAGGAGGTGTTGGCCGAGCTGGGGGAGGTGCATTTTTGGAGCATCCGGATGAAGCCGGGCAAACCCCTCGCCTTCGGGGAGCTTATCGACCGCCGCCCCAACGGCACCGTCCGGCGGATTCCCCACCTGGGCCTGCCGGGGAACCCGGTGAGCGCCCTGGTGACCTATGAGCTTTTCGGCCGCCCGGCCGTCCTGAAGCTGATGGGCCGCACCGATTTCGGCCGGCCGGTAATAACGGCCGTGGCCGCCGAGGACATCCCCGGCGACCGGCGCCGGGTCTACGCCCGGGTCGTGGTCCGCCGGGGGGCCGACGGCCGGTATCTGGCCCGGCTCGCCGGGCCCCAGGGCTCCGGGATCCTCACGTCGATGGCCCGGGCCAACGGGCTGGCAGTGGTGCCCGAAGACTGCCCCGGCATCAGGGCCGGGGAAACCGTTCAGGTTATCCTCTTGCAGTGGCCGGACAGCGACTAAGTCTGGAATGGAGTCAAAGATGATTTACAGCGCCTACGATTTTAAATTTAACCCGCCCCGCAAGGTTGCCTTCGCACGCCGCATCCTCATCAAGCCGGACGCGTCCGTGGTGGCCGCCCACCCGGCAACGACCAGCCGGGAGACGCTGGGGGCGGTGGTGGCCGGGATCCGGCGCCACTCCGACGCCGACATCATTTTCCTGGAGGGCCCCAACGTCCCCGACCGGGCCCACGAAATTTTCCGGCAACTCGGCTACGACTTCCCAAGGGTGATCTCCGTCGACGTTCGGGACTGCAGCTACGTTGAGGTCGAAAATCTCCTCCCGAAACCCTTTGTTCTTCAGAGCATCTGGGTGCCCAATGTGGTGCTCTCCTGCGACTTTCTGATCTCCGTCTGCAGTTTCCGGGTGGTCGACGAGTCCACGTGCGGCTTTACGCTTAAAAATATGCTTGGTTTGCTGCCGGCGGCCAAGTACGGCCCGGGGCTGAGCCTGTTGAGGGAGAAGTTCCACCGGCTGGACCTCCACGGCCTCATCGCCGACCTTTACTTTACCTTGCCCTGCGACCTGGGCATAATAGATAGCCGGCTGCGCCAGGTGGGGGGTCGGGTGGAGCCCTTCGGCCGGGTCTTGGTGGGCGACCCGACCGAGGTGGACGCCCGGGCCGCCCAGCTCGTCGGATTCCGGGCCCGCTACCTGGACCTGATCGAAATGGGCCAGAACATGCTCTTGCAGCGCGACCACCTGGAAAACGTCGAAACCCCCTCGGCCAACGACTGAGGGACCAGTCCGAATGCCCCGGAGATTTGGCCTAGGCCACGTCGACCGGATCAAGGCCGAGGCTTTCGGCCTGCCCGGTCAGCGCACCTTCCGCTTGGCCGTGGAAAGCGGCCCCTGCCGGGCGTTTTTGTGGGTGGAGCGGGAGCAGCTCGAGGCCCTCAGCCTGGCCATAAACGAGCTTTTGGGGCTGGTGCGCAGCGGCGTCGGCCGCCGGGGGGGCAACCCGCCCGAGGAGGGGATTTATCGGATCGAGTTCAAGGTGGGGCAGCTGGCCATCGGCTACGACGAACGCCGGGACCTCTTTGTCATCGCCGCCGACGCCGCCGAAGACGAGGAAAGCCCGCAGGTGCAGGCCGTAAGCCTGCTGGTGGACCGGGAACAGCTGGAGGCCCTGGACCGGGAGATCCAGGAGATCCTGGCCGCCGGCCGGCCGCGTTGCCCCCTCTGCCACCTGCCCATCAACCTGGGGGAGACCCACGTCTGCCCCCGGAGCAACGGTCACCTGGGCGACCTGGTCGATTAGCCGGAACGGTCCCTTCAGCCTACGGGCGGGTGGCGCCGGTGCCAGTCGGTCCGGAGCTGGTAGGCGTAGGCCACCCCCAGAATCCGCTCCTCGGTGAAGGCCGCCCCGGTGAACTGAATCCCCGTGGGGAGGCCGTGCCGGCCGAAGCCGTTGGGGACGCTTATTCCCGGCAGGCCGGCCACGTTCTCGGCGGCACTGATGGGCACCCCGGCCGTCCGGGGCGGCACGTAGGTCCGGAAATCTTGGTCAATTCCTCCGGCCACCGTCAGCCGGGAAGGGCTTACGACGGCGTCATAGGCACCGAAAAGTTCGTTAAGAAGCCTTACGGCCTTCTTCCGAAGGCGGAGGGCCCGCAGGTAATCCTTCGCCGGTACGACCAGGTAGGCATAGGGCCGGTAGCGGTCTTCGGGGGCGGTGAGTTCGGCCACCCGGCCCGAGGTTATGAAATCCTCGAACACCGACCCTGCCTCGGCAAAGAAGATGGTGCTGGCCAGCTCGTCGAAGGGCAAGTCGGGAAGTTCCACATCCTCCAGGGTGCAGAACTCGGCCAGGACCCGCAGGCTCGCCTCGAAGTTGGCAGCCACCTCCGACTGGGCGTTTTCGGCGGCCCCTTTAAGCACCCCAACCCGAAACCGACGGCCGGGGTCGGGGGGCTCCCACCTGAAGGGCCGGTTTACGGCCGTCGGGTCGGCCGGGTCGGGGCCGACGATGGCCCCAAGGACGATGCCGCAGTCGTCGGCCGTAAGGCCCATCGGGCCGATTTTGTCCAGGCTCCAGCTTAAGGGCATGGCCCCGAACCGGCTCACCCGGCCGAAGGTGGGCCGCAGGCCGCACACGCCGCAGAAGGCCGACGGGGTGATTATTGAGCCCCAGGTCTCGGTGCCCAGGGCAAAGGGGACGAGGCCGGCGGCCACCGCCGAACCGGGCCCGTTGGAAGAACCCCCGCTCCAGAACTCCGGGTTCCAGGGGTTCTTTCCCGGCCCGGTGAAGGCCGCATTGGGCTGGGTGTAACCCATGCCCCCGGCCAGCTCCACCGTGGCCAGCTTCCCCGCCAGAATGGCCCCCGCTTCCCGAAGGCGTCGGATGACGGCGGCATCGTAATCGAAACGCTGCTCCCGGAAGGGGGTCGCCCCCCAGGTGGTGGGATAGCCGGCCGCCGCCAGCAGGTCCTTTGCCCCGTAGGGGATGCCGTGGAGCAGCCCCCGGTCCCGCCCGGCCCGAAGCTCGGCCTCGGCTTCGGCCGCCTCCCGCAGGGCCCGCTCCCGGGTGAGGGTAACCAGGGCGTTGTAAACGGGACCCAGCCGGCCCAGCCGGTCTAGGAAATACTCGGCCAGCTCGGTGGGCCCCGTTCCCCCGACCTTAGCCGCCGGGCGAGTTCCCGGATAGGCTGAAAGGCTAACTCAGCCCCCATCGGGCAGTGCCCGGAAGACGACGTCAGGCTCGTCGGTAAAGTTGAGGGGGTAGCGCCTGAGTTCGGCCGCCCGCTCGGCACCGGCCTGGAGGCGGGCCCGCAGGTCGGCCTCGTCCTCCGGCCGGATGCGGCCGGGAAAGGTCGCCTTGAGGAGGGCCAGCAGCTCCTCCACCTGAAAATTAGGGTCAGGCAGCGGCTCGGTCATCTTTCGGCCAGGATATTATACCCCGCGGGCCGGCCTTAAGGTGCTCCGAAGGAGCCCCCGCAAAACAAAAAGCAGGTTTTCGGGCCGCTCGGCAATTCGGCGGGCAAAGTAGCCGTACCAGTCGTGGCCGTAGGGGACATAGGCCCGGGCCGTATAGCCCTCCCAGGCCAGCGCCCGCAGCAGGTCGGGGCGGACCCCGTAAAGCATCTGGAACTCAAAAAGCTCCCGGCCGATGCCCGCCTGGGAGGTCCATGCCTTCAGGCGGCCGATCAGCCTTTCGTCATGGGTGGCGATGGCGGTGTAGTTGCCCGCGCCTAAGTTTCGGCGGGCAAGCTTTAAGTAATTTTCGTCCACCTGCCTTTTGGCGGGGAAGGCGACTTTGGGCGACTCCCGATAGGCCCCCTTCACCACCCGGATGTTGGGCCGCAGGGGCAACAGGCTTTCCAGGTCCTGCTCGCTCCGCCGAAGGTAGCTTTGCAAAACGATGCCGACGTGGTCGTATCCTTCGGCCCGAAGCCGGCGGTAAAGCCTCAAGGTCACGTCCACGTGGGCCGAGTCCTCCATGTCGATGCGGATAAAACAGCCCCGGAGCTTGGCCCGTCCGAGGATTTCGCCCAGCTGACGAAAGGCGAAATCCTCCCCGATGTCCACCCCAAGGGCGGTAAGCTTCACCGAAACATACCGGGCCCAGGGCCGGTCGGCCACCGCATCGACCAGCTCCAGGATCTGGTCCTTAAACCGGCGGGCCACCTCCTCGGCCGTAACCATCTCCCCGAGAAGGTTTAACGTGCTAAAAATACCTTCTGCGTGGAGCCGGTCGGCGACCCGGAGGGCGTCGGCTAAGGTTTCCCCGGCCACAAACCGTAGGGCCAACCTTCGGCCGTTGACCGTGAGGAGGTGCCGGACCGTCGGATTCGCCGCGATGCCCAGCACCAGGGCCCGATAGGCCGTCGTGGGGTCTTTTGTTATCGCCGCCAGGATTATAAACCAGGGGGTGGCGGGGTTGCGCCGGCCTTAAACCGGCCGTATACTGCTAACGGACGCCGACGTAGCTCAGCGGTAGAGCAGCCGCCTCGTAAGCGGCAGGTCGCGGGTTCGAATCCCGCCGTCGGCTCCCAACATCCGCTCCGCCGGGAGGCTTTCGTGGGCAAACTCCTTGAAAAACTGCGCCGGGCCGTCCGAACCGAAGCCCCAAGGCCCCTGGGCTTCGGCCGCGTCCCGGCCGACCACGGCCGGGTGCCCCCCATCGTGCTCATAGGCCGCCTGGACGCCTGGGACCTTGACCTTGTTGGCCGCCTTCAGGCGGCCGGAATCGACACCTTAATCTTCCCGGGCGGCGAGGCGCCCCCGGAAGGCGAAGCCCTGGCCGACCTGACCTGGGGGGTGGAACTGCCCGGTACGCCGACGGCGGAGGTGGTCGGCCGCTACTTTGAGGCTGGGGCCGACTTCGTCCTCCTGGAGCCCTCCGCCCCGGCCGAGCTCCTCGGCCCGGATGGGAGCCGCTATCTCCGCCTTACTCCCGATTTCCCCGACGGCCTGCTCCGGTCCCTGGACCTCCTGCCCGTGGAGGGCTTCTGCCTGCAGGCCCCGGCGGCCGCCGAAGCCCTTACGGTCTCGGACCTGATGGTCTTTTTGAGGTTTGCGGCCGTAAGCCGAAAACCCGTCCTTTACGAGGTCAGGGGTTTACCGACCCCCGCCCAGCTTCCTGCCCTCCGGGACGCCGGGGTGGTGGGACTGGTGGTGCCGGCCGCGGCCGACAACCTGGGGGCCCTGGGGGACCTTAAGGAGGCCGTTGATAAGCTGCCCCGCCGAAGGACGGCCGGGGCCGAACAGCCGGTGGTTACCGTCCCGCCCCCGGCGGCCCCCAAGCCCGACGAGGACGAAGGGGAGTAACCCGGCCCCGGCCGAACCCCTTTCCACGAAATACCCCTTTAGGCGGCCCGGCCGTGGGGAAAATTCGGCCCAAAACCCCAACCGCCGCCGGCGGTGGCCCCCGATATACTTGGGGATGCAGATACGGCCTGCCGTTGACAGCAAGCCTGCCCACGGCTATAAATAGAACAGGAGTTCTGCCATGAAGGTCTATTTTCTTCAGGATGTCCCGGGGGTAGCCCGGGCGGGGGAAATTAAAGACGTGGCCGAAGGCTACGCCCGCAACTATTTAATCCCCCGCCGCCTGGCGGTGGTGGCAACGGAGGCCGTCATCGAGCAGGTTAAGGCCAGGCAGGCGGCCGAAGCCCGGCGGGCGGCCCGGGAGGCCGAGGAGCTCCGGGAGCTGGCCGCCCGGCTGGAGGGGCTCAGCGTCACCGTGCAGGCCCGGGCGGGGAAGGAAGGACGCCTTTACGGGTCGGTGACGGCCGCCGACATCGCCGAGGCCATCTCCGCCCAGGTGGGCCGGCCCATCGACCGCCGCCGGGTGGAGCTGGCCGAACCCATCCGCAAGACGGGCGAGTACCAAGTGGTGGTCCGGCTGGGCCGGGACCTGGCGCCCCGGGTGAACGTTGTGGTGGTTGGCCGGGAGGAGTAAGCCTTGGCCCAGGAGCGGCTGCCCCCCCACGACCCCCAGGCCGAGGAGGCGGTGCTGGGGGCCATCATGCTGGACCCCGACGGCATCCTCCGGGTGATAACGTTCCTTAAGGCCGACGACTTTTACAACCCGGCCCACCGGCTCATCTACGAGGTCTGCGTCGACCTCTACGACCGGGGCGAAGGCCTCAGCCCCGTAACCGTGGCCCACGAGCTCAACCGGCGGGGCAAGCTGAGCGAAGCCGGCGGGGTGGCCTACCTTCACCGCCTGGTGGCGGCCGTTCCCTCCACCCTCCACCTGGAGGATTACGCCCAGATCGTCCACCGGTGCGCCGTTTACCGCCGGCTCCTCCAGGCCGCGGCCGAAATCGCCACCCTCGCCTACGAAGGGGGGCCCAGCGTCGATGCCGTCCTGGCCCGGGCCGAGCAGGCCCTTTTCAGCGTGCGCCGGGCCGAAAGCCTTACCGGCTTCGTTCACATCCGGCAGGTCCTCGAAAAGTACCTTGAAGAGGCGATCCTGTCCCCGCCCACCCCGGCCCCCGGGGAGCTTCCCCACGTCCTTACGGGTTTCATTGAGGTCGACAAAATTCTGGGGGGCCTCCAGCGCTCGGACCTCATCATCTTGGCCGCCCGGCCCGGCCTGGGCAAATCCAGCTTTGTGTTAAACATTGCCCACCACGCGGCCATGCGGCAGGGGGCCTGCGTGGCCATCTTCAGCCTGGAGATGTCCAAAGAGCAGATCGCCCACCGGCTCATCGCCATTGAGGCCGGGGTCGACTCCCAAAGAATCCGCCTAGAACAGCTTTCCGAGGCCGAGCGGCGGCGGGTTATGGCCGCCATCGGGGTGCTGGCCGAGGCCCGAATTTATGTCGACGATACCCCGATGATCCCCATCGTCGAAATCCGGTCCCGGGCCCGCCGCCTGCACAGCGAGCACCCCATCGACCTGCTCATCGTGGACTACCTTCAGTTGGCCCGGGGCAGCGGCCGCTCCGACAACCGAGTCCAGGAGATCAGTGAAATCTCCCAGGGCCTTAAGGGCCTGGCCCGGGAGCTTAATATCCCGGTGCTGGCCGTCTCCCAGTTGTCCCGGGCGGTGGAGGCCCGTTCCCCCCACATTCCCATGCTTTCGGACCTGCGGGAATCGGGCAGTTTGGAGCAAGACGCCGACGTCGTGATGTTTATTTACCGGGAAGACGTCTACTACACCGAAAAGGAATGGGAGCGCCGCTTCCCCAACAAGCCTTACCCCAAGGGCATCGCCGACATCATCATCGCCAAGCACCGCAACGGCCCCACCGGCCAGGTGAGCCTCCTTTTCTTCGACCGCCTTACCAAGTTCGTCAACCTGGAGCTTACCCGGGGAGGACCGTATAACTGATGGAGAGCTTTGCCTTTATCCTGCGCCGGCTGGCCCGGGGGGGCGAAGCCTCCGGGGGCGAGGGGCCGGGCGCGCCCGACGAAAGCCCCGGGCCCCCCGAAGGGGGCTGTCCCCTCTGCAAGGGGGCCGGGTATGTTTACCGGGACGTCCCCGTTGACCACTCGGATTTCGGCAAGGCCGTCCCCTGCGAATGCACCGCCCGCCAGTTCGAGGCCCGCCGGCGGGAGATCCTCCGCCAGCGGAGCAACCTGGGGCCCTTCGAACGGCTCACCTTCGAAAACCTCCGGCCGGAGGGCCGCACCGACGACCCCTTAGAGCAGGCCCGCTTTCGCAACGCCTACGAGGCCGTCCGGGCCTACGCCGAAGATCCCGAGGGCTGGCTGGTCCTTACCGGCGCGAGCGGCACCGGCAAGACCCACCTGGCGGCCGCCATCGCCAACCGCGCCCTGGACCGGGGCCTTGCCGTCTACTTTGCGGTTACCCCGGACCTCCTCGACTACCTGCGGGCAACCTTCGGGCCGTCCAGCGAGGTAAGCTACGACGAGCTTTTTGAGTACCTGCGGCAGGTGGACCTGCTGGTGCTGGACGATTTCGGCGTCCACGCCGGGACCCCTTGGGCCCACGAAAAGCTCTTTCAGCTGATTAATTACCGCTATGTTGCCCGCCGGCCGACGGTAATTGTGGTGGCCGGGCCCCTGGACCTTCTGGAAGACCGCCTCCGCATGCGCCTTACCGACCGGGACCTTTCCCGGGTGGTAGAGCTGGGCCCGGTCCGGCCCGCCCTTCGGGCCGGCCTTTTCGACCCCCTCAAACTCGAACTGATAAGGCAGATGACCTTCGAAAACTTCGAGCTTCGGGCCGACCTCGACCCGGAGCAGGCCGAGAGCCTGGCCACGGCCTACGAGCTGGCCCGCGGCTTCGCCGAAAACCCCGAGGGCTGGCTGGTCTTTCTGGGCACCTGCGGGTGCGGCAAGACCCACCTGGCGGCCGCCATCGCCAACTACCGCCTGCGCCGCCGCCAGCCGGTGGTCTTTGCCGTCGTCCCCGACCTCCTCGACTACCTGCGGTCCACGTTTAACCCGGACAGCCGGATAACTTACGATGAGCTTTTTGAGGGCCTGCGCACCGCCCCCGTCCTGATCTTGGACGACCTGGGGGCCCACTCCTCAAGCCCGTGGGCCCAGGAGAAGCTTTATCAGCTTATAAATTATCGCTATAATGCCCGGCTGCCGACGGTGATAACCAGCAACCACCGCCTCGAAGACGTGGACCCCCGCCTGGCCTCCCGGATGAGCGACCGCCGCCTGAGCACGGTGGTTACCATTCTGGCCCCGGACTACCGCATCGACCGCCAGTAGCACCCGCCCGACCGCCGCTCCCGCCGGCCGGCCTAAATCCAGCCCCGGCGCCGAAATACCATAAACAAGGCCGCCCCCACCGCGGCCATAAGCCCGAGGGCGAAGACAAACCCGAAGGCCGACTCCCCGTCGGGGGGCACCAGCCGGTAGTTCATCCCGTAAATGCCGGCTACCAGGCCGGCGCTCATCAAAATCGTCGAAAGCACCGTAAGGGTCTGCATCGTCTGGTTGAGGCGGTTGGAGACCTGCGACAGGTAAGCTTCCGTAAGGCCCATCAGCAGCTCGTGCTGCATCTCCAGGTTTTCCACGACCCGGAGCATATGGTCATAGACGTCCCACAGGTACCGGGCCGCCTCGGGGCCGAGGGCGTCCCGGTGCCGGTGGATAAGCAGGCTCAGGGCGTCCCGTTCGGCCCCAAAGAGCCGCCGCAGCCCGAACGCCAGCTTGCGCAGGCCGAAGAGGCGGCCCAGCTGAGGCCGGCCGGGGGAGTCAAGGATGCCCTCCTCGATAAGGCCGATCTCTTCGGCCAGGCGGTCCACCACGTCGAAATACTCGTCCACCGCCGTATCCAGCCAGGCGTGGACCAGGGCCGCCCGTGGGTCTGAAATCCGGTCGAGGTTCGAACGCCACCCTTCGAGGACTTCATCCCGGAGCCAGAGGGGACCTCGGTGAAAACTCACCAGGTAATACGGGCCGATAATCAGGGCACATTCCAGGGATTCAGGGCCGGCCTCCTTGGGAAGCCACCGGGTCGGGTAAAAGACCAAAAACCCGTACTCGGGGTATTCTTCGAACTTGGGCCGCTGGCCGCCCCGACGCACGTCCTCCACCACCAGCTCGTGGAGGCCGAAGCGGCCGGCCACGGCCTCGACCTCCCGGTCGGCCGGGTCGGTGACGTCGAGCCAGAAGGGAATTCCCCCAGGCAGCCGGTTGAGGGCCTCGGGGTCGGCCAGGGTTTCGGGACGCCCGCCTTCAACGGGGCTAACGATCAGCTCAAGGGTCACACCGGCTTAAAGTACCCTTTCGAGAAAGTCCACCAGGAGCCGGTAAGTCCGGATTTTCTGCCCGATGTCGTTGCTGCCGTGGCCTTCGTCTTCGAACTCCACGTACTCAAAGTCAACCCCCTCCCGGTAGCCTAGCTCCAACAGGCGGTCCCGGAAGATTCGGGACTGCTCCACCGGACAGCGGGGGTCGTTCACCCCGTGGACGATGAGGAGTTTGGCCCGCAGGTTCTGGGCGAAGTTTATCGGGCTCCGGTCGGCCCACAGGGCGGCATTGGCTTCGGGGTCGCCCATCTGTTCCCGGAGGAAGTATTTAAAATGCTCCATACTAGACTCATACATTCGTTTGAGGTCGGTTATCCCCACCCAGGCCACGGCCGCCCGCCAGAGCTCCGGCTTCTTGGTGACGGCCATAAAGGTCATGTAGCCGCCGTAGCTTCCCCCGAAAACCGCCAGCCGCTCCGGGTCAACGTAATCAAGGCCTTTAAGGTATTCGGCCCCGGCGGCCACGTCTTCCAGGTCGATGCCGCCCCAATCCTTAAGGGCCGCGTCCCGGAAGGCCACCCCGTAGCCGGTGCTTCCCCGGATGTTGGGCTCCAGCACCACAAAGCCCCGGTCGACCAGAAGCTGGGCGAAGGGGTCGAAGGCCAGAAACCACTGGGCCGTGGGGCCCCCATGGATATGGATGAGGGCCGGCAGGCGGGCGCCCGCCGGAATCTCCCGGGGTCGGTAAAGGATGGCCGGAATGGGGGTTCCGTCAAAGCTCGGGTAGTAGATATGCTCGGCCCCGACGAAAATATCCGGGTCGAAGGGGCCGTATTCGGCCGGGATTAAAGTCTCCGTTCGGCCCGTGGCCAGGTCGTAGGCGAGGAGGGCGGGCCGGGTGGTCGGGGTCGTGTAGGTCAAAATTAGCCGCGAATCGTTCAGGGCAAAGGCCGACCCCAGGGCAACCCCGGCCGGCAGCTCCGGCAACCACCCGGCCCCCGTCTCCAGGTCGTACACCACCGGCCGAATCTGGGCCTCCTGATTGCGGAGGGCCAGCAGGTAGCGGCCGCTTCGGGAGAACTGGAGGGCCGTCTCTTCGACGTCTCCGGGGCTGAGCCACCGAACGGACCCCGTGGCCAAGTCGAGAATTCCGGCCCGTCGGACCCCGAAGGCGTCGCTGCTCACCGCCAGCCGGCGGCCGTCGGGATGCCAGGCCACCAGGTAATCCTGGGACCCCGGCCGGACGCTGAAGACTTTCTTAAGGCCGCTTCCGTCCGGCCGGAGGATATACCCGTCCCGGTTCTTGAGGTTGGCCGGGTCGTCGTTAGTCACGATGGCCACCCACTGCCCGTCGGGGCTCCAGAACCCGCCCCAAACGGGGAACGGGAAGCGGGTGAGGGGGACATATTCGCCCCCGTCGGCCCGAAGCTTCCAGAGGTTGAGCTGGCCCGGCCGGTCGGGGGCCTCGGGAAGGCGCCGGTTGGTAAGCACCGTAAGCCAGCCGTTGTCCGGGCTGAATTCCACAGGGTATTCCTGGCAGGTGGGGTCGGAGGTAAGCTGGACCACCTCCCCCGTCACGGTATCCAGCCGGTAAAGGTCGTGCTGTTCGTTGCCCTGAAAGTCCTTAGCAAAGGCGATATACCGGTCGGAGCGGTCCCAGGCAAAACCGGCCCGGATGGCCCGGGGCACCTCCCCGCGGCTCACCTGCCGGGCTTCGCCCGTCCGCAGGTCCAGCACATAGAGCTCAAAGCGGCCCGTCCTGTCCCAGTAGACGGCCAGCTTATCCCCCGACCACGAGACCGTCGGCAAAACGAACGACGGCAGGCGGGCCAACTCTTCCACCCGGATGCGGCCGGCGGCGGGCCGATTAACCATCTGGTTACACCTCACCTTCGGTGGTCTGGCGTCTAAAGTATCGGCCGGCGGCGCCGCCCCCGTCAAGGCCGGCCCGGTTTGACGGGGAACCCCGGACCTGCGAAACTTTTAAAAGAGGCCGGCTTTCACCTCGGCGCCGAGCCTTTAACCGCACAGGAGGTCTACCTTTGGGCAAGATTAATGTCGCTATAATTGGGGTCGGCAACTGCGCCTCTGCCCTGGTTCAGGGGGTTTATTTTTACAAAGATGCCCCTGAAAACGGCTTCGTCCCCGGTCTGATGCACGTCAACCTGGGCGGCTACCACGTTCGGGACATAAATTTCGTCGCCGCCTTTGACATCGACGTGAACAAGGTCGGCCGTGACCTTTCCGAGGCTATTTTTGCGCCCCCGAATAATACGTATAAATTTTGCGACGTTCCGTACCTCGGGGTCCGGGTAGCCCGGGGAATGACCCACGATGGGATCGGCAAATACTTAAGCAACATCATCCGGAAGGCCCCGGGGCCCACGGACGATATTGTGGGCATCCTCCGGGAGGCCAAAACCGACGTGGTAGTCTCCTTCCTGCCGGTCGGGGCCGAAGAGGCCACCAAATGGTACGTGGAGCAGGTGTTGGCCGCCGGTTGCGGCTTTGTTAACTGCATCCCCGTCTTCATCGCCCGCGAGCCGTACTGGCAAAAAAGGTTCAAAGACCGGGGCCTTCCCATCATCGGCGACGACGTCAAATCTCAGGTGGGGGCCACCATCACCCACCGGGTACTCACCCGCCTCCTGCGGGAGCGGGGGGTTAAAATCGAGCGCACATACCAGCTCAACTTTGGGGGCAACACCGATTTTCTCAACATGTTGGAGCGGGAGCGTCTTGAGTCCAAGAAAATCTCCAAGACCGAGGCGGTGACCTCCATGCTCGACTACCCCCTGCCCCCCGAGGCTGTCCACGTCGGGCCCAGCGACTACGTGCCGTGGCTGGGCGACCGCAAATGGTGCTACATTCGGATCGAGGGGACCACCTTCGGCAACGTTCCCCTTAACATCGAGCTCAAGCTCGAGGTCTGGGATAGTCCCAACTCGGCCGGCGTGGTCATGGACGCCATCCGGTGCTGCAAGCTGGCCATGGACCGGGGCTTGGCCGGGGCCATTGTCGCCCCCTCAGCCTACTTTATGAAGTCGCCGCCCGTCCAGATGCCTGACGACGAGGCCCGCCGTCGGGTGGAAGAATTTATCATCGGCCTGGACAACGCCGTGGCCGCCCCGGAGGGTCCCCAGCGGCCGGTGGAAGTTTAAGCCTTAAGGCTTGGCCTTGGGGCGTCTGCTGGTGGTTCTGCCCTACGACCTGGCCCACCCCGGCGGGGTCGTGTCCCACGCCGTGAGCCTCGCCCGGGCCCTGCGCCGGCTGGGCTGGGACCCGACCCTGCTGGCCCCGGCCTCCCGACCCGACCGCCTCCCCGCCGACCTGCCGGTGGTTACCTTCGGCAGGCCCTTCCCCGTCCCCGCCAGCGGTTCCGTGGCCCGGATCGGGGTCACGGTCCGGGGCTGGCTGGGCGTCCGCCGGTTTCTGCGCCAGGTTGCCTTCGACGTGGTCCATCTTCACGAGCCGCTGGTCCCCATCTTGCCCTTCGCCGTCCTGGAATACTCCCACAGCGTCAACGTGGCCACCTTCCACGCCGCCTGCGGCAGCCGCACCTCCACCCCCAACCTCGGCTACCGGCTGGCGGGGTTCCTGGTCCGGCGCTGGTATGACCGGCTCCACGGTCGGATCTGCGTGTCGGAAACGGCCCGCCGCTTCGTAGGCAGCTTCTTCCCCGGCGAATACCGGGTTATTCCCAACGGCATCGACTTCGGCCGCTTTGCAAACCTGCCCCCCAACCCCCACCCCGAACCCACCATCCTTTTCGTCGGCCGCCTGGAGCGGCGCAAGGGTCTGCCCGTCCTGCTCGAGGCCTTTTGCCTGGTTAAAGGCCGGCTGCCCAGGGCCAGGCTTGAGGTGGTGGGGCCGGACGGGGGCCTCCGGCGGCAGGCCGAAGAGTACGTCCGGCGCCGCCGCCTCGACGGCGTCCAGTTTTTGGGGTTTCTGCCCGACGACGAGGTCGCCCGCCGCTACCGGCGGGCCTGGGTCTTCTGCGCCCCGGCGGTCGGGGGCGAAAGCTTCGGTCTGGTCCTGCTGGAGGCAATGGCGGCCGGCCTTCCCGTAGTCGCCTCGGATATTCCCGGATACCGGGAGGTGGCCGGCCAGCCTTCGGCCGGCGGGGCCGTCCTGGTCCCACCCCGGGACCCCATCAGGCTTGCCGCCGAGCTTACGGCCCTGCTGACCGAACCTGAACGGCGGGCGGAGCTGGGTCGCCGGGGGCAGGCGTGGGCGGCCCAGTTCGACTGGGCCCAGGTGGCCCGGCAGGTGCTGGAAGTTTACGCGGCCGGCCAGCCGGCCCCCCAGCCGGCCCGGCCCGACCGTCTCATCCTGGCCTCGGGCCCGTGACCGCCGGGAAACTGCGGCCCCTTTCCAACCGGGTCCTCAACCCGGTCCTCCGACGGCTGGCCGCCGCCGGGGTGGACCCCAACCTGGTCACCCTGGCCGGGTTCGGCCTGAGCCTGGGGGCGGGACTGCTGGTCCTGGCCGGCCACTGGGTCCCGGCCGGCCTCGCCTTCTGGCTGGGGGGACTAACTGACCTGCTGGACGGGGGCTTGGCCCGGCTGACGGATAGGACCACCAAGTTCGGGGCGTTTCTGGATTCGACCCTGGACCGGCTCTCGGAGGCGGCCGTCCTGGGAGCCCTGGCCCTGGTTTTTAGCCGGGGTGGGGATGAGATGGGGGTCGGCCTGGCCTTTGGGACCGCCGTTTTCGGCCTGCTTACCAGCTACACCCGGGCCCGGGCGGAAGGGCTGGGCCTTAAGGCCGACGTGGGCCTCGCCGACCGGGGCGTTCGGGTAGCCCTGCTGGGGGCGGGCCTGATCGTGGGCCCGGTAAGGGAGGTTCTGGGCCTCTTGACCTTCCTCGGGGCCCTGACCACCCTCCAGCGAATCCTTTACGTCCGCCGCCAGGCCCTAAAGGACTAAACGTACCCCTCCTGGCCCCGGGGTTCGGTCACCCCCTTCGCCCTCAGTTCGCTAACCTCTTCCGGGCTGAAACCGTACTCCCGCAGCACCTCCTCGGTGTGCTGGCCCAGCATCGGGGCCGGCCGCACCACCCGGCCCGGGGTGACGCTCAGTTTAACGGGGACTCCCATCTGCCGAATCCGGCCGAGTTTCGGGTGCCGGAGCTCGACGACCATCCCGTTATGCCTTACCTGGGGGTCGTCGAAGAGGGCCTCGATGGTCCGGACCGGGGCGGCGGGTACATCGTGGGCCTCGAGCACTTCCAGCCATTCGGCCGTGGTCCGGGTAAGCAGGATATCCTGCAAAATCCCCAGCAGTTCCTCCCGGTTCTGGTACCGGGCCGGCTGGGTGGCAAACCGGGGATCCTCGGCGAAGGCCTCGATATCCAAAGCCCGGCAGAGATTCCGCCAGAATCCGTCGTTGCCGCAGGCGATAAAAATCCAGCCGTCGGCCGTCTGAAAGAGCTGGTAGGGCACCAGGCCCGAGCCGGGGCGGAAGGGCTCGGGGTCGTCCTCGAGCCGGAGGAAGGGCCAGGCCTGGATGGCGATGACGGCGTTCAGCAGGGAGGTCTCCACCCGCTGACCGAGGCCGGTCCGCTCCCGGACGTAGAGGGCGGCAGCAATCCCATAGGCCGCCAGGGCGGCCGCGTAGTAATCCGAGACGGCGATCCGGAGAAAGACCGGCGGGTTCCCCGGGCCGCCCTGGCCGGCCATAACCCCACCCAGGGCCTGAAGGAGGGGGTCGAAGGCCGGCTTCTGGCTGTAGGGGCCGGTCTGCCCGTAGCCGGACACTGAGCAGTAGATAATCCGGGGGTTAAGCTCCCGCAGCTTATCATAGCCCACCCCGAGCCGGTCGGCCACCCCCGGCCGGTAGTTTTCCATAACCACGTCGGCCTGCTTAACCATCCGGTAGAAGGCGGCCAGGCCGTCGGGATGCTTGAGGTCCAGAACGATGCCGCGCTTGTTGCGGTTCCAGGCCAGAAAGCCGCGGGTTACCCGGAAAGGGTCGCCGGTGGGGCTTTCGATTTTGACCACATCGGCCCCGAGGTCGGCCAGCCAGGTGGCCGCAAAGGAGCCGGCGATGTAGCTGGTCAGGTCCAGGACTTTAACACCCTCGAATGCGTGGCGGACCATCTGCCGGAACCTCCCCATTCTACCCGACCGGCTTCTGCCCCCGCAACCGTTTGACTTCTGTTGTTAAATATGCCCAAAATGAACCCGGAGGTTGGAAGGAACCGATGGACAACCGGCTGGAGCGTGCCCTCTTTGAGGTTAAAAAGATAATCGTCGGGCAGGAACACCTGCTTGAGATGATGCTTGTCGCCCTGCTGGCCCGGGGCCACCTCCTGATTGAAGGCGTTCCCGGCCTGGCCAAGACCCTGGCCGTGAAAACCCTGGCCCAGGTGGTCGGGGGGACCTTTAAGCGGATTCAGTTCACCCCGGACCTGGTCCCGGCCGACCTGGTGGGAACCCGGGTTTATAACCAGCACACCGGGGAATTCACCACCCAGTTGGGGCCGGTCTTCGCCAACCTGGTGCTGGCCGACGAGATCAACCGGGCCCCGGCCAAGGTTCAGAGCGCCCTCCTCGAGGTGATGCAAGAACACCAGGTCACCATCGGCAACGAAACCTACCGGGTACCCGAGCCCTTCTTCGTGATGGCCACCCAGAACCCCATCGAGTCGGAGGGAACTTACAACCTCCCCGAGGCCCAGGTCGACCGCTTTATGTTTAAGGTCGTCATCGACTACCCCACCCGACTGGAGGAGGCGGCCATTGTTGCCCGGGTCACGGCCGAGCGCCTCCCCGAGGTGAACCAGGTGCTGACCCCGGAGGACCTCCTGGAATACCAGCGGGTCGCCGACCGGGTCTACGTCGACCCCAAGCTAGTGGATTACGCCGTCACCCTGGTGGCCGCCACCCGCCGGCCGGCCGAGTTCGGCCTGCCGGAGCTGGGCCGGTTTGTGGCCTACGGGGCCAGCCCCCGGGGGTCCATTTACCTCATCGCCGGGGCCAAGGCCCTGGCCACCCTCCGGGGCCGGGATTACGTTCTGCCCGAGGATATGACCTACCTGGTGATGGATACCCTCCGGCACCGGCTCATCTTAACCTACGAGGCCCTGGCCCAGGGGGTTACCCCCGAGCAGATCCTCGGCCGAGTTATGGAGGTGGTCCGGCCGCCCCGGATCGAGCTCCTCGAACGGCCCACCCCCGAACCCGTGGGCGAAGGATGACGGCGGCGCCCGACCAGACCGACCTTCGAGAGGTACCCATCGGGGAGGCCGAGCGCCTCCTGCGCCGGGTGCAGTTTACAGTCCTTAAGAAGCTGGACGGCATCCTCCGGGGCGACTACACCGGCCTCTGGCCGGGCCCCGGCTACGAGCTGGCCGAGGTGCGAGAATACCAGCCAGGGGATGAGGTCCGGCGGATCGACTGGAACGTCACCGCCCG
>DAOUCL010000071.1:0-10712 GCA_034432015.1 Dehalococcoidia bacterium
TCCAGCTTGGGACCGTCCAGGTTCGAGAGCATCCACCGGGAAGGAACAACCGCAGGCTGCCGAATACCCCCCGAGGGCGGCCAATGGGTTCGTCAGTCTCCACCACCCGGACGACCGGAACCCTGGTCCCAAGGGCCTGGGCCAGGGCTTTAACCTGCCGGACAATATGCCGGTCTGCCAGGACCGGACAGCACCCCAGCATCCGTTCGGCCAGAAACAGACGCCGCCCGGAAGCGGCCAGCCTAAGCCAGCCCCCAACCACGGCCAGGTCGGGCCCGGTCAGGGGCGCACTCGGCCCACAGGAACGGAATCGGGTGAAAAGACGTCAGGCCAAGGGTGACGGGCGGCAGGACCCGCACGGTCAGGGCCCTGACGACCCAAACCCCAAGGGCCAGGGCCAATCCGGCGGCCAGAAAAACGGCGTGGGTCATGGGCGGCCTTCCCGGGCCCGCTGTTCCAACTGTTCGAGAGGGCGGGCGAATCCGAAGCAGGCCGGAAAGCCCCAAAAGCCCGATGAGGCTGACCAGGAGCAAGCCGAGGGGGTTCAATCGGCCCCTTTTTCACGGCCTTCCTCGTCCTCGGGGCGGACACTGGGCCCGGGTAACCTGCGCCTGGTAGCGGCGCTGGTCCTCGGTCCACCAGGTCTTGATAAAGGCTAAAATGGCGTTGATATCCGCATCCGAAAAGGTGTCCTTAAAGGCGGGCATCTTCGGGGCGTCGGGCGGGGCCATCATCCGGCGCATCATGGCCGTCATCTCGTCGCCGCCGTTTTTGACGATTTCCTTAAGCTGACAGTCGGGATGGTGCCAGGTGTGGCCGTTGGGGTTGTGACGGGGCGGGTAATCCATCATCGACCCGCCAGTGGGCCCGCCGTGGCAGCCGAGACAGTACTGGGTATAGAGCTGCTCGCCCCGGCCGAGGTCTGGGGTCGGGGGCTGGGGGCCGACCAGAGCCCCGCAGGCGGGGAGCAGTCCCAGGACCATGAACAGGCCCACCCTTTTTAGGCCGCCCAGGCCGAGTCCTGCCGAGTTTATTATCGCCATTAGTACCATGTTGATATATAGCAGTATCTGACCCGGGGAAAGGCGTCAAGGGGTCAGGCTAAGGAGCAGGGCTTTTTAGCTGGCTGTGAGGGCCCACGGCGGTGGGCCCCAACGGATTCAGCCCGAAAAACCCCAGCCAACCGGCCTTTTTGGCCCTCCGGCCCCGCCCGCCCCACCCCACAAATATTCATTAGGTGGAACTGATTAAATCACCAAACGTCTTTGAACTTAGCATTCTATGGAAAACCTGGTTTTGAAATTTGGTCATGCCTGTGGGAATTTGACTTCGGTGGGGGAATCTGCCTATACTTGGAGCAAGAGTTTACAAACTCGGTTTTCAAAATCTGACTCTGGAGGTAATGCCCGATGCCACGTGGTCGTTTGCCGCGGGGAAAGAAAGCCCAGACTGTTCGGCCCATCCGGTCGGTCCTGCGCACCCTGGAGCTTCTCAAGGCCCTGGGTGAGGTCGGCGCCCCGGCCGGCATAAGCGAGCTGGCCCGCATGCTCGGCCTCTCCCCAAGCACCGTTTACCGCATCGCCTACACCCTTCAGTCCGAGGGCTTCCTAAGTCAGGACCGGCAGTCCGGCAAGTATGCCATCGGCCCCACTTTCGTCCTTATTGCCGACCGCTGGTCCGGTCGGCGGCTGCTGGAGGCCAAGGCCCGGCCGGTCCTGCGCCGGCTGGCCGACGAGCTCAACGAGTCGGCCGGCATCGCGGTGGGCCGGGACGACAGCGTCGTCTTCACCCTGGCCGAGGAGCCCCGCAACTTCCTCCGGGTGCACCTGCGGGTAGGTACGCCCCTGCCCCTCCACGCCACCGCCGTGGGCAAGATCATCCTGGCCAGCTGGTCCGACGCCGAAATCGACGCCTTCTTGCAGACTCACCCCCTCGAGCGCTATACTGAGCATACCGTCACGTCGCCCGAAAGGCTCCGGGCCGAACTTGCCCGGATCCGGGCCACCGGCCTCGCCGTCAACGACGAGGAGTTCGTGCCAGGTGTGCGCTGCCTGGCGGTGCCCATCCGGGACTCCAGCGGCCATGTGGTCGCGGCCATGGCGGTGGCGGGGCCGGCCAGCCGGATGACCGGGGAGAAGCTGACCCGCTGTCAGGCGGCCCTGGTTCAGGCGGCCCGGGAGGTCTCGGCCGAACTCGGCTACCGGGGCGGCGACGAGGGGACGGCCGCGGGTCAGGAGGATGTGCTTGCTTGGCTTACCGCGGGCGAAACGGACACTTGATACTTACCAGCCTTAGGGGCCGCTGGGGACCAGCCCGATGGGTGACCCGAGCATTGAGGCCTCGCTGGCAGCCCGGCGGCTGCTGGAAGAGGTCGTTGGGGTCCGGCCCGGTCTGGAAGTCTTAATAACGGCGGATTCGGGGACCGAGCGGCAGCTGGTTGAGGTTGTCGCCGGCCAGTGCTATGCCCTCGGCGCCAGCCCGGTCGTCGTCTACTACCCCATGCGGCCCCACCCCTGCCACGACCCGCCGGGTGTAATCGGCCGGGCCGCCCGCAGCGCCGAGGTCTGGCTCGACCTGGCCGTCCACTTCTCCGTTTACAGCCCGACCCATCAGGACGCCGTCTGCGCCGGCTGCCGTTACCTGCTGGTCGGGGGCTTGAGTCTGGACGGCCTCGTTCGGCTGGTGGGCCAGGTGGACATCCCCAGACTCCACGAGTTCGGGGGCAAGCTGCGGGAGGTGCTCCGGGCGTCGAAAACCGGCCGGATAACCTCCCGGGCCGGCACCGACTTTCGGGTAAAAACCAGCACCGACCGCTGGACGCCCCCGGCCAACCTGCGGGGACGGTCCCTGGTCCTACCCGGCCAGGCGTCGTGGCGGCTGGTCGAAGGTTCCGTCGAGGGTCGCATCGTCATCGACGCCACCCTCTGGCCCCCGGGGGAAATCGGCGTCCTTGGGAACCCGGTGGAGCTGGTCGTATCCGAGTCGACCATCGTTGACATCCGGGGCGGCCGGGAGGCCCGCATCTTCGCCCGCTGGCTCGACAGCTTCGGCCACCCGGCCATGTACCGGGTCTCCCACCTCACCTTCGGGTTTAACCCCCGAGTCCTGCGGCCTACCGGCCGCATCATCGAAGACGAGCGGATTTTCGGCTGTATTGAAATCGGCATCGGTTCGGCCCGAATGGGCGCCCCGTCCCACGCCGACGGCATTATCTTAGCTCCCACCGTGGAGCTGGACGGGACGGTGCTCATCCAGGACGGGTTCTTTGCCCAGGGCGAGGTCGCCGACCTCGCCCGGGCCCTGTTAACCTAAGGCCGGATGTTTCGGGTTCCTTTCGGTAAGGGCGAGCTCACCTTCGAGCTTCCCCCCGGCTGGGAAGCGGACGTGGCCGAGCCCGAGCCGACGGCTCCCCTTCCCGACCTGGCCGCGGCGGTGGACGGGGCCATGCGGGCCCCCGAGAACTCCCCGCCCCTCGCCGACCTGGCCCGGGGCGCCCGGCGGGTCTGCGTTGTCGTAACCGACCTCACCCGGGCCTGTCCCGACCGGGAGCTCCTGCCCGGTATCGTTCGCGAGCTCCGGGCGGCGGGGGTTCGGGACGAAAAGCTAACCCTGCTGGTTGCCCTGGGCCTCCACCGGCCGATGACCCCGGCCGAGCTGGCCAAAAAGCTGGGCGAGGGGGCGGTGGGCCGGTTCCGGGTGGTCCAGCACGAGGCCCAGAATCCGGCCGAGCTGGTCGACCTGGGTCGCACCGGCGGCGACGGGGTCCCGGCCATCGTTAACCGCCACGCCTACGAGGCTGACCTGCTCATCGCCACCGGCCTGGTCGAACCCCACCAGTACGCCGGGTTTTCGGGCGGCCCGAAAACCCTGGCCATCGGGGCCGGGGGCGAGCCCACCATCACCGTAACCCACGGCCCGGCCTACGTGGAGCACCCGGGGGTTCGGCTGGGCAGGATTGAGGGCAATCCCTTCCACCAGGCGGTTACCGAGGCGGCCGACCGGGCCGGCCTGAAATTTATCGTAAACGTCATCCCCGGCCCGGATGGGCGGCCGGTGGCCGTGGCGGCCGGGGAGCCCAGGGCCGCCTTTCGCCGGCTGGTGGAGGAGGCCCGGCGGGTCTTTACCGTGCCGGTAAGCCGGGCCTACGATGTGGCCGTCGCCGGGGTCGGGTACCCGAAGGACACTAACCTCTACCAGGCCTCCCGGGCCGCCAGCTACCTGGTCTTTGGGCCGAGGCCGGTGGTGCGGCCCGGCGGGTTTATAATCCTCCCCGCCCGGCTGGACGAAGGCCCCGGCCAGGGGCCGGGGGAACAGCGCTTTTTCCGGACGATGCGGGATGCCCCCGACGTCCGGGCGATAATCGAGGAGGCCCGGACCAACGGCTACAAGGCCGGGGAGCAGCGGGCCTTCGTTATGGCAAAGGTTTTAGAACACTGCCGGGTGGTGGTCGTCGGCTCGGAGTGTCCCGAGGTGGTCCGGCAGGCCAAAATGATTCCGGCCGCCACCATGGCCGAAGCCTTCAGGTTGGTGGAGGCCGAGCTGGGCCGGCGGGTCTCGGCCCTGGTGGTTCCCCACGCCCTCCTCACGGTGCCCGTCTTAGGTTGAAGGACGCGTTATAATTAAAAATGGCGCCTGGGCTCATAGCTCAACGGTAGAGCGGCCGGCTCATAACCGGTTGGTTGGGGGTTCGAATCCCTCTGAGCCCACCGGGGCGTAGCGCAGCCTGGTTAGCGCACTAGCATGGGGGGCTAGAGGTCGGCGGTTCAAATCCGCCCGCCCCGACCCGCACCAGACCCCGAGGCTTTCTCGGGGTCTTTTTATAAGTCCAGCAGGCCCTTGGTGGAAGGGACCTCCCCGGCCCGCCGCGGCTCGATTTCGGCCGCCCGGCTCAGGGCCCGGCCGATGGCCTTAAAGACCGCCTCCGCCCGGTGGTGGTCGTCCGCCCCGGTCAGGAGACGGCAGTGGAGGGTTAGCCGGGCCTCGGCCGCAAAACTGCGCCAGAAGTGGGCGATAAGGGTGGCCGGAAGCCCCCCGACGGCCGGGCCCCCGAACTTAAGGCGCAGGTCCCAGTAGGGGCGGCCCGAGATGTCCACCACCGCCAGGGCCAGGGCCTCGTCCATGGGGGCGTAGGCCTCGGCGATGCGGCGGATGCCAGCCCCATCCCCCAGCGCCGCCCGGAAGGCCCGGCCCAGCACCAGGGCCACATCCTCGGCGGTGTGGTGGGGGTCGACTTCCAGGTCGCCTTCGGCCCGGACTTCCAGGTCGAAAAGGCCGTGGCGGGCCCAGGCCGAAAGCAGGTGGTCCAGCATCCCGATGCCCGTGCTCACCCGGGCGTCCCCCCGGCCGTCGATAACCAGCCGGACGGCCACCCGGGTCTCCCGGGTCGTCCGGTCGGCGGCAGCCTGACGGGGCGGAACGGCCAAAGCTTAATCCTCCGGCTGAATCCGGCTTAGGGCTTCCAGGAGCAGATCGTTCTCTTCCGGGCGGCCCACGGTGATGCGGACGCCCCCCCGGGGCGGGGGAACGTCGAACTGCCGGACTAAAATCCCCTCCCGGGCCAGGGCCTCCGTCAGCCGGGGGGCCGAGCCCCGGCAAACTTCGGCGTAAATAAAGTTGGCCGCCGAAGGCAGGACCCGCAGGTAATCGAACCGGCCCAGCTCCCGGAAGAGGCGCTCCCGCTCGGCGATGGTCTTCCGGACGGTGGCCATCAGGTACTCCCGGTCGGCTAAAGATTCCAGGGCGGCCACCTGCCCGGCCAGGCTGACGTTGAAGGGCGGCTTAATGCCGGCAATCACCCGGGCCACCTCGGGGCTGAAGACCCCGTAGCCGACCCGGAGGCCGGCCAGTCCGGCCCACTTGCTGAAGGTGCGCAGCACCCCGAGGTTGGGGTAGCGGGAGATAAGGGGCACAAAAGTATGGCCCGAGTATTCGTAGTAGGCCTCGTCCACCAGGACGAAGACGCCTGTCTCGAGGACTTGCCGGACGGTTCGCTCGGACTCCAGGTTGCCGGTGGGGTTGTTGGGGGAGCAGAAGACGACCACCTTCACCCGGGGCCCCAGGACGGCGATGACCTGCTCGGGGTCCACCTGGTAGCTTTGCGGGTCCCGGGGGACGGTGATGACCCGGGCCCCGACGACCTCGGCGGTGAGCCGGTACATGACGAAGGTGGGGGCAGGCTCCACCAGGGCCGTCCCCGGGCCGAGGAAGGCCTGAAGGGTAAGCAGAATCACCTCGTCGCTTCCGGCCCCGACGATGATTTGGTCGGGGGAGACCCCCACGTACTCGGCCAGGGCCCGGCGCAGGGTTTCGCTGTCGGGCTCAGGATACCGGTGGTAGGGGAGGGGGCGGGAAAGGGCCTCGAAGACCCGGGGCGAAGGGCCGTAGGGGTTTTCGTTGGCGTCCAGCTTGACCAGTCGGTCGAGGCTGAAGCCGTATTTGCGGGCCAGGGCCTCGGGCGAGCCCGGCCCCATGTAGGGCCTTCGGCCCCGGAGGTTCGGCCGCACCAGCCGAAGGACGTCCCCCGGCCCGGGGGCTGGGCGGGGCGTGGCCCGAAGTTGCCTCATAAAGCGCCTCCCTTGAGCCGAATTTCCACCGATTGGGCGTGGGCTTCGAAACCCTCGGCCCGGGCGATGGCCACCGCCGCCGGCCCGACCTCCGCCAGGGTCGGACGGTCGATGGCCACCAAACTGATGACTTTGTAAAAGTCTTCCGTCCGCAGGCCCGAGGCCCAGCGGGCGGTCCCGCCGGTGGGCAGGACGTGGGACGGCCCGGCCACGTAATCCCCGGCTACGTGGGGGGCGCTTTCCCCCAGGAAGACCGCCCCGCAGTTGCGGACCTTCCCCAGCAGCCGCCACGGGTCCCGGACGGCCAGCTCCAGGTGCTCCGGGCCGAACTCATTGGCCAGCTCCAGGGCCGTCTCCAGGTCGTCCACGAGGACGATGCCCCCCCGGTGGGCGAGGCTCGTCCGGGCCGCCTCGGCGTCGGGGAGCCGCCCCAGCCGGGCCTCGACGGCGGCCTGGACCGCCCGGGCAAGTTCGGCCGAATCGGTAATCAACACCGAAACGGCGAGGGGGTCGTGCTCGGCCTGGGCGATCAGGTCGGCGGCGCACACCTCCGGGTCGGCAGACCGGTCGGCGATGGCCAGGGCCTCGCTCGGCCCGGCCAGCAGGTCAATTCCCACCTGGCCGTAAAGGGCCTGCTTGGCCAGGGTGACGAAGAGGCCGCCCGGACCGACGATTTTGTCCACGGCCGGGACCGATTCGGTACCGAAAGCCATGGCCGCAATCGCCTGGGCGCCCCCGACCCGAAAGACCCGGTCGGCCCCGGCAAAGGCGCAGGCGGCCAGCACCACCGGGGCCACCCGGCCGTCGGGGCCGGGCGGGGTGCAGACGATGACCTCCCTTACCCCGGCCACCTTGGCCGGAATGACGGTCATCAAAACCGTCGAAGGATACCGCCCCCGGCCGCCGGGCACGTAAACCCCGACCCGGTCGAGGGGCCGAACCAGCTGGCCAAGGCCGGCGGCAAAATCGACCCAGCCGGTGCGTACCTGCCGCAGGTGGAAGGCCCGGACCCGCTCGGCCGCAAGCCTGAGACTTTGGGCCAGTTCGGGGCCGAGGTTTTCGGCGGCGGCCCGAATCTCGGCCGCCGGAACCTCCAGGGCCTCCGGCCGGTAGCCGTCCAGAAGCTCGGTGAACCGCCGGACGGCGGCGTCCCCTTCCCGCCGGACGGCCTCGAGGATACGGCCGACGGCCTCGGCAGGCCCCAGCTCCCGGCCGAAGACTTCCCGGATTCGGGCGGCCGCGGCCGGGGGCAGGGCCTCCAAGGCCGGGGGCCGGCGGCGGAGGATGGTCTGCCTGGCTTCTTCGGCCGTGTAAATCCGGACAGTGGGCATCGGGTCAGTCCTCAGCCACGGTTTTTTTCAGACGTTCAAAGGCTTCGCAGCCGGGTTCGAATACGTATTTTACCGGGATAACGGTGATGCCGCTTCCCCCCAGCCGCCGCAGGTGGTCCACGGCGGCCTGCATCTGCCGGACCGGCACTATCACCGTCACCGCATACCAGCCGTTCACGGGGCCCGACTTGCTGTAAACGGGGGAAACGGTGGGCCCCTCGATTCCCGAGAGTTCCGGCCGGCTGATGACGGCCTGGGCTACCGTCTCGGCCGAGTCGCCGGGGACGTTGCCGGTGACCGAATAGTAGCCGGCCGCCCGGAGCCGGGCCTCGATAAGCTCCATAAACCGCCGCACAACCTCCAGGCGGTCGGGGTCGGCCTTAAGCCGGCGCCGGTTCGCGATCAAGCAGGCCTCCGTCCGGAGGATGGTGCCCCCGGCCACCGGCTTAAGCCGGTTCTCCCGCAGGGTCGTGCCGGAGCTGGTCAGGTCGGCGACGATATCCCCGTAGCCGATGGCCGGGGCCGCCTCAACGGCCCCCTGGGCCTCGACGAGGGCAAAATGGCCGATGCCGTTGGCCAGCAAGAACCGCTGGGTAAGCCGGGGGTAGCGGGTCACCACCCTGAGCACCTGCCCCCGGGCCCGGAACTCCACGGCCACCTCGGCCAGGTCCCGCATCGACCGAACGTCCACCCACACGTCCGGAACGGCGATGACCAGGTCGCCCCGGCCGTAGCCGAGGCTGGGCATCGCCACCACCAGGTCCGGGGTGTCGGCCGCCTGCTCGGCCACCACGTCGTAGCCGGTGATCCCCAGGTCGGCCGCCCCGGAGGCCACCTTCTCCGGGATATCCCAGGCCCGCTGAAAGAGCACCTCCAGGCCCTCCACCGCCCCGATCCTGGCCACGTACTGCCGCGGGCTGACCCGGTCCACCCCCAGGCCGGCCTCGGCGAGAAAGGCCAAGGTCGGCTCTTCAAGCTCGCCTTTGGAGGGGATCACCAGCCGGACCGCTTCCACGGGCCTAGAATCCGCCGGCGGAAATGAGGTGCTCCACCGTCAAACTAAACCCGATGGCCGGGACCGGCGGTCCGCCCAGCTCGGCCACCAGGCCGTCGTAGCGGCCCCCGCCCCCGAGCCGCAGCTCCGGGTCAGCGGGGATGGTAGCCTCGAAAATAACCCCCGAGTAGTAGCCGAGGCCCCGGCTGAAGCCGAGGTCGAGGACAACCCGGCCCCGCCCGCCAAGGACCGGCCCCAGCCGGGCCGTAAGCTCCCTCAGCCGCCCCAAGGGCTCGGCCCCAAGGCCGTATTCGGCCAGGAGTTCTCCGGCGGCCGGGAGCACCTCGGCGGCCGGACCCCGGAGGGGTTGGAGGCGGCGGGCAAACCCGATGGCCGCCTCAAGGGCCGAAAGCTCGTTGGCAAGGTTCAGCCGGCGGACCAGCCGGTCGGCGATGGCCTCCAGGTCCCGGCGGCCGGTCCGGCCCGGGGCGGCGATGTTCTGCAGGACGGAAAGGACCAGCCTGCGGGCGCCGTCCGGGCCGACGGCGGCCAGCACCTCCCGCAGGCCGTCGGATTCTTCGGCTTCGGCCAACTCGTCGAGGTAACGCCGGAGCTCGGGGGGCAGGGTGCCGCCCGCCACCTCGTTGAGGCCGGCGATAAAAAAGGTGCTTAAAGGTTCCGAAAGGCCGAGCCGATTTAGAAGGCCCAAAATGACGCCCAGGTGATTGAGCTTAACCTCAAAGCCCCGAACCCCGATTTCAGCCAGGGCCCGGCCGAGGAGCTCCAGGACCTCGGCGTCCCCCTCGGGTTCGGGGACGCCGATAAGCTCGACCCCGGCCTGGTGGAACTGGACGGCCCGGCCGTCGGGGCCGAGGCGCAAAACGGGCCCCAGGTAGTACCAGCGGAGGGGGAGGCCGGGCGACCGCTCCGTGAGGACCCGGACCACGGAGGCCGTAAACTCGGGGCGAACCGAAAGCCTGCGTCCGGCCCCGTCCGTAAAGGTAACGATCCGGGCCAGGGCCTGGCCCCCGAACTTGCGCAGGTAAAGGTCGGCCGGTTCGGCGATGGGAACGTCGATGCCCAGGTAGCCGGCCCCCTCGAAGAGGGCCGCAAGCCGGTTTTCAAGGCTTCGGCGCCGCTTAAATTCGGGGGGGAGCCAGTCGCCGGATACCATCGGGGCCTGGGTGGTTTAATGTTCCGGCCCCGGGGCCGGCCGTTCGGCCCTGTTGGGCTCCGGCCTGGCCGGTTCCGGAAGCTCAATCTTGGCCGTAAGCAGGGTAATGCCCACCCAGACCATCAGGCCCAGGACGGCGAAGAGGCCGACGGTGACCACGGCCGCCAAGGCCCAATAGCTCTGGAGGGTGAGGCCCCAGACGTAAAGGGCGGCCACCACCACGGCCAGTACGACCAGGGCGGCCCCGACGACCCTTGACCCCTGCATCCGGCCGCCTCAGCGCAGGTTTGGGGGCAGGAGGTTCGGGATGCCCTCTTCGATGGGATAAGTTTCGTTGCAGTTCTTGCAGTAGAGGGAACCCTTAATAACCTCCTTTTCGTCCTCCTGCTCGACGGTAAGCTCCAGGTCGCCCTTGCAGACGGGGCAGGCGAGGATTTCCATAAGGTCACGCTTCATCGGCCGGCCCTCACGCGCTTTCTACAGCTGGATTCTATTTGAGGCCGAGAGCCCCTGTCAAACGGGCCGGGCGCAGGAGTTTACCCATAAGTTGGGTGTAAACTAGACCTTGGCAGACTGAGCTGGAGGGTGGACCGATGGTCAGACAGGTTCCGGCCGAGCGGCTTATGGGCTACACGGCCCGGTTCAGGCGC
>DAOUCL010000072.1:0-3810 GCA_034432015.1 Dehalococcoidia bacterium
CCTCAACCCCCGCCCGCCGGGCAATCCGGTCGACAATTTCGCCCCCCTCCTCGTCCAGGTAACCGTGGTAGCCGAGAAAACGAGACTCCCGAATCAGCCAGGTGACATCAATGCCCCGGGCTGAGAAGGCCTCGGTAAGCTCGTAGCCGATGAAGGAGCCGCCGACGGTTACCGCCCGCCGGGCCGTCTTTAAAGCCTCCAGTATGGCTTTGGTGTCGTCTAAGGTCTGGAAGTTGAAGACCCCGCAGGCATCGGCCCCCGGCACCTTCAGCCGGTTGGGCCGGCCGCCGCTGGCAATTAGGAGCCGGTCGAAGGGTATCTGCTGGCCCCGGTCGGTAAGGACAACCCGCTCCTGCAGGCTGACGGCCGTAACCTTCGTCTCCAGCAAAAGGTTTATGCCGAGTTTCTCGTGGGCCTCGGGTGTGCGCATTAAGACCTTCTCTTCCCGAACCTGGCCTTTTAAAAGCCTGGGCAGGGCCACCCGGTTGTAAAGGGGGTAAGGCTCATCGGTTATCAGGCTCACACACCCGCCCGGGTCGGCCCGCCGAAGCACTTCAGCCGCCGTCGTCCCGGCGATCCCGTTGCCGATGATGACATGCTGGGTCCCGTCCCGGCACGACACTGGGCAAACCTCACCTTTGCGGGCTGGCTGCGTCGCCGCCCGAGATGTGGGAACTGTTTTTCCGGGCTGGGAAGCGGGTTTGACTCAGTCGGCGATGCCGGCCGGCTGTTTCTCGGCCACCTTAAGAAAGCCCCGGACCGGTACGACGCCGGGGATATCCCACTCCTCCCACATCTCGTCAACCATCTTCTGGATATATTCGATGTCCTCGTCGGTGAGGTGGGCGAAGCGGCCCTGGCGGATCAGGTATTCCCGGACCGGGATCCGCCCCTTGCGGGCATCGTAGGTATAGAAGACCTGGCCGTCGATAATCTCGTAGAGGGGGAAGATGCCCGACTTTATCCCCAGCTCGCCCAGCTCGTGGGAGTAGCGGGGATGGTAATCCCAGCCCTTGGGGCAGGGGTCGAAGGTGTGGATGAACGTCGGCCCGCCGATGCTCAGGGCCTTGCGGACCTTGTTAAGGTAGTCCAGGGGCGGGAAGGTCGCGCAGGCCGTGGCAACGTACCGGCAGGTCGGGTGGCCGACGGCCAGCATCCCGGCCACATTTTTCTTCCAGCGCCGCTGCATGATCCGGTACTTCTTGCCCGGCGGGGTGAAGGTGGTCTGGGCCCCGTAAGGCGTCATGCCGGTGGCCTGGATGTCAGTGTTGGCCGCCGACTCGTTGTCGTAAAGGATGATGAGCAGGTCATAATCGGTCTGGAGGGCGGCCGAGATGGCCGAAAGCCCCATATCCGCCCCGCCCAGGTCGCCGCAGAAGGAGATAACGTTGATCTTTTCGGCCGGAATCTTGCCCTTGCGCATCAGGGCCCGCAGGCCGGCGGCCGTGCCCACTGCCGCCGAACCGCCCGCCCCGAGCTGGGTGTGCATCCACGGGATGACCCAGGGGGTGGTCATGTAGCTGGTGTTGGCCACGTACATACAGCCCGTGGAGCCCATGGCGATGGTTCGGGGTCCGGCGGCCTTAGCAAAGCCCCGCATGACCATGGCCGACTCGCAGCCCTGGCAGGTGCGGTGACCCGAGGTGTAAAACTCCTCGAGGGGCGTCTGCCGGACGTTTTTAATCTTGTCATAAAGAATCGCTTCTTCCCGGGGCATCGGCGCAAACCTCCTTTCCTTACTCCCGCAGACCAATCCAGGTGACGAAGCCGTCCAGGGAGTCTTTCCGGGCAGCCTCCTGGGTAAGCTCGAACATCTTAATACAGTCGGCGACGGAGATGTCCCGGCCGCCCAGGCCGCTGATGAAGTTGACCACGGCCGGGCGCTCCCGGGCCGGGTAGAGGCAGGAGCGGATTTCGTGCAGAAGGGCCCCGCCGTCGTCGGGGGAACCGTGGGCGAAGTCCCGGTCGATGACGCCCACGGCCCGGAATCGGCGCAGGCTCTCCCGGAGCTCCACCGTCGGAAAAGGCCGGAACCAGCGCAGGTTAATGTAGCCGACTTTCTGGCCCTTTTCCCGAAGCCGGCGGACGGCCGTCCGGGCCGGTCGGGCCACGGTGCCGAGGCCGATGAGGACAACCTCGGCGTCCTCGGTCATGAACTCCTCGAAGTAGTAGGGGGGCGAGTAGACTTCCCCGAAGACCGCGTTGAACTCCTGGTAGGCCTCGACGATGACCTGACGGGCCCGGCGGGCGGCCTCCCAGTTCTGCCGCCGGATCTCCATAACCCAGTCTTCGTTAACCTGGGGGGCGATGGAGATGGGGTTGTCGGGGTGGAGCCGCCGCTCGCCCAGGTCGTAGGGCGGCAGGAACCGGCGGACAGCCTCCTTCGTCGGAATCCGGACGACGTGCTGGGAGTGGGTCAGGAAGGCGCCGTCCATGGCCAGGGCCATGGGCATCATGACCCGCTTGTCCTCGGCAATCCGGTAGCCGATGAGGACGTGCTCCAGGGCCTCCTGGGGGGTAGTAACCCAGCACAGGAGCCAGCCCATATCCCGGACGGCCAGGGCATCATTGTGCTCAACCCCGAAGGCACCCGGGTCGTCCAGGGCCCGGTTGCCGACCAGGAAGAGAACCGGCAGCCGGTCGGTGGCCGTAACCACCAGGGCCTCGAACCCGTACATCCAGCCGGTGCCGCTGCTGCCGGCGAAGGCCCGGGCGCCGACAGAGCTGGCGTGCTTTACGATTTCGAACTGGTCGTGCTCACTGGCCGCCACGATATATTCGGCGTCCAGCTCCCCGTCGGCGATTATTTTCGAGATGGCGTCCATAACTTCGGTGTAGGGGCGGATGGGGTAGGCCGCAATGACGTCCACATCGGCAAGCCGGACGCCGTGGGCGACGGCCTGACAGCCGGTCAGCAGGTCTTCCCGTTCCCAAACTGAAGCCTCAGCCCTGGTCGTCATGACGGCAGCGCCTCCTTCTTCTTGAGCATAATCTTCTTCCCCTCAGGAATCCGCTCGCCCTCGAGGACGTGGACCCCGGTGCCCGTAACGAACGGGTAGGTTATCCGCTCAGTGCCCTTCTTCTCCTCAGCCCACCGAATGTAGCCTTCGGGATCCCGCTTCCAGAACTCGTAGGGGCTGCTGTTGTCTTCGAACCTGAGCTCGTCAACCATGACGATGCACTCTTTGACCGGGCAGATCTGGGCGCACCGGCCGCAGCCGACGCAGTACTCGTAATTGACGTCGTAGTAGCCGTCGTCGGTGGGGTCGAAGCACTCGTCCGGGCAGTCGTACCAGCAGAGGGTGCATTTGATGCACAGGTCAAAGCGAATTACCGGCCGCTGGGTGCGGCTGGTAAACCGCTTGAACTGGGGGTTCCGGGACTGGCCGTTCGGCCCGAGCTTAAAGCCCCGCGGGACGGCGGGAACAACAATACCCTCGGAAAACTCGTGCCACTTCGGGAGGGTTGGCACCTGATAAGGCCAGTCGATGCCCTGATCCGGGGTCACGGTCTTGATGCTCTGTTTAACCTGTTCGTAGGCCTGGCGGGCGGCCAGAACCCGGTGTTCCTGCTGGGTCGTATCCCAGAGGTACTGCTCGACGGCCTCGATGCTGATGAGCTCCGGGTCCACCGCGGCGATGGCCCCGAGCACCCGCTCCCGGGTCAGGTCGTCCTTGTTGACCCAGAGGCCGGCGAAGCTGGCATCCCCTTCGAGGATGGCCATGTTGTAGTTATACGGCTTTTTGGCGATGAACTTGAGGAGCTCCTCGTGGGACCGCCTGGAAACGACCAGCAGGCAGCCGCCCTCGA
>DAOUCL010000073.1:0-7695 GCA_034432015.1 Dehalococcoidia bacterium
ACTGCTACACCTGCCGCCGGTTCAGCCGGGCGTACTTAAGGCACCTCTTTAACGCCGGGGAGATGCTCGGGCCCCGGCTGGTCACCATCCACAACATCCGGTTTTTACAAAGACTCGTCGAGGGCGCCCGGACCGCCATTCGGGCAGGCGCCCTCGACGACTACGCGGCCGATTTCCTGGCTAGCTACCGGACCGGAGCAACGGAAGTTCCCGACTGACGGTTCGGGCCCGGACCGGCGATTCGGCCGCCAGGATGAGGCGGGCGTAGACTCGCTCGTAATCGTCGGCCATCCGCTCCACGCTGAACCGACGGGCCACGTACTGACGGCAGGCCGCCCGGTCGATCCGGTCGATGAGGCCGACGGCGGCCGTAAGCTCCTCCACCGTCTCGCCGGTGTAACCGGTAACCCCGTCCTGCATCAGCTCCGGTACCGAGCCCCGGCGCCGGGCAATGACCGGACAGCCGCAGGCCAGGGCCTCGATGGGGGCCAGGCCGAAAGGCTCCGGCCAATCGATGGGGAAAAGAAAGGCGTAGGCCCGACCTAAGAGCTCGACCTTCTCCTGCTGGTTTACCTCCCCGATAAACTCGATGAGGGGGTGACCAAGCTCCGGCCGGATGTATTTCTCGTAGTACTCTACGTCCGGGGGGTGCTTGGTGTTTAATTTGGCGGCGATCACCAGCCGCCGACCCGACCGCTTGGCGACCTCAATGGCCCAGTGGAGGCCCTTTTCGGGGGAGATCCGGCCGATGAAGACGAGGAAATCTTCAGGGTCGGGGCCGAAAGGATACTGCCGCAGGTCGAGGCCGTGGTAGACGGTGGCTACCCAGTTGAGGTCGGGCATAGGCTTTCGCTGGGAATTCGAGATCGAAACGAACGCCTGGTCCCGATAAAGGCCGTAAATGGCGGGCAGGTCCCGAACGTCGAGCCGGCCGTGGAGGGTGTGCACCACGGGCGTCCGCACCATCCGGGCGAAGGGAAAGGCGAAATAATCCACGTGCGAATGTATTATGTCAAATTGGTCGGCCTGTTCAAAGACCATGCCCAGTTCCCGCATTACCCAGGCGAAGGGGTCTTCAATGTCGGGGTCGTGCCAGAGGGCCCGGGGCGAGACGGGGACCAGCCTGGCCGAGGTCACCGAATCGCCGCTGGCAAAAAGGGTCACCTCGTGGCCCCGGCGGACGAGCTCTTCCGTAAGCCAGTGGACGACCCTTTCTGTTCCGCCGTAGGCGGTGGGTGGAACAGATTCCCAAAGGGGAGCGACTTGAGCGATCCGCACGGTCACACACCTCCCACCAGAAAGTTGAAGCCGAGTGGCTGGCTGCCGGGTGACCGTACGGCCACCCCATCTATAGTATAATCTATCAACCGGGACTGGAAGCGGGGCGATGGAAGAAGCAGGTTATTTTATCCGGCTGGCCGAGCCGTCCGATGTTGAGGTTTTGAAAAAGTCAGTCCGGGCCACCCTGGCAAGTCCCGAGGGCAAGGGTAGCAAGAAAAAGTTCGAGGATGCGGTGGCCCGCAACGAGCTGCTTATCCTCGAACGCCGGGACCCGCGCCTTCCCGAGCCCAAAATCGAGGCTTTTATCGAATGGTATACCCGGGTGGACGCTTCGGTAACCATCCGGGACGCCGGCTGCCTAGGGGAGGAGTTCAAACCGGGGGCCATCAAGCGGCTGGTCCGGGAGCTTATCCGCCTCGTCCGGCCCACCAGCGTCACCGTCAAGGTCCGGGCCGACCAGACCCAGTGGCGGGAAGTCTTCGAAGACTTGGCCGGCTTCGAGTTCACCGGCCAGGAGTACAGCCGGCCCCACTGGCGGCTCATCTACGTCTGGACCCCCGAGGCCGAGCGTCGGGCGGCCCGCCGGGCCCAACCCCGCCCGGCCGCCGGACGGGAGCGCCGCCGCCCCCGCTAAGGGCGGTGAGTCTTTTCCGCGCCCTCCTCGACCTGGTGTTGCCCCCCACGTGCAGCGGCTGTCGCCGGCCGGGGTCTCTTTTGTGCGGGGCTTGCCGGGCGGCGGTGGAGCCTTGGCCGCCGACGTGCCCGGCCTGCGACCGGCCTTCTTCAGGGGGAGCGACCCATCCGGCCTGCCGAATCCGGTCGCCCCTGGCGGGGCAGACCGTCGCCGGCGTCTACGGCGGCCCCCTGACCGGGGCCATCCGGGCCTTTAAATACCGCCACCGGCGGGCCTTGGCCCGGCCCCTGGCCGAACTGCTGGCCGCCGGTCCCCTGGCCCTGGCCCCGCGCCCGGAACTGGTCGTCCCCGTCCCCCTCCACCCGGGCCGGGAGCGGAGCTGGGCCGCCTTTTCGGGGTCCGGCACGAGCCCCGAGCCCTGCTCCGGGTCAGGCCCACGGCCCCCCAGGTCGGCCTCACGGCCGCCGCCCGGCGGGAAAATGTCCGGGGGCATTCCGGTGCCCCCGGCCGGAGCTGGTCCGGGGGCGAAGCCTCTGGCTGGTGGACGACGTTATCACCACCGGCGCCACCGTGGCCGAGGCCGCCCGGGCCCTGCGGCGGGCCGGTGCCCGGCAGGTGTGGGCGGTGGCCGTCGCCCACGAGTAGGTACGTTCGTACGGGTCCGAGCCCCGCCAGGGGGCCGACTTAAGGCCCTAAAATACATTAGTTCCTTCGCCCGATAAAGGGCAGAGCGGAGGGGAGTCTTGTCGACCGCAAGGATACTCGTTGCCGGGGCGGTCAGCCTCCTCGCCCTGACCGCAGGCTTTTTGGCCCGGGCCGGGGGCGAACCCCTACCCTTTGACGGCCCCTGGGCCTTCGTGGCCAACAGCCAGGGCGACAGCATATCCGTCATCTACCTGCCGTCCCGGGTGGCCTACCGCACCCTGACCCTCACCTGCCCCTCGGGGATCGGCTCCCGGTGCGAGCCCTTCGGCCTGGCCCTCAACCCCCGGGCCGATCGCCTCTACGTGAGTAACTCGGCCGCCGACTCGGTGACGGTAGTCGACCCGGCCAATCTTACGGCCGTCGCCACCTGGTCTTTAAGGCGGGACGGCACCGTCCGCACGCCCAGGGAGCTGGCAGTTTCCCCCGACGGAAGGCTCCTCTACGTTTCCAACCAGGCGGCCGGCACCGTGAGTATTCTGGCCACCGATGACGGCCGGGTGGTGGCCGAGCCGCAGGTTGGGACCGGCCCCAGGGGACTGGGGTTCCTCCCGGACGGGCGGGTTGTGGTGGCCAACCGGGAAAGCGACACCCTGACGCTGCTGGACCCGACGACCCATCAAGTTATAACCGCCGCAACCCTTGAGCCGGGCTCGCGGCCCGTGGCCGTTCAGGTGGTCGGCGACCCGATCAACCGAATTTACGTCCTTGAGCAGGCTACCAACCGGGTGGAAAGCTTCACCTTCGACCTGCGCCCGGCCCCGGATATCCCGGGACCGATTCCGGTGGGGGCCGGACCCGTGGCCATCGTTTACGACCCGCGGGTGCAGCGGCTCTACGTGGCCTGCGGTTCGGACAATTCCATCTGGCGAATCGACCTGCCCCAGAGCTCGGTTCAATTCACCGTTTTCGGGCCGACCCAGCCCAACCGCTTTAACTCCATGGCCGTTTACCCCGGACCCAGCCCCGGAGAGGCCCTGCTAGTGGTGACGGGGGCCGACAACCAGACCTTTCGAAACAACCTGGTGGGCTTCGTTAAGGTTTCGGACCCAACCAATCCGGCCAGCGCCCAGGCCGGCGACGGCCCCTGGGGGGTGGTCGTCTTTACGCGGCCGGCCTCCCCGGCCCCGCCACCTACCCCAACGCCGACCCCGGGTTCGGGGCCTTCACCGTCCGCCCGGCCCTGCCCGGCCCCCGGCTGGGTGTGCCTATATTTGCCCATTCTGAGCCGTTAAAGGCCGGACCATTAGGTCCGGTCCGTCGCCAGGTCGGCCCGCGCCACGTACCAGGAGCCTTCGGCCCAGCAGATGGTCAGCCGCCCCTGGAAGGGGCGGCGGGCCACCGGGTCCTGGCGGTTTCCGTCGGCGAGCATCCCCCGAACTTCGAATTCCACCCGGTCCTCGGCCCGGCTTAGCTCCCGGATATCCAACCAGATGAGGCCGAACCCGGGCACCCCGTACCCCGGCGTCAGGTCAATGGACCGACTGCCCGGCCGGGAAAGGCGGATGACGGCGTCGGGGTTGCCCTCGACCAGGGCGTAAATATACGCCCGGGCGACCCCTTCGGGGGTCAGCAGGGAGGCCGGGCGGGGCGGCGTTGACGGGGCCATAAAGGCCACCCGGCTGGGGGGCGGATTGAAGACGGTGAAGGCGGCCGAGTTATCGGCAGGCTGAGGCCGCAGGGCCAGAAAGCCCAGCGCCAGCAGGGTAACGAGGGCGACGGCCAGGGGCCCGTGCTGGCCAAGGGCCGTAAAGACCCGCCTAAAACCCTTCACTTAGGCCTTTGCACCTTCCCCGTCCGGCCAGGACCGGAGCAGCTGTGCCGCTGGTTCTACCGAATCATAGCATAACCGGTCAGCTCCACATAGCCCCGGCCCGAGACCTCCTGGCCGCCCCGTTGGCCGGAGACGGTAACTTTCCCTTCCCAGTAAGCCAGCCCGAAAACCCGGCTGATGAACTCCTGGTTGGGCATGGCCGGGGCAAGGGTAAGGCGCAGGCGTTCACCGGGAAGCTCCACCGCCCAACCCGACGGGTAGGCCGCCCCGGTGAGGGGGCTGAGCCAGGTTCCCAGGGCCGTAACCCGAAAGTCCTGGGGGCCCAGCGGCCGGGCAACCCCATACTCGTCCACGTAGGTGCCGTGAAGGATGGCCGGCGGCCCTGGCGAAAGGCGGACCAGGTAGAGCATAATTTCGGTGTTGTCGTCCAGCTGGATGGAAAACCAGTCCCAGCCGCCCCCGAGCAGGGCGGTGAACCCGCCCCACTGGCGGTCATGCCAGGCCAGGGCCGTCACGGGAAGCTGCTCTTCCCCCAGCCGCAGCCGTCCCGCCCCCGTAAGCCGAGTTCGGGAGTAATAATAACTATCGCCGGCCGGGCCGTATGAGACCAGGCCGGTATCCCCGTGGAGCACCGCCTGCTTGGCATCGGCCAGCTCCAGGTCGAAGCCGGCCGCCCCATTCCCGGCTATGAGCCGGTAGCGGCGGTTCTCGCCTCGAATCTGCCAGTCGCCCAGTTGCAGGTGGACAATCCCTGGCTGAGGTTCCCGAACCGGCAAACCGAACCGTTCGTCGCTGATAAAGAGCCCTAAGTCCGGGGCCGACACCGCAAAGTGGGCAAAGTGGCCGGCGATTCCAGTCCGGCCGATCGCCTGGAAAAACGTCACTTCAAAGCCGAACTCCCGGCCGTCGGGGGCCGTCAGGTGGCCGGTGAAATACCACCACTCCACCGGGTCCCGGTGGGGGGCCTCGTCGGCCGGCAGGCTCACCCTGGGCTCGGGCTCCGGCCGCCGGGCCGATTCGGGCGCCGGACCGGGGGGCCGCACCTCCCAGCTTTTTCCGTCTCCCCGGCTGAAGATCAGGCCCCGGTCGAAGGCCTGGGCGAGGCCGTTCCCGGCCAGGAAGCGGCGGCTTACCGGCCGGCCCAGGCCGGCCTCGCCCCCGGCCGCCTGAAAGGCCGTCCAGAACGGGTAGCCGTCCCAGTCGGCCACGAAATAGCCCAGGCCCTCCGGTCCGGTCTGGAAGAACCGGCCGCCGGCAATGGGCCGGTCGGCCAGGGCGGGGCCGCCCGCCAGCCAGAGCAGGGCGGCCAAGAGCCCGAAAAGCCGCCCGGGACGCATCAACTCAGGACCCTGCCCCCGCAGACGTTGATGGTCTGGCCGGTTATATAGCCGGCCCGGTCTGAGGCCAAGAAGACCACCAGGTTTGCCACATCCTCAATCGTCCCCGTCCGGCGCAGGGGAATCTGCTCGATGAGCCGCCTTCGGGCCTCCTCGAGGCTTACGCCCCACTGTCTGGCCTCGTAGGCCCCCCAGTCGGACATCCGCTCCGTCTCGATGAGGCCGGGGCAGACGGCGTTGACGTTGATGCCGGCCGGGGCCAGCTCCATGGCCAGGACCTGGGTGAACCCCTGGAGGCCGAACTTAGAGGTCGAGTACGCCCCCATTCGGGGGTTGCCCCGGCGGCCGGCGATGGAGGAGATGTTTATAATCTTCCCGCCCCAGCCCTGCCGAATCATAACCGGGGCCACGTATTTGCAGCAGAGAAAGGTGCCGGTCAGGTTCACCCGAAGCACTTCCTCCCATGCCTCCTCGTCGAGGTCAACCACCGGGACCCGGTCCCTCCCCCGGGGGGCGGCGGCGTTGTTCACCAGGATGTCGATGCGGCCGAATTCGGCCAGGGTCCGGTCAACCATCCCGACCACCTGGTCCCGGTCGGTGACGTCGACCCAGAGGGGGAGGGCCCGCCGGCCCAGGGCCCGAATCTCTTCGGCCACGCTCTCCACCCCCCGCCAGCCCATGGCCCTTTCGTACTCAGGGTAGGTTTCGGGGGGCCGGTAGCGGGCGGTGACAACCACGTCGGCCCCGGCATCCGCCAGGGCCAGGGCGATACCCCGCCCGATGCCGTTGTACCGGCCGGCCCCGGTAACGATCGCGACCTTGCCTTCAAGGTTTACGGTGTAGGGCATGGCAGTGCGGCCTCCTGGGCGAATCTCTCAACAGCGTATAGCAAGGGCATGTCCAGCCTCTCAAACCCCCGGCGATCAGTCTTCCGCACGAAGGGTCATGGCAGCCTGCCGGACCTCCTTTTCCAGCAGGCCCCAGATGCGGTCGACGTACCGGCCGAATTCGCTTGTTCGCTTGACCTGGAGGGGACGGGGCCTCGGGATAGCTACGGGGATGTCCTCGACAATCCGGCCCGGCCGGGAAGCTATGACCAGCACCCGGTCGGCCAGGTAGCAGGCCTCGTCGATCTGGTGGGTGACGAAAATAACCGTCTTGCGGGCATCGGACCAGATGCGCAGAAGCTCCATCTGCATGAGCTCCCGGGTCTGGGCATCGAGGGCGGCAAAGGGCTCATCCATGAGCAGGATTTCCGGGTCCACCGCCAGGGCCCGGGCCAGGTTCACCCGCTGGCGCATCCCCCCGGAGATCTCGTGGGGGTAGTAACGGTCGAAACCCTTAAGCCCGACCCGCTCCAGGAGCCGGAGGCAAACTTCATCGGCCTCCCGGCGGCCCACGCCCCGAACCTCCAGGCCGAACCGGACGTTCTGCAAAACCGTCCGCCAGGGGAACAGGGAGTCCTGCTGGAAGACCATGGCCCGGTCGGGTCCGGGGCCGGAAACAACCCGGCCGTTCACCCTCACCACCCCGGAGGAAGGCGCCACGAGCCCGGCGATGATGCGCAAAAGGGTGGTCTTCCCGCAGCCGCTCGGCCCGACCAGGGCGACAAACTCCCCCCGGCCGACCGTGAAGCTTATCTGGCCGAGCACCTCGGTGGTCTTGCCGTCCTTAACAAACCTTTTGGTAACCTGCTCAACCGCAAGGATCGGCTCAGTCATGGCCATGGGCCCGCCAGGGTGCAAGTCTGGCCTCGAGGGTGCTTAAGAGACTCACCATCAGCGCCCCGAACCCGGCCAGGATGATAACGGCCATGAAGAGGGCGGCCGTATCGAAAACCTGCGATGACGAAAGGATGAGCAGGCCGAGGCCGCTCCGGGCCCCGAAGAACTCGGCGACGACCACCCCCACCAGGGCCCGGCCCACGGCAAGCCGGAGGCCGGCGATGATAAAGGGCAGGGAAGCCG
>DAOUCL010000074.1:0-1543 GCA_034432015.1 Dehalococcoidia bacterium
GGCTAGGGTGGGGAAGACCAGGCTGGTAGGTGAGGTGGCCCGGCGGGCTTCCGGGGCTGGGTTTGAGCTTTTGCAGGGGCGGTGCGTGCCGCAGGACGCTGCTTTTCCCTTCGCGGCCGTAGCGGATGCCCTGCGCGCCTTCCTTGCCGGACTTCGGCCGGCCGAAGTCCGGCAAGGGCTGGCCGGCATGGGGGCCGAGGTAGTTAAGTTGGTTCCGGAGCTCGGCCTCGTTTTGCCCGCCCTAAGGCCGACCCCGCCCCTGGACCCGGAAGCCGAAAAGCGCCGGCTCTTCGAGGCCCTGTTCCGGGTGCTGGTGGCCCCGGCTTCCCAACGGCCGCGGCTCCTGGTCTTCAAGGATATCCACTGGGCCGACCCGACCAGCCTGGATTTTCTGCGGTTTCTTATCCGCCGCCTACCCCCCCAAACCCGGTCCTTCTCATTCTCACTTACCCGACGGAGGATGCCGCCCGGCTCCGGGAATTCCTGGGCGCCGTCCGGCGGGAACGGTGGCCCCGGGAACTGAGGCTGGGGCCCCTCACCCGGGAGGAAGTCGGGGAGCTGGTGCGGGCCTTTTTCGGGACGGTCGGCCCGGACCAGGCGCGCCCGGTCGACCTGGTTTACGGCCTCACCGAGGGCAACCCTTTCTTCGTCGAAGAAGTGCTCAAGGGCTGGGTGGTAGGCGGTCAGGTCCGTCGGACGGCCTCGGCCTGGCGGTGGTGGCCGGGGGTGGACTTTCGCCTGCCGCCGAGCATCCAGGACTTGGTCCGGCTTCGGTTGGGACGGTTGGGGCCCCAGGCCCGGGCCTTGCTCACGGCGGCCGTTATGGGCCGCCATGCTGAACTAAAGGCACTCGGCGATTTGACTGGCCTCCCGGAGCCCCGGGTCCGCCGGTGGCTCGCTCGGCTTACCGCCGCTCAGGCGGTGGTGGAAACGTCGACCGGCCGATTTGCCTTCAGACACCCCATCATCCGGGAGGCCGTCTACGAGGGCCTGGACGGAAGCGAGCGCCGGAGGCTCCACCGGCGGGTTGCTGGGGTCCTGGAGCGGGCGGGGGCCGCCGAATCGGCCCTGGCCGACCTTTCATATCATTATTTTGCCGCCGGTGCTTGGGCGGAAGCCTTGGAGTACGGTCGGCGGGCCGGAGAGCAGGCCCGGGCCCTCTACGCCCCCCATGAGGCGGTGGAGCATTTCGGCCGGGCCATCGAGGCCGCTGGCCACCTGGGTTGCCCGGTCCCGGTTTGCGCCCGGCTTTTCCGGGCCCGGGGCCAGGCCGGCGAACTGGCGGGCTATCTTGATGCGGCCGGACGGGACTACGCGGAGGGGGTCCGCCTCGGCCGGGCGGCCGGGGACCGGGTGGGGGAGTGGGAAGGGCTGGTGGACCTCGGCCTGCTTTGGGCCTCCCGGGATTACGTTAAAGCCGGCCGGCATTTTGACGAGGCCCTCGGCTTGGCCCGGGCCCTGGGCGAACCGGCCCTCCTGGGCCACAGCCTGAACCGGGTCGGGAACCTGGAGGCCAATGTGGGCGACCCGGCCCGTGCCATCG
>DAOUCL010000075.1:0-5416 GCA_034432015.1 Dehalococcoidia bacterium
CGGGCGCACCGGGCTGGACTATGCGGTATATTCCCGGGAGGAGATCAGGGCGGCAGTGGAGGAGGCTGAGCGGTTCGGGACGTACGTTGCCGCCCACGCCCACGGTGGTAAGGGTCTTCGCCTCGCCCTGGAGGAGGGTGTTCGGACCATCGAACACGGCGCCCTCATGACAGACGACGACGTTAACCTGATGCTGAGGAAAGGGGCCTGGCTCGTGTCGACCCAGGCGGTCCTCTTCCACCCTACGGGTATTGAACAGGGGGATGCCCGCAGACCCGAGATCATGGCCAAGCTCGTTCAGGCTCGGGCACTGGTCGCCGAAACCTTCCCCAGGGTGCTTCGGTCCGGGATACCCTTCGCCGTCGGTACGGACAGTATGCACGGGCTGATGGCCTTCGAGCTCGAAAAGCTTGTCGAGTTCGGGGTCGCCCCAGGGGATGCGCTGGTCGCTGCCACCCGGCGCGGTGCCGAGGTGTGCCGGATCGCCGACACGGTGGGAACTTTGGAGGTCGGAAAGAGGGCGGATATTATTGCCGTCCGGGGCGACCCGCTTCGGGATATCAGGACGATGTACAACGTGGTCTTCGTCATGAAGGCCGGCCAGCGGTATGACCTGTCGCCGATTTAGGGGCCCGGCGCCCCTGGGCCGCAAGCTTAGGCGGTACCGGAAAGGCGAGCTTGCTGTGGGTCATTCCCGTGGCGGCCAGGGCCTCTGCCAGCTTCAGGGCAGCCAGGGCCGGGTTCACCACCGGCACGCCGAGGGCGTCTTCCAGGGCGCGGTGCTGTCCGGCAAAGGCCATGGTCATGCAGCCGAGGACCAGGGTGTCGGCCCCGTCGGCCTTGACGCAGGCGCGGCCGACTTCGACGACCCGACGGAACAGGCGATCCCGGTCCTTGTAGAGGTTGAGGACAGGTATGCCTACCGACCGGACTGAAGCAAGCTTCTGGGGGACGCCTGTATCCCAGGCGAGCCGTTGGAGCGGATGGATAATTGAGTCAAGTACGGTCACGATCGAAAAGCGATGGCCCAGGGCGCAGGCAAAGAGCATGGCCGCCGCCCCGGGACCGACAACCGGAATGGAAACAAGTTCCCGGGCGGCATCGACCCCCGGGTCCCCGAAGCAACCCACGATCACCGCATCGACGCCCTGTTCGGCAAGTCGGCCCACCGCCTTCAGCATGCCCGGCACGGAAAGATGTTCCTCGTAAGCGGACTCAATGGAAGGGGGCCCCTCTGAAACATCCTCGACGCGCACCGTAGTTCCCGGAAACGCCGCCGTCTGAAGGAACGCCCGGCGGCGTTCCAGTTCCTCCGGCCCGAGCGGGCCCTGGGACATCGGCCCCGGAATGAGGTAAACGACCTCCATCCGCTTAACCTCCCTTAAAGTTCTTCGGCTAGCAGCTGACGCGCCTCCCTGAAAGCCCAGGTGATCCGGTTTCGGCTCCGGTTCAGATGGGTCAGAATGAGGTGAAACTCGGCCGAATTTTCCGGCACCCGGGCCAGCCGGGCCGCGGGCGCCAGGTCAGGAATCGGGGGCAGCTCCACAGCCGGTGCGTGCCTGAAGCGGTCGCCCGTGGTGTAATTTACCGGCACCAGGTTCCTGGCCAGTTGCCGCTGGCGACGGTTAAACCGCCGCACCTGTGGGTCGGCCGGCGGCCTCCCAACAAGGCCCTCGGCCCGGGTATAGAAGACATCAAGCTCTTCTCTCAGGGCCCGCGCTTCAGCCATGGCTGGGGACAGGTCAAACCTCGGGCCGGCGAGTTCTGCGTAGCGTTGCAGATGCCCGGCAATCTCATCGACCGTCCGCCGGTAATCAAAAGGATGGAGGGGGGCGTTCAGGACCCGGGCCAGGGCAGCGGCGTAGACCCTGGCGTCGCGCACCAGGTTCTCGCGGTCGGCGATTTCAATGGTGTCGTCTTCCGTGTGCCACTCGATGTTGCCGCCGCAACCGCCAACGGCGTAGAGCCCAAGGCGTTCCCGTTCGGCCCGGGGAATTTCTGAAAGGAGCATGTAAAAGGCGCTGATGCCGAGGTTGTTGAAAGAATAATCGCCGGCGCGCAGGGGCCGCATCCCCCCCGCCGGAGCGCCCGTCACGTCCTCGATTGCGCTTCGGGCCACTTCCTCAGCCTCGCTCATCCACATCACCCGCTCATAGCTCGTGGCACCCCGGCAACCGGGCGAATCGCAGTTGACCTGAGCAACGCACCGTTCCATCAGTTCAATCGCGAAAGTATCGGCGTACCAGGTTGAGCCGGCGTAGCGTCCGTGGGAGTGCCCCGACCACCAGGCCACCCGGAGGGTCCTGGCCAGTCGGTGGCGGTGGTGCCAGAAGACCCTGGCCAGCTCCAGCAGAACGGCGTCGCCGACGGCATTGTCGCCGACGCCGACATGCCACGAGTCAAGATGGCCGTGGACCAGGACGAACTCGTCGGGGGTCTCCCGGCCTGGGATCTCGGCGACCAGCACCGGGATCTTGCGCCAATCTTCTTGGAGCCGGGTCTTAACCGCAACCCTGACCCCTGTGGCCGCCAGTTGCTTGAGCCGGCTGCCGTCCGACCGGCTCACGGCCAGGACCGGTATGGCTGGCTTGAGGCGAATGTTGTCCAGGTCGGGCGAGCCCCAGATGGGGGTGCAAATACCCTCGTGAATATATTCGCCCGGACTGATAAATATGGCCGCAAGTACCCCGGCCCGGGAGAAGTCCGAAACCTTTCCGGGCATGGGGTAGCCCTCGGTCAGTACAACCCGGCCGCGCGCCTCGGTCGGGATCCCCGCGCCGGGGGCGAATATCTGAGTGATGTCCGCGGCATAGCCGCCCGGCACGTAGACGAGCTCTCCTTCAACCCAGTCCTGACCTGTGGACACTGAGAACGAAGGGACCTTTGCCCGAATCTCCTCGGTATCATCCCCACGGATGAGCAGCCTGGCCTCCCTGGGCAGGCTTACGAGGCAAACAGGCTCGTATAAAATATGGGGCACACCCCAGTCCTTCAGGTTCTGGACCAGGAGATCGAAGGCCAGGCGCTCAGCAGCGGTGCCAGATTCCCGGACCAGGGTGCTGAACCGCTCAACCACAGACCAGGGTAAAGCGTCGGAAATTGAAGACAGCAGCTCACGCTCGAAGTCGGGATCTTTCCAGCCGAAGATCGCCATGGGTCGTACTCCTTTACCACGTCTTCGGTGATTTTCAGACGGGTCCAGGCCCTGCTCTGCCTGCCCTTAGGCCCAGCAATACGGGCCCGTGGACAAATTTACGCCAGACTGTAGTGGACTGCTGCGTTCCACGTCAAACCCCTGTATCTGACCGTCAGAACGCAGTTCAGACACCACCGTTTTTGAGGCCGGCCGCGGCCTTTTCTGACCTGCTGCGGTAGTGTCTTCGGGCTGCTCACGGGCACCTCAAACCGATGTCAGCCGGGTACTTTCTGAGCAGGTGCATGATCCTAACCAAAGTCAGTAATTTATAATTAACCGCGCCTCAGCCTCGCAGCCTGGGGTCCAGAAGGTCCCGCAGGCCGTCGCCCAGCAGGTTAAAGGCCAGGATCACCGCCCAGACCATCAGGGCCGGCCACAGCACCGGCCAGGGGGCCAGGTGCATGTAGCCCCGCCCGGTCCCGACCATCTGCCCCCAGGATGGGGTCGGGGGCGGCGCCCCCAGCCCCAGGAAACTGAGACCCGATTCCAGCAGGATGGCAAAACCAAGGCTTACGCTCGCCTGGACGATTATCGGCGCCAGGATGTTCGGCAGGATGGCCGTCAGCAGAATCCGCAGGTCCCGGGCTCCGACGACCCGGGCGGCCTCGACGAACTCCCGCTGCTTTACGGCCAGGGTCGAGCCGTGAACCACCCGGGCGAACCTCGGCACGTAAAGAAGGCCGATGACCAGAATCAGGTTTGCCAGATTCGACCCCAGAAAGGCCACCGTGGCGATGGCCAGCAGGATGGGCGGAATGCTCAGAAGCAGGTCCGCCGTCCGCATGGTCAGCGCCTCCCAAATGCCCCCGTAGTAGCCGCCCGCCAGGCCCAGGGCGACCCCGACAACCCCTGCAACCAGGATCGACCCGACCGCCACCGCCAGTGAAACCCGACCCCCGTAAAGGAGCCGGCTCAGAATGTCCCGCCCGTACTCGTCGGTGCCCAGCAAAAACTCCGGCCCCGGGCCCTGGAGGGCCCGGGGCGGCCGCATCTCCAGCGGGTCGTGGGGCGCAATGAGGGGCGCCAGCAGCGAAAGGGCGGCCACCACGGCCAGAAAGACGGCCGGGCCGACGACCCGGGGCGTGCGGACCAGACGGAAAAACACCCCGGCTCGGGGGCGAATCCCGGCAGTTGCCGCGGCCGGCCGGCTGAAGGTGCTAGCCATACCGGATCCTCGGGTCCAGCAGCCCGTAGGAAAGGTCCGTAAGCAGGTTCAGCAGGATGAAGAGGGCCGAGACCGTCAGCACCACGGCCTGGACGACCGGGTAGTCCCGCTGGGCGATCCCCTGCAGCAGGTATGTGCTCAACCCCGGCCAGTTGAAGATATACTCGACGATGACGCTGCCCCCCAGAAGCGAACCCATCTGGACCCCGACGACGGCCACCACCGGGATGAGGGCATTGGGCAGGCCGTGGCCCAGGATGACCGCCCTCTCCCGCAGCCCCTTCGCCCGGGCCGTCCGCAGGTAATCCTCGCCCAGCACCTCCAGCACGGCCGAACGGGCCATCCGGGCGATGACCCCGGCCATGGCCGCCGCCAGGGTTGCGGCGGGCAAAAGCAGCCGGTTAAAATGCCCGACAGGGTCCTGGGTAAGGTCGACGAAGCCGGTGGCCGGAAAGAGCCTGAGGTAAAGGCCGAAAATCAGCACCAGCAGCGTACCCAGCACGAAAACGGGCGACGAAACACCCAGCAGCGCCAGCACCGACACCCCCAGGTCCACCGGCCCGTTGCGGTTCACCGCCGCCAGAATCCCGGCCGGCAGGCCGAAAAGCAGCGCCAGGAAGGTGGCCGCCGCCGTGAGCTCCAGGGTCCGGGGCAGCCGCTGGAGCAGGTCGGGCCCCACGGGCCGCCGGCTGATGAGGGAGACCCCCAGGTCCCCCCTTGCCAGCCGGCCGAGCCATTCCAGGTACTGGATGTGGACCGGCTTCTCCAAACCCAGCTGCTCCCGCAGCAGTCGGACCCGGTCGGGCGTGGCCTGACCCTCCCCCAGCAGGACGTAGGCCGGGTCGCCCGGTATCAGCCGGACCGCCACCGCAATCAGGGTCGCGACGGCAAAGATGAGGATGGCGGACTGCAGCAGCCGGCGCAGGATGTAGCTGCCCACCTTTTCAGGCCTCCAGCCAGACCTCCTCCAGGGTGATGGCCGAGACGAAGGCCAGGCCTCCCGGCAAATGCTCGTAGCCCCTCACCTTCTTGAGGGTGGCCTCGCTCTGCTCCCG
>DAOUCL010000076.1:0-11648 GCA_034432015.1 Dehalococcoidia bacterium
CGCCTTATGTCAACAGCGTGACCAGGAAGGAGTCGAGGTCCATCCGGCACCTCGTGCCATTATAGACCTTGGCTCCTTCCCTTGCTGTTTGCCCCAGAATTACACATCAAACGTCTTAGGCCAAATGCTGGTTACCAGCCTTTTTAAATATAGCAAAGCAAAATACGGGTGTCAATATGCAGAACGCAAAACAGCAGAGCTACTCAGATTCGCCAGGCAACCAGCACCCCATCCCGGAGCGGGATGACGCTGGCCACAAAGTCCGGGTCGGCGAAGACCAGGCGGGTGAATTCCCGGACGCCCCGGGGGGCCGGGTCGTTGGCCGCCTCATCCCAGACCCGGCCCGACCAGAAGATGTTGTCCACCAGCATCAGGCCGCCCCGCCGGAGGCGTTTTTTGATGACGGGCAGCGACTCGGGGTAGGCAGGCTTGTCAATATCACTAAAAATCAGGTCGAATTCGCCCCCGGTCCGGTCCAGCTCCGAAACCGCCTCAGCCACCCGGAACCGCACGATATCCAGCAGGCCCAGCCGGCCGAGGTAGTCCCGGGCCTGGCGGGAAAGCTCCTCATCCCAGACCACGTGGTAAACCTCCCCGCCCCCGTTGTCCCGGACGGCCATGGCCAGCCAGGCGGTGGAGTAACCGTAGCCGGAACCCAGCTCAAAGACCCGCCGGGCGCCGCTCAGGCGGCCGAGCAGGTAAAAGAACCGGCCGACCACCGGGCCGATGATGGGGAACCCGGTCTGTCGGGCCCGTTCCTCCATCTCCTGCAGGACCGGGTGGCGGGGCGGAACGAGGGCCTCCAGGTAGGTCAGCAGCCGGGGATTGTATAACTGTTCCATCGGTGCCCTCCGCGAAGATTAATTGCCGAAGGCTATTATATACTCAAAGGGGTGGCGTCCCCCGGCGATAGAATCCGGCTATCGCCCCCATAAGAAATTACGGGGCGACGGCGGGGGTTTTTCCCCGGGGTCGCATGCTATCATAGTCGGGAGGTCGGGCCGATGCTTGAGACGAGAAGTCTCCGCGGCTTTCCGGCGGTCCGTCTCCGCCGCCTGCGCCGAACCCCTGCGCTGCGGGAGCTGGTTCAGGAGACCCGCCTTTCGGTCAAGGATTTTATCTACCCCCTCTTTATCGTCGAAGGCCACGGCATCCGCCAGGAAATCGAAAGCATGCCCGGTCAGTACCGCTGGTCCCTGGACCTTCTGCCCGCCGAGGTGGAGGCCGTCGCCCGGCTCGGTATCCGGGCGGTTTTGCTTTTTGGGATCCCCGAGCGCAAGGATGAGGTGGGGTCGGGGGCGTGGGCCGAGGACGGCATCATCCAGCGGGCCGTAAGGGTAATTAAGGGCCTTGTGCCCGACCTTACGGTTATCTGCGACGTCTGCCTCTGCGAGTACACCAGCCACGGCCACTGCGGGGTTGTCCGGGACGGTTACGTTCAGAACGACGAAACTTTGGAGCTGTTGGCCCGGACGGCCGTATCTCAGGCCGCGGCCGGGGCTGATATTGTGGCCCCCTCGGATATGATGGACGGCCGGGTCGGGGCTATCCGACGGGCCCTAGACGAGGCGGGCTTCGGGCAGGTGGCCATCATGGCCTACAGCGCCAAGTACGCCTCGGCCTTTTACGGCCCTTTCCGGGAGGCGGCCGGTTCGGCCCCTCAGTTTGGGGACCGCCGGGCCTACCAGATGGACCCGCCCAACGTCCGGGAAGCGTTGCGGGAGGTGGAGCTGGATATCGGCGAAGGGGCCGATATCGTAATGGTCAAACCGGCCCTGGCCTACCTGGATGTTATCCGGGCCGTCCGTCAGCGCTTTGACCATCCCCTGGCGGCCTATAACGTGAGCGGAGAGTACGCCATGGTGAAGGCGGCCGCCCGCAACGGTTGGCTTGACGAGCGGCGGGTCACCTTGGAGGTCCTTTACGGGATAAAGCGGGCTGGGGCCGACCTGATAATCACCTACCACGCCAAGGATGCGGCCCGGTGGCTGAAAGAAGAAGGCTAATAAGGATGGGGCAGGCCAGGTTTGGTCCTTCCCCGGCGGACCAAAGATATTTAGAGAAGGAGGACCCCAATGCCAACTAAAAATACCGGCCTTAAAGGTGTGGTGCTTGCCGAAACCCAGTCAAGTTACATCGACGGGGAGAAGGGGATACTCCTTTACCGGGGTTACCGGATTGAGGACCTTGCCACAAAGTCCACCTTCGAAGAGGTGGCCTATCTTTTGCTCTACGGCCGACTGCCCACCCGGGCCGAGCTGGACGAGTTCGACGCAACCTTGCGGTCAAGCCGGCCAATTCCGGACGAGGTGGTCCAGGTTATCCGGCTTGTCAAGCATGCCCACCCGATGGACGTGCTCCGGACGGGGGTCTCGGCCCTGGCCGCCTTCGACCCCGAGGTAAACGACGTTTCCGAGCCGGCGACCCTGCGCAAGGGCATCCGCCTTACGGCCCAGGTCCCCACCATCGTCGCCTACCACCACCGGATCCGGCAGGGGCTTGAGCCGGTGCCCCCCAACCCCAACCTGGGCCACGCCGCCAACTTCCTCTGGATGCTCTTCGGCCAGGAGCCCCACCCGGAGGACGCCCGGACCCTAGACGTCGACTTCATCTTGCACGCCGAGCACGGGGCCAACGCCTCGGCCTTTACCGCCCGGGTGATCGTGAGCACCATGTCCGACCTGCACTCGGCCACCGTCGGGGCCATCGGGGCCCTCAAGGGCCCCTGGCACGGGGGAGCCGCCGAGGCGGTGATGCGCATGGCCGAGGAGATCGGTTCGCCCGACCGGGCCGAGGCCTACGTTCGGGAAAAGCTCGCCCGGGGCGAGCGGGTGATGGGCTTCGGCCACCGGGTCTACAAGGTAGAGGACCCCCGGGCTAAGCTTCTGCGCCCCCTCGCCAAGGAGCTGGCCGAGCGGCGGAACCAGCCCCACTGGTTCCAGATCTTGCAAAAGGTCGAAGAAGCGATGCGGCCATACCAGGAGCGGGGGATTTACGTAAACGTCGACTTCTACGCCGGGGTCGTTTACTATCTGCTCGGCATCCCCGAAGACCTGTTCGTGCCCATCTTCGCCATTGGCCGGGTCCCGGGCTGGGTTCTGCAGTGCCTCGAGCAGTACCGGGATGCCGTCCTCATCCGGCCGCTCTTAGAGTATGTGGGCCCGGTGGACCTCGAATATATCCCCATCGACCAGCGGGGCCCGGCCCCGGCCCGCACCTGAAGCCTACCCCTGCGGGCCGAAGGTGACGGTGGATTACCGGCGTACCGGTGTCTGGCTGGCGGCCGTCGTGGCCACCGGCCTGACGGCCTGGGTTCTGGTCCAGTTCATCACCTGGGCCGTCATCCTGGTCCATTCGGCCGTCCACTTTCTGCCCTGGAAGGTGGGGGTGGCCGTGCGCCACCTGGCCCTCTACGGGCTGGGCCTCGTCGCCCCGGCCGCCGTGATGCGGGCAAGCTGGGACTGGCTCTACCGGAACGGCGACCGGCAGGCCTTTGTGGTGGGCTTTCTGGTTCACCTGCTCCTGCTGGCCATCTCCGTCCCGGTACTGCTGGCGTACAACATCGCCGACCTGCTGGGCAGGTAAAAGGGCCGCCGATGGCTCAGTTTCCCGGCCGGCCGGGCGGTCGGGCGCCGGACCAGCTCCGGCCGGTCCGAATCATCCCGGACCCGCTGGATTTTCCCGAAGGTTCGGCCCTTATCGAGCAGGGTCGAACCCGGGTGCTCTGCGCCGTCACGGTGGAGGAGCGGGTGCCCCCCTTCCTGGCCGGTACCGACCGGGGCTGGGTGACCGCCGAATACGGGATGCTGCCCCGGGCCACCCCGACCCGCTCGCCCCGGGAGGCGGTTCAGGGCCGCCTTTCCGGCCGGACCCAGGAGATTCAGCGCCTCATCGGCCGGGCCCTTAGGGCCGTGGTCGACCTAGAGAAACTGGGCGAACGCACCCTCATCGTCGACTGCGACGTGCTCCAGGCCGACGGCGGCACCCGGACGGCGGCCATCACCGGCGCCTGGGTCGCCCTGGCCCGGGCAGTGGGCCGGCTGTTGGCCCAGGGGGTGCTGGCGGCCGACCCCATCAGGCAGGCGGTGGCCGCCGTGAGCGTGGGCATCGTCGACGGGATGCCTTTGCTAGACCTTGAGTACGCCGAGGATTCCCGGGCCGACGTGGACCTCAACGTGGTGATGGCCGCCGACGGCCGACTGGTGGAAATTCAGGGCACTGCCGAAACCGAACCCTTCAGCCGGGAACAGCTAGGTAGTCTGCTTGACCTGGCCGAGGCGGGCATCCGCCAGCTCCTGCGCGCCCAGCAGGTAGCCCTGGCCGGGGAACCTTAGCGGACGGCCGTTGGGGTTGGGTGGGGGGTGGCCGGAACGGTGGGCGGCGGGGTGGGGGTCCGGCCGGGGACGGAGGTGGGAGTGGGAAGGGCCGGCCGGGTCGGGGCTGAGGGAGGGGAAAGCGTCGGGGTCGGAGTCCGGCCGGGTTGGGGTGTGGGCGTCCGGGTCGGGGCCGGGGTAACGGCCGAAAGGGCGGTGGGCAACGGCAGGGGGGTCGGCGACGCCGCTTCCTCCGTCGGCTCCGATGTGGGACTTACAGCCGGAAGCTCCCGGCCCTCGGCGGCCGGACCCGGTGGGGACACCGGCAGGGGTATAAGCACCAGGCTGGCCACTCCCAAACAGTAGCAGAGGGCCCCGACCAGGTAGATAAGGGCCAGGGTGGCGTAGAGCCGCCGGCCCCAGGCCGTCTGCCGTCCCCACCAGGCATTCAGGCTTTGCCAGTGGGCGATGAGGTTAACCAGGAGCTCACGCCCCGCCCGGCCCAAGGGCGTCGGTTAGCGGTAGGCAAGCCTGGCCAGGAGGATGCCCACTTCGTACAGGAGGATAAGGGGCACCGCCACCAGGGTCTGGTTGACCGGGTCAAAGGTCGGGGTGATGACCGCCCCGAGGGCAAAGGCCCCGACGATGGCGTATTTTCTAAGGCTGGCCAGCCGCTGGGGGCTTACGACCCGGACCTTGGCCAGGAAGTAGATAATTAGGGGCGTCTCGAAGACCACCCCCACCCAGAAGAGAAAGCGGGTTACGAAATCTATATAACTAGAAAGCCTAATCTGGGGCCGGGCGATATCTTCCCCCGGCCAGCCCAGAAGGAACGTCAGGGCCGGGGGCATCAGGACGGCATACGCAAAGACCACCCCGACGACAAAGCTCAAGGTCGCCCCGGGGAGCAGCCAGAAAAGATACCGCTTCTCCGTGGGCGTAAGGCCCGGCACCACGAACATGACGGCCTGGTAGACGATAGCCGGCATGGCTAGGATGACGCCGGCAAGAAGCGCCACCCGGAAGTACGACCCCACCCCCTCGGTGGGGTCGATGAAGATCAGGTCGATGGATTGGGCCGGCGCCTTTAAAATTTCAAAGACCGGCCGGGTAAAGAGCAGGGAGAAAAGGGTTGCCACACCCAGGGCCACGAAGCTGCGGATGAGGCGCATCCGCAGCTCGGCCAGGTGCTCGAAGATCGTCATCCGTTTCTCATCGGCGACCTGGGCCACCTTTACTCCTCATCGTCTTCGACGCCGTGCTCTTTAATAAATTCTACCGCATCCCGCACCGTGCGGATGCGCTCGGCCTCCTCGTCGGAGATGGTGATCTGGCGGCCCTCCTTGCTGAACTCCTCCTCAAGGCGCATGATGAGCTCGACCAGGTCCAGGGAATCGGCGTTGAGGTCCTCGATAAACGAGGCGTCCGGCGTAACCTGGTCCTCGTCCACCCCGAGCTCCTCCACAATTATGCGCTTTACCCGTTCGTAGACCGTGGCCATAGGTTCACCCCCCTTGGAGATTTTTTGGGTTGCTTCGGGCCGGGGCCGGCCGACCCCGGGCCCGTTGTTGCCAGGGTTACCGGTTATTCACGCCGCCCGGGGCCCCGGGCACCCGCCCGTAGGACCGGACGACGGCCCCCAGAACGCCGTTGACAAATTTCGGCGAGGCGTCGGTCCCGAAGAGCTTGGCCAGTTCGACGGCTTCGTTGATGGCCGCCTTCACCGGCACCTGATTTTCGAACAGCACCTCGTAAAGGGCCAGCCTGAGTATGTTCTTATCCACCGCGTTCATCTGTTCCAGGGGCCAGGCCGGGGCAAACCGCCGGATTATTTCGTCGAGCTCCGCCCGGTGGGCCAGGGTCCCATAAACGAGATTCCGGGCGAACTCAGCCGCATCGGGCGGCAGCGGCTCCTCGGCCAGGTAGTATTCCAGCGCCTTGGCCGGGTTGTGGCCCGTCAGGTCGTGCTCAAAAAGCACCTTGAACGCCAGGATCCGGGCCTGACGGCGCCAGCCGGGCTTTTTTTCGGCGGCCATCCTATGTTTAAAAATTAGCCGAGACTCATGCCGCCGTCAATAAGCAGGACCTGGCCGGTGATGTACCCGGCCGCCTCCGACGCCAGGAAGGCCACCAGCTCGGCCACCTCTTCGGGCGTCCCGAAACGGCCCAGGTGAATCCGCTTAAAAAGCTCCGCTTTTACCCGCTCGTTGAGCTTTGTGGTTATGTCGGTCTCAATGAAGCCGGGGGCAACCACGTTGGCGGTTATGTTCCGGGAGGCCACCTCCTTGGCCAGGCTCTTGGTAAAACCGATAACCCCGGCCTTGGCCGCCGAGTAGTTGGCCTGCCCCACGTTGCCGTGTACCCCGACGACGCTGCTCATGTTGATTATGCGGCCCCAACGCTGCCGGATCATGGGCCGAACCGCCGCCCGGCAGCAGTAAAAGGTCCCCCTCAGGTTTACGTCCATCACCAGGTCCCAGTCTTCGTCGGACATCCGCAAAAGCAAAGTATCCCGAATGAGGCCGGCGTTGTTTACCAGGATGTCGAGCCGGCCGAAACGGTCTATGGCCTGCTGAATCAGGGCCTCGGCCTCATCCCGCCGGCTCACGTCGGCCCTGAAGGCGACCGCCTCGCCCCCGCACTTGCAAATGCGGGCGACCACCTCCTCGGCCTCGGCCTGGCTCGTCCGGTAGTTTACCACAACTTTGGCCCCCCGCTCGGCGAGCTTTAAGGCGATGGCCCGGCCGATGCCCCGGGAGGACCCGGTGACCACCGCAACCTTGCCGTCAAGACGCAGACGCTCCACGGCCTCTAACTTACTTTTTGGCCTAGGGCGGCCAGGCCGTCGATGGCCACGGCCTCGACTCCGTCGTCAATCCGGCGGAGAAGCCCGGTGAGGACTTTGCCGGGTCCCAGCTCGATGAAGCGTCGAACACCCTGCTTGATTATATATTCCATCGATTGTTGCCAGCGCACGGGCCGCAAAATCTGCTCCCGCAGTTCGGCCCGGATTTCGTCGGGACTCACCATGGGCCGGGCGGTAATGTTGGCCACCACCGGCACCTGGGCCGGCCGCAAAGGGGCCGCGTCGATGAGGGGCCGCAACCCCTCGGCCGCCGGGGCCATCACCCGGGAGTGAAAGGCCCCGCTGACGTTAAGAAAAACCACCCGGCGGGCCCCCAGCTTTCGGGCCAGGTCTGCGGCCCGGCTGAGGGCCTCTTTGGGGCCGCTGATAACGACCTGGCCGGGGGCATTGTAGTTGGCCACCTCAACCCCGGCCTCGGCGCAAACTTGCAAAACCGCCTCCTCGGCCAGGCCCAGGACGGCGGCCATGCCGCTGGGGGTGGCCTCCGAGGCCGCCTGCATAAGCCGGCCCCGCTCCCGAACCAGCTTAAGGCCGGCTTCGAAGTCCAGGGCCCCGGCCGCCACCAGGGCGGTGTATTCCCCGAGGCTATGGCCGGCCACAAAACGCACCTGGTCCGGCAGGCGAATAACCCCGGCCTCCTGGGCGGCGGCCAGGCAGGCAAGGCTGGTGACAAAGATGGCCGGCTGGGCGTTCTCCGTCCGGGTGAGGGCCTCTTCGGGCCCCTCAAAGCAGAGGCGGCTGAGGCCGAAGCCTAAAAGCCGGTCGGCCCGGGAAAAAAGCTCCCGGGCGGCCGGGGCGGCTTCGTAAAGGTCCCGGCCCATCCCCACCGCCTGGGAACCCTGGCCCGGGAAGAGGAGGGCGACCCCCACCGCGGCCTCAGCCCTCGACTTCTAAGACCTGCCGGCCACGGTAGTAACCGCAGTGGGGGCAGACCTGGTGGGACGGCCGGAGGCGGTGGCAGCGGGGGCACGGGACCAGGTGGCGCGGGTCCACCTTGAAATGGGCCCGGCGGTTTGCCGTTCGGCGCTTGCTCGGTTTCTTCTTCGGTACAGCTCCCACTTTGCTGGCTCCTTTCGGGCTTAGGCGCTGGCTAGGCCGTTGAGCAGTTTGGCCAGGGCCGCCAGGCGCGGGTCAACGGCTTCCCGGGGGCAGTCGCACCCGCCCAGGTTCAGGTTCTGACCACAGGTCGGGCAGAGGCCGGCGCAGTCCGGCCGGCAGAGAACCCGGATGGGGGTGTTTATCACCGTGTACTGGCGGATGGCCTCCTTAAAGTCCAGGATGTGGTTTTCGTCAATAAGGAAAGCCGAATCGTCCTCAGGCAGGGGCAAAAGGGCCCCGGTGACGATATCCCGGGTCGGCAGGTATTCCTCTTCGAAGGCGAACTCCAGCTCGGTGTCGAACTCCTCCAGGCAGCGGCTGCACTGGCAGTGGACTTCCACCCGGGCGGTTCCCTGGACGAGAATCCCCCGGTTGGTTCGGGTCAGGAGGACCCTGGCCACGGCCCGCCGGGGGAGCCCATCCACCGGCTCCAGCCGCTCGTCGAACTGGTAGCTTCGGGTCGAACCGACGGCCTGTTTTAATAGCTGAGCAACGTTATACTGCATTTCGACCAACCCTCCTTCCCGCGGCCTGGGAGCGCTCGGCCGCCCCGAGGCCCTTTTTAACGGCCGCCAGGGCGTTGGTGAGCCGGCCCTCCAGGTCGGTTAAAACCTCCCGAACGTAGCGGTCGGCCTCGGCCTCCCGCCGGGCCGCCTCCTCCTCGGCCCGGGCCACCAGCTCGGCGGCCCGCCGCCGGGCCTCTCCCACAAGCCGCTCAGCTTCCCGTTCGGCCTCCTGGCGGAGCTCGGCCGCCTGCCGCTGGGCGATGAGGACGACCTCGCTCTGACTGGCCTTGGCCTCGGCGTACCGCCGGGCTTCGGCCAGCATCTGCTCGGCCTCGGCCCGGGCCTGCTCCAGGATGCGCTCCCGCTCCTGGAGGACCGCCTTCGCCTCCCGCACCGACCGGGGCACGGCCACCTTAAGCTGGTCGATAAGGTCCAACACCTCGGCTTCGTCGACCAGCACCTTCCCGACGACCGGTACCCGGAAGGCGTTTACAACGGCCGCTTCCAGCTCGTCGATAAGCTCAAGCAGGTCTATCGCCGGCTCCTTTCGGCAAGCTTGGCCTTTACCGCCGCCAGGACGTTGGGCGGCACCAGGTCCGAAATATCCCCGCCCAGGGGGGCGATCTCCCGGACCCGGGTCGAGGAAAAGTAAGAATATTCCAGCTTGGTCATCAAGATTATGGTCTCAATCTCCGGGGCCATCTTGGCGTTCATCAAGGCCATCTCATACTCGTAAAGAAAATCGTCGAACGCCCGGATCCCCCGAATGATAACCTTGGCATTGATCTTGCGGGCGAAATCCACCGTAAGCCCGCTGTAAGGGAGCACCTCCACGTTGGGCAGGTGGCCGGCCGCCTCCCGGAAGAGCCGGACCCGCTCCTCGGTAGTGAAAAACAGGTTTTTTGGGGGCGCATCGTATACCCCAACCACCAGCCGGTCGAAGAGCCGGGCCGCCCGGGTGGCCACGTCCAGGTGCCCCAGGGTCACCGGGTCGAAGGTCCCGGGGTAAAGGGCCGTGATGCTCACCTGACGTGTTCGTCCCCCTGGTTTACGTAGATTGAGACGGCGGTGCCGCCGTAGACCCGGTGCCGCACGAGGGCAAACCCATCCAGCTTCTCGGGAAGGGCCACATGCCGGGGGTGCTCCACCACCAGCACCGTGCCGGGTCCGGCCCGCCCGGACCGAACCACCTCCTCGACGGCGCCGGTAAAGTTCGGCAGGTTGTAAGGCGGGTCCATGAAGATTATATCATACGTCCCTTCCAGGACCCGCAGGGCCTTGCGGGCGGCCAGCTTGTAAACCTTGGCCCGGTCGGCAAAACCCAGGGCGGCTAAGTTCTGCTTGATGGTTTCGGCCGCCTGGGGGTCCTGCTCCACGAAGTCGACCCACTTGGCTCCCCGGCTCAGGGCTTCGAGGCCCAGGGCCCCGCTCCCGGCATAGAGGTCTAAGATCCGGCCGCCCACCAGGGGCGCCCCCATGCTGGAAAGCATATCGAAGACGGCACCCCGCACCAGGTCGGAGGTGGGCCGGGTTCGGCCGCCCTTCGGGGCTTTAAGCTGGCGTCCTTTGGCGGTGCCGCTGATGATGCGCATGCTTGTGCCCCGTAGTAATATAACAAAACCCGGCCGGTCACTTTGCGAACATCATTTCGGCATTGCCGCCAGGGCCAGGTAGGCCGGGCGGGGGGTCCAGTCCGGGTTAAGGATAGAAAAAGCCCGCTTTGCGTACCGGTCCTGGGGGTCGGCCGACGGCGCAAAATTAAGGTTCCAGACGAACATGACGGCCACGTAGCCCCGCTCCCGGCCGATCTGGAAGGCCCGAACCAGGTAAGCGGCCTGGTCCTGTTCGGAGTTATCCCGGGCGTAGGCATACTCCGGGTACGGGTTGGGGGAGGAGGCCCAGCCGAACTCGGTAAACCACAGCTTCTTGTCGGCGTCGCCGTTTTCGACCATCACCTGGTAGTACTGCTCGAACCGCCGGAAGAAGAAGGACGGGTGGGTGGTGCCGTTCCAGGTCCGGGGCTTCGGGCTTATCTGCCCCACGAAGTCGTCGGGCGGGTTGTTGTAGCCGCTGGGGTGGACCCCAACCCCGTCGAAGTAGCCTTTCATCCCGGCGGCGTACATCTGGCGGAAGTAATCCAGGTCGTCGATGGCCAGAAGCTGGCCGTTTATATTAACCGTCCCGGCCGGGGTCGGCGCCCCGGTGATTACCAGGGCCCCGGGGTCAGCCGCCTTGATGGCCCCGTAGGCGGCCCGGAGCAGGGCCACATACTGGGCGGCGTTCTGGCGGCCGGCGCCGCCCCATTCGTACCAGAGGTTCTGCTCGTTCCAGATTTCGTAGGCCTTAACCTTACCCCGGTAGCGGCCGGCCAGGGCCCCGACAAAGTTGGCGTAATCCTGGGGGTTGGCCGGGGGTCCGGGAACCGAGAAGTCGGTGTCGGCCGGCCGGGACCAGCGGGGGGCGGTCACCACGCTGAAGAGCAGGTTTAAGCCGGCGCCGCTTACGGTGTTGACGATGGGGTCCAGCTTATCCCAGGCGACTTGGCCCCGGACGGGCTCCATATCCTCCCACCGGACCTGAACTTTGACCCAGTTGAATCCGGCCTGCCGCACCAGGCCGACGGCCCGGTTAAGGTCGTTAAAGGGGTCGATCTGCATGCCGTAGCCGAAGCCCGAGGGGGCCGGCGGCGAGCCCCCGGGCGGGTTGGTCACCGGGGCCGGGCCGTAGGCCGCCGGGTCCTCCACCTGGGTTGCGGCCTGGGGGATGATGCCGGCCTCTTTGGCCACGTCGCCGCCGTTGGCGAAGACGACCTGGCCGGCCCTGGCCCAGGGCACGTCGACCAGCCACTGCTGGATGATGACCCGC
>DAOUCL010000077.1:0-1667 GCA_034432015.1 Dehalococcoidia bacterium
TTTGGGCCAGCATCAGGGGTGGCGGGGCCTTGCTGAGGCCCGAGGTGAGCAGGCCGTGCCAGAAGAGGGTGAGCTTCTCCTCCAGGGGGCGGGCGGTGTAGGCCATCCGCAGGAGCCACCAGCGCTGCAGGTCCTGGGGCTTTGAAAGGTCTAGGCCGAGGCTGCTGAGACGCTCCTCAACCTCCCCATTTGGAACGTTATCGTAATTAATAAGGCGGTCTACGGCCGCCTCCCAGCCAAGGCTTTGGTACGCCTCAACCTCCCCCGGCCGGGCCCCGAAACCGGCCCGCCGCAGCAGGTGGCCGAACCGCTCCCTTTCCGAAAGGGGCCGGGTTGAACCCCGGCGGACGGCGGGCTCGACGGCTCCGGCCAGGGCCAGGACGGCCCCTACCCCGGCCAGGGCGAGTCCGTTTAAAACCTGCCGCCGGCTCGGCATTCAACCCGCCTCGCTGCTACGGTTGACCCAATTATACCACCGGCGGGATTTGCAAGGGGCGTCGTCGGGTAGTATCCTATAGGCGCTATCCTTTTCGAGGAGGGGTTAAGGTGGCCACGTACATTCTGCTTTCGACCATTACCGAAGAAGGTGCCGAGACCATCAAAGAAAATCCCGACCGCATCAAGGAGGTTAACCAGGAGGTCGAGGCGTTGGGGGTGCGGGTCTTAAGCCAGTATGCCGTCCTCGGCCCCTACGATTTTGTCACCATCGTGGAGGCGCCTGACAACGAGACCGTAGCCCGCATGTCAGCCGAACTGGCCGCCCGGGGCACGGTGAAGATCATGACCCTGCCCGCCATCCCCATCGACGCCTTCATCGCCCGACTCAAACGCTAACCTAATATACTCGGGAGGCGCTTCGGTATGAAAACTTACGCTTACGGCTACCCGCGCCTGGGACGGAACCGGGAGTTTAAATGGGCCCTGGAAGCCTACTGGGACGGCCGGATAACCCCCGAGGAGCTTCGCCGCCGCCTTGGGGCCGTGGACGCTGAGCGAGTCGTCACCTACCGCCGGTACGTGGACCTGTTCCCGGTGGGGGAGATGAGCCTCTACGACCCGATGCTGGATACGGCTATCATGCTCGGCCGCTACTTCCGGGGCCGGACCCTGGAAGGCTACTTCGACCTGGCCCGGGGCCCCCAGGCCCTGGAGCTCACCAAATGGTTCAACACCAACTACCACTACCTAGTCCCCGAACTCCCCCTTCGGGAGGACGGTTCGCCCCCGGCCTTCACCTTGGGCTCCGTCCGGCCCCTCCTGGCCTGGCAGCAAAATCCCGACGGGGTCCCCTATGTCATCGGCCCCTACACCTTTGTCCGGCTGAGCGAAGGCTACCCGGCGGAGGCCTTCGGCCGGGTGCTGGCCGCCGCCATTCCCGTTTACGAACAGCTCTTTCGGGCCCTCAGCCTGCAGGGGGCAGGCCTGGTCCACGTCGACGAGCCGGCCTTCGTTACCGACGTGCCCCCGGACCACGTCCGCCTCATCCGGGAGGCTTACGGAACCCTCGGCCGGGTCATTCCCCTTCTCGTCGTCACCTACTACGACGCCGTCGACTTCCTCGACCAGCTGTTCGACCTGCCCATCCGGGGTCTGGGCCTAGACCTCGTCCACGGCCCGGCCAACCTGGATGCCCTGCGCCGGCACGGCTTTCCGGCCGACAAGGTCCT
>DAOUCL010000078.1:0-16957 GCA_034432015.1 Dehalococcoidia bacterium
CCGGTGGTAGAACTCCTCGGCCTTCTGGGTGACAAAGTAATCTTTCAAAATCGCATCCACCTCCGGCCAGTGGTCCCGGCGGCTCGCCTGGTCCTTAAACCTCGGGTCTGCCATCAGGTCCGGCCGGCCGATGAGCCGCGTGAGGATGGGCCAGTAAACGTCCCGGTAAATGATACTTAAGGTGACATACCCGCCGTCGCCCGTCCGGTAGGTGGGGCTCTGGTCCCGGCGGCGCCGCTTGATTTCGCCTTTAAAGGCCCATTCCAGGTTGGCGTAATGGTGGGCAAAGACGGCCGATTCCAGCAGGGAAACCTCCACCAGCTGCCCCTCCCCGGTGGCGGCGGCGTGGTAGTAGGCGATGAGGCCGCCGGTGAAGCCGAGGTAGCCGGCCAGGTACTGGATGGTGTTGCCCCCAATTTTTAGGGGTTCCCGGTTAGGGTCGCCCGAAAGGTAAAGCACGCCCCCCAGGGCCTGGGCGATAAGCTCCCCACCCCTGAAATCCCGGTAGGGTCCGTCCTCCCCGAAGTCGGTGATGGAGACCGTCACCAGCCGGGGATTGACGGCCGCCAGCGCCCCCGGACCCAGCCCCCGGGCCTCCAGGTAGCCGGCCGGCCCCCCATAGATCAGGATGTCGGCTTCGGCCAGGAGCCGGCGGAGGATGGCGCACCCGGTAGCCGTCTCCAGGTTGAGGGTTATTCCCTGCTTGCCCGTGTTAAGGTAAAGAAAGAGGCCGCTCTTTTCCGGGTGGGGCTCCTCCCCCGGGAACGGCCCGGCCCTTCGGGCCCAGTCTCCGGCGGGGGGCTCCACCTTGAGCACCTCGGCCCCGAGGGCGGCGTAGTATTTTCCGGCCAGGGGGCCGGAAACCCCCTGGGCCACCTCCACGACCCGCAGTCCGGGAAGAAGCGCCAGGCCCATCGGGTTTAGCGGGGGAGCCCCAGGCCCCGGACGGCGATGATGTTGCGTTGGATCTCGCTGGTGCCGGCCCGGATGGTGTTGGCAAAGGACTCCAGCCACATCCACTGGAGCCGGCCCTTAAGCTTTGCCCACTTGGACCCTTTAACGAGGACCCCGGCCTGCCCCAAAAGCTTAAGGCCGGTGTTGGCCACCCGCTGGGAAAGCTCCGACCCGAAAAGCTTCGACATTGAAGATTCATAGTTAGGGATAAGGCCCCGGGCCTGCATCGACGCCACCCGGTAGGCCAGCATCCGGGCCACCTCCGTTTCGATGGCCAGGTCGGCCAGCCGGTGGCGAATCACCGGGTCGGCAGCCAGGGGCCGGCCGTTTCGGGTGGCCGTTCGGGCGTATTCCACCAGCTCCTCCAGGACCCGCCGGGCCTCGGCCGACCGCTCAACGCCCGAACGCTCAAAGTCCAGGGTGGTGACGATGGCGTACCAGCCCCGGTCCTGCTGGCCGATGAGGTTGCGGCGGGGCACCCGGACGTTGTCGAAGAAGACCTGGTTGAAGTAATGGGCGTCCCGCATGTCGATGATGGGGACCACGGTGATCCCCGGGGTCTTCATCGGGACGATAAAAAGGGATATGCCCCGGTGCTTCGGGGCGTCGGGGTTGGTCCTGGCCGCCAGCAGGCAGAAGTCGGCCTTGTGGGCAGCGGAGGTCCAGATCTTGGTGCCGTTGATGACGAAATCGTCCCCGTCGGCAACCGCCCGGGTCTGGAGGGAGGCCAGGTCGGAGCCGGCGTTGGGCTCCGAAAAGCCCTGACACCAGACCACCTCCCCGGCGGCGATGGGGGGCAGGTATTCCCGCTTCTGCTCCTCGGTCCCGTGGACGATGATGGTGGGCCCGACGATGCGGGTTCCCATCGTCGCCCGGCCCAGGGGCGCCCGGTGGTAGGCCATCTCCTCGGCAAAGATCGTCTGCTCAATATACGACCGCGCCTGCCCACCCCACTCCCTGGGCCAGGCCACCGCCAGCCAGCCCTTCTGACCCAGCTTGCGGACAAACTGACTGGCAAACTCCCAGGCCTCTTCGGAGACGGTCCAGTCCTCGGGGTCGCCCTCCTCCCAGTACCACTGGGGAAGCTCCTGCCGGAGGAAGGTGCGCAGCTCCTGGCGCCAGGCCTGCTCGGCGGCCGTGAATCGGAAGTCCATGGCCTGCTCTCCTGATGAGGGTTACCCGGTCGTTATTAAGTTAAACCAAATCCGCCGGCGGCTGCAACCGCCGGCGGCCTTTACCTGCCCCGCAACCTCGGGTCGAGGACATCCCGCAGGGCGTCCCCGAACATGTTAAAGGCGAAGACCGCCAGGCTGATGGCAACCCCGGGATAGATGGCCATCCAGGGGGCCTGCCGGATGTACCGCTGGGCCGCCCCGCTCAGCATCGACCCCCAGGCCGGCTCCGGGGGCGGCGTTCCCAGTCCCAGAAAGCTTAAGGAGGCCTCGGCCAAAATGGCCGTGCCCAGGGCGGTAGTGGCCAGGATGATGTAGGGCGCAAAGCAGTTGGGTAGCACGTGCAAAAACATGATCCTGAGCTCCGAGGCCCCGATGGCCCGGGCCGCCTCAATGTAAACGTTTTGTTTGATGGAGAGCACCACCGACCTTATCACCCGGTTGGCGGTGGGCGTAAGGACGATGCCTACGGCGATGATGACGTTGGTGGTGCTCTGGCCCAGGGCGGCCACGATGGCCAGGGCCAGCACCAGGGTCGGGAAGGCCATCAGCGCATCCATCACCCGCTGAATAATGAAATCCGTCCGGCCCCCAAAGTACCCCGAGATGAGGCCCCAGAGGGCCCCGTTAGTCGTCCCGAAAAGGACGGCCAAAATCCCCACGTAGAGGGAAATCCGGGACCCGTAAACGATCCGGCTGAAAAGGTCCCGCCCGAAGTCGTCGGTTCCCAGCCAGAACTCCGGGCCCGGGGGCCTAAAAAGCTTGTCCGTCCGGATAAGATAAGGGTCGTACCGGGCGATGTAGTCGGCAAAGACGGCCGTAAAGACCATCAGCAAGATGATGGCCGCCCCGATGGCCCCGGTGGGCTTGCGCCGGGCGAAGTTAAGGATGCGCCTTAAGATACCGGGCCGGGCCGGCAGCCGCCCGGCCAGCACCGCCCGGGCCTCGACGGGCCGAACCTGCTCCGTCATGTGTACCTGATCCTCGGGTCAAGCCAGCCGTAAATCAGGTCGACCACCAGGTTCAAGAAAACAAAGAGTACGGCGAGCATTATAACGATGGTCTGAACCACCGGGTAATCCCGGTGGAAAATGGCGTCCACTAGGTAGCGGCCGACGCCGGGGATGGTGAAAATGGTCTCGGTGATGACGGCGCCCCCCATCAGGTTGCCCAGCTGGATGGACGAAAGGGTGATGACGGGAAGAAGGGCGTTTTTAAGGGCGTGGCGGACGACGATAACCCGCTCCCGCAGGCCCTTGGCCCAGGCAGTCCGGATGTAATCTTCCCGGAGCACCTCCAGCATGGCCGAGCGGGTCATTCGGCTCACCACCGCCGAGAGGAAAAAGCCCAGGACCAGGGTGGGCCAGACGATCTGCTGGAAATGCCGCCAGGGGTCCCGAAGGGGGTCGGTATAGCCCAGGGGCGGGATCCACCGGCAGCAGTAGGTCAGCCCCATGATCACCAGGGTGCCCATCCAGAAAACGGGGACGGCCAGACCGGTAATCGAAACCACCCGGAATATCCAGTCGACCCAGGTATCCTGCCGGACGGCCGACAAAATGCCGGTGGGAATGGCGATCACCCAGGAGATGAGGATGGCCAGAAGGGCCACCTCGATGGTGATGGGGAGGCGCTGGGCCAGCTCCTGCCGGATGGGCTGGCCGCTCCAGAGGGAGTTGCCAGGGTCGAGGCGAAGGAGACCCAGCATAAACTCGGCGTACTGGACGTGGTAGGGCTTATTAAGGCCCAGCTGCTCCCGGAGCTTGGCGATGGCCTCGGCGCTGGCCCCGCCTTCCCCGCCCGAGCCCATCAAGACCATGGTGGCCACATCGCCGGGGGCGATGCGCATGATGGCGAAGACGATAACCGAAACCCCGAACAGGACCGGGATGACCATCAGCACCCGCCGGATGATGTACTCGGTCATGCTCCCGTGCCGCGCTAAGGAAATTCGCCTAAGTATAAACGGCTCCCGCAAGCCGGGTCAACCGGGGCGTTTTGGGAGAGCCGAACGCCTTGGCGTCAGCCCTCGGCCAGCCAGACACCTTCCATTCGCTGGTTGTTATACAGGCTCGGGTGGCGTCGGTAGTTGCGAACGTTGGCCCAGTGGATGGTCCGGTCCAGCCGCCAGAGCAAAATAACCTTCGACTGAGTGCCGACGGCCTTTTTCTCCATCTCCCAGACCAGCCGCCGCCGCTCGTTCACGTCCAGGGTCTGGGACTGCCTTTCGAACAGGGCATCGACCTCGGGGTCGCAGATGCCGGAGTAATTGCGCCCCGAGTTGCACAGGTAAAACTCCCCGTACACGGCGTCAGGGTCGTCCAGGGCGATGGCATGGCCCCAGGGGGCCAGGTCGAATTCCCGCCGGTTCAGCCGGTCGAAGGCGGCTGCCGACTCCTGGACGTCCAGGGAGGCGTCGATGCCTACCTTGGCCAGCTGATCTTTAATTAATAAGGAGAACCGAGATGGGCTCGTAATCGGCCCCCTTGCGGGTGAGCATGGCGGCCTTGAAGCCGTTGGGGTAGCCGGCCTCGGCCAGAAGCCTTTTCGCCTCCGCCAGCTCCTGGGCCTTGTTGGGCCGGTAGCCCGGAAGTTTTTTAAGCCCGTCCTCGGGCAGGGCCCACTGCCCCCCGGCCGGCATAAACCCCGCGGCCACCCCGTCCCCCTGGGCCAGGACCTGGATGGCTGCCGCCCGGTCGACGGCCAGGGAAACCGCCAGCCTGACCCTAGGGTCGTCCCAGGGTTTGCGCCGGGCGTTCACGTTCAGGGTATCAAAGGAGTAGCCCTGGACCGTCTGGATAACGACCTTATCCCCCAGCTGCCGCCTGGCCTCCTCGGCGTCACTCTTAAGCCTGGGCCGGTACATCAGGAGCTGGCCGGAAATAAAGGCCGAAAGGGCGGTGTTCGGGTCGGGTATGATGAAATACTTAATGCCGTCCAGGTAGGGGCGGCCGGTAACGTGGTAGTCGGGATTTTTGACCAGCTCGACGCTTACCCCCCGGATGTGTTCTTTAAATTTAAAGGGCCCCGTCCCCGCCACGTCGTTTTTCATGTCCCCCTTGGCCTCAAGGAGGTCCTTCGGGTAAATCACGTTCCAGCCCTGGGCGATATTGGGCAGCAGAGAGGGATTTGGCCGCTTAAGAATAAATTTAACAATGTAATCGTCGGGGGTTTCGACGCCGTCCACGGCCGCGAATGCCCCCTGGCGGGGGCTCACCATCCCCGGGGGCGGCCGGATTATCCTTTCAAAGCTGGTCTTAACGTCCTCGGCCTTAAAGGCCTTGCCGTGATGAAACCTGACCCCGCGCTTTAAGTAAAACGTGTAGACTTTGCCGTCGGGGCTTACCTCCCAGCGCTCGGCCAGGTCCGGAATAACCCGGTTGGGGTCCTGGGGGTCGAACTGGACCAGCAGGTTGTAGCACGGGGCCAGGGGCCAGAGGACCATATAGGTCGAATTCTGGTGGAGGTCGTAGTTGGGCGGGTCGCCCCCGGTCCAGGCGGTCAGGATTCCGCCGTACCGAGGCCGGTCCCCGCTGTCGGTACCTGAGGTCTGCCCGGCGGGCTGGGGGGCGCAGCCGGCCAGGGCAAGGCCGAAGGCCGCCCCGAGGCCCAGAAACTCCCGTCGGGACCACTCCCTGCCGGCCAAGGTCCTGCCCTCCTTGGAACTGGAGCTAGCGACTGATTAGAGCACAGGCGGCAGCCGGCTGTCAATATTTTTGCCAGCAAGCGCTAAAATCGGCCGACGGCTGTTTAAAGGCCCACGGCCGTGGGGCCCGTACGACCACTTTGCGGCGCGTTCGTGATGACCAGGAAGCCCTGCCAGCTGGCCGAGGGCTCCCCTGAGATAGGCGGACATCCGTCCGGCCCGGCCGTAAGCTATAATTCTGGCCGATGAATAAGCCCGAGCTTAGCCCGACGGAACGGCGGATCCTGGAGTTTATCGGCGCCCGACTGCGGGCCACCGGCCTCCTCCCCACCGTGCGGGAGATCGGCCAGGCCGTCGGCCTGCGGTCCAGCGCCACCGTCCACCGCTACCTCCAGCGCCTGGAGCAGCTGGGTTACATCCGGCGGCTACCCCGCCTGGCCCGGGCCATCGAGGTCCTGCGGCCCACCGACCAGCCGGCCCAGCGGGTCCCCATCCTGGGCCGGACCCGGGCCGGCGCCCCCATCCTGGCCGTTGAGGAGGCCGGGGAGTACATCGGCCTGGGGGAGGTGATGGGCCCGGCCGGGGAGTTCTTCGCCCTGGAGGTCACCGGCGATAGCATGGTCGGGGCCGGCATTTTGCCGGGGGACTACGTGGTCGTCCGCCGCCAGCCCACCGCCGAGCCCGGCGACGTGGTGGTGGCCCTCATTGGGGATGAGGTCACCGTGAAGCGGCTCAAAATGGTCGGCGGCCGGCCGGTGCTCTTTGCCGAAAACCCCGCCTACCCGCCCATCGCCGACGCCGAATTTACGGTCCTGGGGCGGGTGGTCGCCCTGGTCAGGGACGTAAAAAGCTGAAAGTCAGCCGGCCCGCTGGACCGGTTGGAAGCGCACCCCGTTGGCCGGCCGGGGGCGGATAAAGACCTAACCTGAACGCCCCGGCGGACCCGTGGGCTGAACCAGTTGCGGAAAGCCCCCGCCGGGCAGGGCAAAGGCGGCCGCAACGTAGCCGGCCCCGGTATCGGCGCGCCGGCGGGACGGCTCCCCCAGGCCGAGGGCGTTCTGCCAGGCCCGAATGCCGGCCTCCAGGTCCGGGACCACCGCCACCCCGTGGTCGGTCCGCTTGGTCTTGGGTTACCCTCCTCGAATCGCGGCGACGGTTTCCTGGGCAGTTTTCAGGGCCTGCTTCAGGTAAAACATCACCTTGTTGCGATTGCGGGTAAGCTCCGTCTTTAAAAACCTGGCCTCATCCGAGTCAGGCCGAAGCCTTCCAAGCCGCCGGACCGGCTCCAGCAGGGGCAGCGCCGGCACCGGAACCGCCAGGTCGTGGTCAAAGGGACCGGCAGCCGTAAAGTAAATCACCACCAGCGCCCGCCCAAGGCCCATAAGCCCCCGGTTCACCGCCCCCGCCAGCCCCGCCGAAGCCCCATCCCCGAGCCCCTCAATCAGCCGGTCCAGCTCCCCGGTCACGGCCCCCAGCTCCCGGGCCCGGCCGATGACCGGACCCAGGTCGAAAGCATCCCCGGCCTCGCCCCCATACGCCTCTAAAGTCGCCCGAATCTCCCGGGCCGTCGCCCCATACCTAAAGGGCAGTATCGGCCGGCTCGCCGCCCGCCACACCCCCAGAAGGTAAACCCTGGTGTCCCGAACCAAAACCTCAGGGTCCAGCTTGTCTACCGTATCCTCCGCCGTATGCCAGAACCAGGGCAGACCGCCCCGGGGCGGACCCGCCTCCCCCGCCGCCCGGAAAAGCTGGCTCTGGCCCCGCTCGGCCGCCAGCTCCGGCGGCACCAGCGAAAGGCTCATGAAGATGGAGGGGACGCCGTGGCCCCAGAAGGACTGGTCCCCGGCCCGGGGCATCCGCTCGGCATAGGCCTCCCGGCCGATGGCGTCCCGAATAAGCCCTAAGGCAAACTCCTCCGTCTCAGGCATGCAAAGGGCGTGGTATATCTCCGCCCCCCGGGCCCCCGTCGAGTCGGCATTGATGTGCAAAACGCAGTTTTCGTAGATCTCCTCCCAGAAGTTGTCCGCATACCAGGTCGAACCCGAATACCGGCCCTGGGTGTGCCCGGGCCAGAAGGCTACCCGCACCGAACGCCGAAGACCCGACCGGTTCGCGGCCAAAAGCCGCCCGACCTCTAACATGGTGGCGTTGGCCGCCCCATTATCCATCGCCCCAAAGTACCACGAGCAGTGATGGCCCGAAAAAAGCACAAACCTTTCGGGTTCAACATTCCCCGAAATCTCCCCAACCACCAGCGGGGTCTTGCGCCAGCCCCAGAACGTCCGGGTCCGGACCCAGACCCGCACCGGCCCCGCCTTTAAAAGGCCCCGAAGGTACTCGGCATCGGAACCCCCCACCGAAACCACCCCAATCCTGGCCAGCTCCTGGGCCGTCCGGGTGGTCGGGGTACCCCAGACCGGGGAGACACAAAGCTCATAAACCCTTTCGCCCTGAAGGCCGATTAAGCCTACGGCCCCGGCCCGCTGGGCCAAAAGCACCTTTAACGGCGAGGGCATCCCCTCGGTAACGGCAACCTTTTGGGCTAAGTCTGCCCTTTCAAAGTCAGATTCTCGGCCCGAACCCAGGTAGACGGCCTCGGCCTCCAGGCCCTCGGGCGGGGTCGATGGCACCAGCCCGTGGGTTATTACGGCCCGGAGCCGGCGCCTTTCCGGGAACCTTACCTCGGCCTCGGCCCCCTCGGGCCAGCCTAAAAGGCTTTCGAACTCGTAGCGGACGGTCTTAAGGCCGTACTCGGAAAGCCTCTGCTCGATGTAGTCGACGGCCGCAAGCTCGCCGGGGGTTCCCGAAACCCGCTCCCACCGGGCCAAAGCCTCCACATGGGCCCAAAGCCTTTCGGCCGAAACCTCCGAAAGGAGTCGGGCTTCCTCCGGAGCAAGTCCCGGCATTCGCTCCTCCTTTTACCAGGTAATTTCCACCGCCTGACCGTTCTTCAGGGAACGGCGAACCGCCTCGGCCACCCGGTAGGCGGCCAGCACGTCCTCCAGGGGCCGAAGCCTGGCCGCCGGGTCCTTTTCCGCCGTCAGGCGGATGAACTCCTCCACGGTAACGGGCCGCAGGTCGGGGGGCGTTGGGTGGTGCTCCACCCCGCCACCGAAGAACGCGACCGTTCCCCGGGTGGCGTCGGCCCGGAAGGCCCCGGTCTCCCCTACCACCTCGAAGACGGCCTCAGCCTGAAGGGGGAGGTCCGCCGGCAGAACCCGGCCGAACTCGAGGGTGAGCACCCCTTCGCCTTCCAGCCGGGCCACCACCGAAACGAGCCGGCCGGATTGGTCTTCGGCGTAAAGGCGGCGGGGCCGTCCGAAGGTCGACACCACGTAAGTAAAAAGCTCAAGGCCCGGGTATATTGGCGGGTCCCAGCCGGAATCGGCCCCCGCCTTGACCCAGAAGGTCCCGGAGGCCCCAAGCACCCTTCCCACCTGACCTGACCGCACCAGCCCCGCCACCCGGGTCAAGGTCGGCTCAAAAAGGCGGGGCATGGCCACCAGTCCGGCCCGCCCTCCCTCCCGGGTCCGCAGGTAGAGGATTTCAAAGGTCTGGATATAGGGGGTGAAAGGGCCGAGGGCCAGCCAGTGCTTTCGGGCCTGAATGGCCCGCTCCACCCAGCGGCGGTCCGGGGCCGAACCCACCAGCACCGCCTCGGCCACCGGGTGGTGCAGGACGTAGTTGGGCCCGGCCACCGGCCGGCCGGAAGGGGGCCGCTCCGGGGCCGGCTCCGCCCCGAACCTCTCCGCCACCCTCCCCACCAGCTCGGGGTCCGGGTCCCAGACGGGCCCTAGCCGGCAGGCCGGGTGGGCCGCAAGGGCCTCAATCCAGCCGAAAATTTCCGGGTCCTGAAGCCCAAGGATTCCGAACGTTAGCGTCCGAGCCATGGTCCTTCCTAGACAGGCTGGGCTACAACCTCGACGTTAACCCGGGTCGCGACCGCGACCGCCCGGTAGAGGGGTCAGCGGTTTTTGTACCGTTCCACCAGCTCCAGGGCCTGCGCCTGGCTGACCCCGGCCAGCTCGAAGCGGAGGTTCACCTCCTGCAGGTTGGCCGGGTCGTCCCGAAGGCGGACCCCCTCAATGGTGGCCCAAACCCCGGCCAGGGGCCAGCCGGCCTCCCGGGCAAAGGCATCCACCAGCAGAACCCCGCAGGCCGAGATGCCGGCCAGAAAGGCTTCGGCCGGGGTAACCTCCTCCCCCGGCCCCCCGCCGTAAGCGGGCTCGTCGATGACAAAATGGTGGTTGCGGACGGTGTTCAGGGAGCGGCCCGGGATGCCGACCGTCCGGCTTTCGGCCCGGGTTACGAGCAGCTCTTCGGCCATCGCCTTACCTCCGGGCAGGGTCTCCAGAAGTATAACCCATCAGGCCCGCAAACCGAAGCGAGCCAGCTCCGGCAAGCGGTTCAGCAGCCAAGCAAGTCTTCTCGGGACCCAGGGCAAGGATCCCCTTTGAAGACTGCCGGTGGGTGGGCCTTTTTGGCCGATGGGTCGGGCGAGGCGGCCGTCGGACCGCAGGAGCAGGTCGCCCCGGTCCGGGTCGGAAAGACGCCGAACCAAACCTCCGCGTCGGTCAGCCGGTCGCCGGCCGGGTCCGGTCCCGCTCCAACCCCTGGATAGCCTCGTCCAGCAGGGCCCGGACCGCCAGCAGGCCCTCTTTGACGGCGTTGCGAAAATGGCGGGCCGCGCTTTCGGGCATGAACCGGCGGCGAATGGGTATCCGGATGTGCAGGGTGCCGAAGGGCTCGTCCTCCCGGGCCTCGTATTCGATAAAACGCCGCTCAGCCATGGCGATACCTCCCGGCTAAATGATAACCGAAGGTTCGGCTCAGGCGCTTCGGCCGGCGGCCAAGCCCCGGGCAACCTCCAGGTCGGCGGGGGTATTGATGTTGAAAAACGACCGCAGCTCGGGGTCAAGGGACCTTAATTCGGCCTCAGGGACATACCGGACGCGGAGGCGCCCCAGCAATCGGGCCATCTTCAGGTCGCCGGCGGCGACCTGCGCGGCGGCGGCCTCCCGGCAGGCCCGGGCGTAAACGGCGTGGAGGGGCTCCGGTTCCCCCCGGACCACCGGCACCACCGCGTCGACCCCGTTTCGGGCCAAGTCCAGCAGATAGTTCAAAAGTTTGGGGTTGATAAAGGGCATGTCGCAGGCCACCACAACCAGCAGGGGGTAGGCGGCCGCCGAAAGGGCGGTGTAAAGGCCCCCAAGGGCGGCCCGCCCGGGCACCAGGTCGGGAATAAACTTAGCCGGGACCGGGAGCGGGGGGCCGTCTGTCCGGCCGACCACCAGAACCTCGGCGGCCACCTGACCCAGGCGCCCGACGACCCGGGCCAGCAGGGGCTCCCCCCCGACCTCAACCAGGGCCTTATCCTGCCCTAGCCGGGTGCCCCTCCCCCCGGCCAGCACCACCCCCGAAACTTCCATCGGTCTATTTAGAGTATAGACCGCAGCTTTTCGTTCAACGGGCAGAGGCCGCATCGGCCGGGCCGGCAGAGGTTATGATAAAGGTCGAGGACCCCCTGGTGTTCGGCCGCGGGCAGGGGCCCTTCCAGCCTCCAGGTTCGGCGGACCAGGTAGCGGGTGATAAAGTTCTCCCCCAGGGCAGGGGCCGTCTCCCAGGCTTCCTGGGCCCTTTCGGCCAAGGCCCCGTTGCCCGTAAGCTCGGCCCAGGCGGCCCCAAGCCCCGGGGCCCGGCTTCGCAAAAGGCCCACCAACGCCCCCAACGGCTTTGGGTCCCTAAAACAGGCCTCAAAGGCCGCCCAGAGGCCTCCGGCCGCGCCGCCGGCCAGCAGGTGGGCCAGCTGCCGAAGGCGCACGTCCGAACGATTGGCCGGCCGAACCGGAAGCCGCCCCGGACTTGGGGCATTCCCGGCCAGTAGGTCAAAGGCCCGCCCGGGCCGCAGGCTTTCGGGAACGGCCAGAAGTTCGGCCCGGAGGGCGGCCCAGTTGACGCCTTCCCCCGGCGGAATAAGGCCGGGTTCGGCCAGCCCGTATCCCAAGGCCCGGCCCAGCAGGCGGTAAAGGGCCTCTTCTCGCCCGAAAAGGCAGACCCAGAGCCTGACCCGGGCCACCTTGGCACCCAGCCGCGCCCGGCCGGCCGCCCGGAGGACCGCCCGAAGTTCGGCCGCCGGCAAACGCCGGGCGGCCCCCCGGCAGGGCTGGCCCCAGCCGGGCAGGGGCTTGGGGCCGGCCTCGAACCTCAGGGTGATGACCCCGTCGCCGGTCTGAGCCCGGTCGACCCGGGCCACCAGGTGGAACCTTACCGAGGCGTAGGCCCGGTCGGCCCGGTGGCCGTGGGCCTCCCAATCGGCCGCCTGCCGGTGGACCTCCAGGTCCCCGACGATTAAGTCGCCGGCTTCGGTGTAAAAGCGGGCGTCCCTGAAGTCGGGGCCGTCCACCGCCCGGACGGTGGCCGAAGCCACCCGACCTTCCTCCCAGGTCCGGCAGACCGCCTCTTCGTCAAGCCCTGCTGGCCGCCCCACGGCCGGATGATAATAAACCAGGCGGCCATCCGTCAACTGGCTGCCGATTGACGGATGGCAACCCCGGTTGTAAAATCGGGCAGACCCCTTTGAGGAGGTGCGTGCGATGGCGGTTCGACGGCCGACCCCCGAAGAGCTGGACGAGCTGGCCCACCTCTACGGCTTCGAGCTCACCCCGGAAGAGGTCGCTGTTTTCCAGGCGTTTATCGAGAATACCCTCGGCTCCCTGGAGTGGCTGGACACCCTACCGGAGCCGACCCCGCCGGTGAAGTACCCCCGGGATGCCGGTTACCGGCCGGACCCGGCGGAGAACCCCCTCGGGGCCTGGGCCTGGCGGTGTTCGGTGAAGGGCGCGCCCGAAGGCCCCTTGGCCGGCAAGAAGGTGGCCCTAAAAGACAACATCGCCCTGGCCGGGGTCCCCCTCCTGAACGGCTCGGCCCTGATGGACGGCTACGTCCCGCGGATTGACGCCACGGTGGTCACCCGGCTGCTCGACGCCGGCGCCGAAATCGTGGGCAAGACCGTCTGCGAAGACCTCTGCTTTTCGGGCGGCTCCCATACTTCGTACCCCTGGCCCGTGCGCAACCCCCGCAACCCGGAGTTTATGGCCGGGGGCTCTTCCAGCGGCAGCGCCGTGGTGGTGGCCACCGGGGAAGCCGACATCGCCCTGGGCGGGGACCAGGGGGGCTCCATCCGGATTCCGGCCTCCTGGTGCGGCATCATCGGCCTTAAGCCCACATACGGCCTGGTCCCCTACACCGGGATATTCCCCATCGAGCTCACCCTGGACCACACCGGCCCCATGGCCCGGAGCGTCCGGGATGTCGCCCTCGCCCTGGAGGTGGTCGCCGGCCGGGACGGTTTGGACCCCCGCCAGGGCTCAACCCCCGAAACCCTGCCCCCCTACGCTCAGGGGCTGGCGGGGGGCGTTGCCGGCCTAAAGGTGGGCCTCGTCCCCGAAGGGTTCGGCTGGCCGGGCCTTTCCGAACCGGACGTGGACGAGGCGGTGCGTCAGGCGGCCTCGGTCTTCTCGACCCTGGGGGCGGAGGTGCGGGAGGTTTCCATTCCCTTACACCGGCAGGGCATCCACTTCTGGAACGGCTTCGGGGTCGAGGGCACCTGGGCCACTATGGTCCGGGACCAGGCCACGGGCTACGGCTGGCTCGGCCACTACGATACCGGCCTGGTGGAGTTTTACGGCCGGTCCCGCCGGGTGCGGGCCCGGGACTTCTCGCCCACGGTCAAGATGGTCACCCTCCTAGGCCACTGGCTTGGGGAACGGTACCACGGCCGCTACTATGCCCGGGCCCAAAACCTCCGCCGAACTTTACGGGCCGCCTACGACGCCGCCCTCCGCGAAGTGGACCTGCTGCTAATGCCGACAACGCCCCAGAAGGCCCAGCCCTTTCCAAAGGGCGGGCTGGCTGAATACGTTACGGCCGCCCTGAACATGCTGGCGAACACCTGCCCGTTTGATGTGACCGGGCACCCGGCCCTCAGCGTGCCGTGCGGCCACTCGGGCGGCCTGCCGGTAGGGCTTATGCTGGTGGGCCGGCATTTTGACGAAGCGACCCTCTTACGTGCGGCCTTCGCCTTTGAACAAAAGGCCGGGGTCAAGGTCTGAACCGACTTCCCCTTTTAACCGGGTGGTGGTTGCGGCGGGCTTCGGCCGACCCGCCGACGTCCGCCGTGCCATAATAGGGTAAGACCCCCTCAGGAGGAGTTGGCCATGCTTACGGTCGAGGGGCTGCGGGCCGCCGTCGGGCGGCTTCCCCGGGCCGGGCTGGCGGTGCTTCCGACCCCGGTCCACGAGTGCCCGAACCTGAGCCGCCGGCTGGGTATCCGCCTGGCCATAAAACGCGACGACCTGACGGGCCTGGCCTTTGGGGGCAACAAGACCCGCAAGTTCGAGTTCGTCTTCGGGGATGCCCTCGCCAAAGGGGCTGACGCCGTCATCGGCGGATTCGGAAGCCAGTCAAATTTCGCCCGCCAGGCCGCGGCCGCCTGCGCTAAGCTGGGCCTTAAGTGCTACCTGGTGAACCGCTACGACGACCGGGCCCGCCGGGTCGGAATCCAGGGCAATTACCTCCTCGATTTCATCCTCGGGGCCCAGGTTTGGCTCGTGCCCCCGGAACGGCTGGCCGAGGCCCGCCAGAAGCTGGCCGAAGAGCTGCGGGCCTTGGGCCACCGGCCCTACATCCTAAACGACACCGAGGCGGTGCTGGGGGCCGTGGCCTACGCCGGGTGCGTGGCCGAGCTGGCCGAGCAGCTTCCGGAAGTTCCCGACTTCCTGGTGCTGGCCAGCGGCGCCGGGACCCAGGCCGGGGTTTTGCTCGGGGTGAAGGCCCTAGGCCTGCCCACCCGGGTCCTTGGCTTCCGGCCCAGCCGGGTACCCGAGGCCGCCGTCAAAGGGCAGGTCGCCGCCATCGCCAACGAGGCCGCCCGGCTGATCGGGGTGGGGGTCCGGGTGGAGCCCGAAGAGGTCGAAAACAGCGGGGACTACGTCGGCGAAGCCTACGGGGTCGTAACCCCAGCCTGCCTCGACGCCATCGAGCTTCTGGCCCGGACTGAGGGCATCCTGCTGGACCCGGTCTACACCGGAAAGGCCTTCAGCGGCCTGGTCGATTACGTCGGCCGGGGGATTATCCCGCCCGGGAGTCGGGTGGTCTTTCTCCACACGGGCGGCCAGCCGGCCATCTTCGCCTACGCCCAGGAGTTCATCGAGCACGGGGGCTACCGGATGCGGGTGGTTGAGGACGTAAGCCGGGGCCTCCTCGCGGCGGCCCCGGCCGCCGGCGACTGAAGGCCCGGCCGGAGGCCATTGTCGGCCGGGGCCCCCGGCGGTAAAATCTACCGGAGTTGCGTATGGAAACGGCCCTGACTCAGGCTGACCTAATCGCCGAAATTCGGCGCCTCCGCCGGGAGCGCAACGCCGTTATCCTGGCCCATAACTATCAGATCCCGGAGATTCAGGACCTGGCCGATTTTGTCGGCGACTCCCTCGGCCTTTCCCAGGCCGCGGCCCGGACCAGTGCTGACGTCATCGTCTTCTGCGGGGTCCACTTCATGGCCGAAACCGCGGCCATCCTCTGCCCCGATAAAAAGGTGCTCATTCCCGACCCGGCGGCCGGCTGCTCCCTGGCCGCCACCATTAACGCCGACCAGCTCCGGGTCTGGAAGGCCGAACATCCCGGGGCCGTGGTAGTGGCCTACGTGAACACCACCGCCGAGGTCAAGGCCGAGGCCGACTACTGCTGCACCTCCAGCAACGCTGTTAAAGTCATCAACAGCATCCCCCCGGACCGGGAGATCCTCTTCCTGCCGGACCTTTTCCTTGGCAGCTACCTTCAGCGGGTGACCGGCCGCAAGCTCCACGTCTGGCTGGGCGAGTGCCACGTCCACGCCGGGATCCGGCCCGGGGATATCCTGGCCCAGCGCGAAGCCCACCCCGACGCCGAGTTTTTGGTCCATCCTGAGTGCGGCTGCGTCACCTCCTGCATGTACTACCTGGCCGAGGGAACCATCCCCGCCGACAACGCCCACATCCTCTCCACCGAAGGGATGGTTCGGCGGGCCCGGCAGTCGCCGGCGAAGAAGTTCATCGTCGCCACCGAGGTGGGCATCCTCCACCGGCTGCGCAAGGACAACCCTGACAAGGTCTTCATCCCCGCCAGCGAGGATGCCGTCTGCCAGTACATGAAGCTGATAACCCTGGAGAAGGTTTACCGGTCCCTCCGTGACCTGGTTCATGAGGTCCGGGTCGAACCGGAAGTTGCCGCCCGGGCCCGCCTGGCCATCGAGCGGATGCTCAGCCTGGCCTGATGGAACTGCCGGCTTTTGCCCTCGACCGGATTGTGGAGGCCGCCCTGGCCGAAGACCTTCCCTGGGGCGACCTGACCACCGACAACCTGATTCCGGCCAGGCTCACCGCCGTCGGGGAAGTTCGGGCGAAGGCCGAGGGCATCGTCGCCGGCCTGCCCGTTTTTGAGCGGGTCTTCGGCCGGCTGGACCCCTGGGTCCGGGTGGGGTTTTACTGCCACGACGGGGCGACGGTAAGGCCCGGGGATGTGGTGGCGGTGGTCGAGGGCCCGGCCCGAAGCATCCTGCGGGCCGAGCGGGTCGGCCTCAACTTCTTGCAGCGGCTGAGCGGCATCGCCACCCTGACCGGCAAATACGTCGCCGCCGTCGCCGGCCTGCCCTGCCGCATCGTCGACACCCGGAAAACAACCCCGGGCCTGCGCCTGCTCGAAAAATACGCCGTCCGGGTGGGGGGTGGGGCCAACCACCGCTTTGGCCTGAGCGACGGCATCTTGGTTAAAGACAACCACCTGGCCTTCCTCCGGCGGGAGGGGATCTCCCTCGCCGCCGCCCTGGCCGACCTGCGCCGCCGGATACCCCACGGCTTCCGGATTCAGGTCGAGGTGGAATCCCTGGCCGAGGCCGAGGAGGCCCTGGCGGCCGGGGCCGATGCCCTGCTCTTCGACAACATGCCCCTGGACCTTCTGCGGCAGGGGGTGGCCCTGGCCCGGGGCCGGGCCATTACCGAGGCCTCTGGGGGCATCACCTTAGAAAACGTCCGGGCGGTGGCCGAGACCGGGGTGGACCTCATCTCGGTGGGGGCGCTGACCCACTCGGCCCGGGCCCTGGATATCAGCCTGGACCTTCGGACCTGAGGGCGGGCCGCCTATGGTCGGGGCC
>DAOUCL010000079.1:0-6351 GCA_034432015.1 Dehalococcoidia bacterium
CGACCCCGGGGCCGGGGGCTTTTCAGCCGGGTTCTCGACTGGCTGAGGGAGTTTCTGCCACAATAAAAGGGAGTAAACCTTAGACGGGTAAGGAGGGTTGAATGCGGAGCCAGAACCTGCCGGCCGAGAACGTGGCCAACATCAAGGTGGTGGGGGTTGGGGGGGCCGGTAACAACGCCATCGACCGAATGCTTGAGGAAGGCATCAAAGGCGTCGACTATATCGCCGTCAACACCGACGCCCAACAGCTTGCCCGGTGCCAGGCCCCCATCCGGATGCGGATCGGGGACAAGATAACCCGGGGTCTGGGGGCCGGGGGCGACCCCGAAATCGGCCAGCGGGCGGCGGAGGAGAACCGGGAGGAGATTCGGGCCGCCCTAGAAGGGGCCGATATGGTCTTCGTCACCGCCGGGATGGGCGGGGGAACGGGCACCGGGGGGGCGCCGGTGGTGGCGGCCCTGGCCCGGGAGGTGGGAGCCCTCACCGTCGGGGTGGTGACGAAGCCCTTCAGCACCGAGGGGAGCCGCCGGCGGATGGTGGCGGAGCAGGGGATCGAGCGCCTGAAGCAGAACGTGGACACCCTCATCGTCATCCCCAATGACCGGCTGCTGAGCCTGGCCGACAAAAAGCTCACCCTCCTGGAGGCCTTCAAGCTGGCCGACGACGTCCTGCGGCAGGGGATTCAGGGGATCGCCGAACTCATCACCGTCCCCGGGCTTATAAACTTGGATTTTGCCGACGTCAAGGCGGTGATGAGCATCGGCGGGGCCGCCCTGATGGCCATTGGCCGGGGCACCGGCGAAACCCGGGCCGTCGACGCCGCCCGGGCCGCCATCTCCAGCCCCCTTTTGGACGTCTCCATCAGCGGGGCCCGGGGCGTCCTTTTCAATATCACCGCCGGGCCCGACCTCTCCCTTCAGGAGGTCCATGAGGCCCAGGAGGTCATCTCCAAGGCGGTGGACCCCGACGCCAACATTATCTTCGGGGTGGTTATCGACCCGAAGGTGAGCAATGAGGTTCGGATCACCCTCATTGCCACCGGCTTCGATGTGGCCCAGCCCAAGGCCCAGACGGACCGGGTCCGCACCTTCCCGGGCCGAATCCCGGCCGAGGCCGCCGACGACCTGGATATCCCGCCCTTCTTGCGGCGCTCCCAGAACCTGCGCTAACCCATGGGCGGCGAAGACCGGGTCCTCGCCGCCGTGGACGGCGTCCTCGGCGAGGCGGTGGAGTTCTGCCGGGAGCTGGTCCGGGTCCCGACGGTGAACCCGCCCGGGGCCGACTACCGGGCCTGCGCCGAACTCATCGGCGCCCGGCTTAGCCGCCTGGGCTACGAGGTGGTTTACGTTCCGGCCGAGGGGCTGCCGGAACACACGGCCGAGCACCCCCGGGTAAACGTGTTGGGGGCCCTGGATTTCGGGCGGCCGGGGCCCACCGTCCACTTCAACGGCCATATCGACGTGGTGCCGCCGGGGGAGGGCTGGACCCGGCCCCCCTTTGGGGGGGTGGCCGAGGGCGGCCGGATTTACGGCCGGGGAACGGCCGACATGAAGGCGGGGATTGCGGCCATGGTCTACGCCGTGGAGGCCCTGCGCCGGGCCGGTTACCCGATTCCAGGCCGTATCGAGCAGAGCGGGACGGTGGACGAGGAGAGCGGCGGCTTTGCCGGGGTGGCTTACCTCTGCCGAAAAGGCCTCCTCCGGGCGGGCCGCACCGACTATGTGGTGGTCACCGAGCCCCTCGACCCGGACCGGGTGTGCATCGGCCACCGGGGCGTCTACTGGTTCGAGGTTACGGCCCGGGGCCGGGTCGCCCACGGGAGCATGCCCCACCTGGGGGTGAACGCCATCGAGCTGATGGGCCTCTTCATCGACCGGCTCCGGCGGGAGCTTAAGCCCCGCCTTGCGGGGCGGAAAACGGCCCTGCCGGTGGTGCCGGAGGCCGCCCGGCGGCCGACCCTGAACGTGAACGGTATCGTTGGGGGCCAGACCCAGACGGACACCCTGCCCACCCCCTGCGTGGCCGACGTCTGCCGGGCCGTTTTCGACCGGCGCTTTATCCCTGAGGAGACGGTGGCGGAGGTCCGCCGGGAGGTCGAAGATATCCTGCTTGAAATCAAGGCGGAGGTCAAGGGCTTTGACTACCAGTGGCGGGACCTGATGGTGGTGGAGCCGGTGGTGACCGACGCCTCCTCCCCCCTGGTGAGGGCCTTTGTTCAGGCGGTAAAACAGATTTACGGCTACGAGGGGGCGCTGGTGGCAAGTCCGGGAACTTACGACCACAAGCACGTGCGCCGACTGGGAGGCATCGAGCACTGCATCGCCTACGGCCCCGGCCGGCTGGAGCTGGCCCACCAGCCGGACGAGTATGTTGAGATTGAGGACCTGCGCCGGGCAATGGGGGTCCTCGCCCTGGGCCTGATAAACCTCTGGCAAGGAGAATAACGGATGCGGTTTAAGGAGCGGGTTGCCGTAATCACCGGGGCGGCCTCGGGCATCGGCCGGGCCGCCGCCCTGGCCTTCGCCTCGGCGGGGGCCCGGGTGGTGGTGGCCGATGTAAACGAGGCCGAGGGCCTGGGAACGGTGGCGGCGATCAAGGACCGGGGTGGGGAAGGGGTCTTCGTCCGGGCGGACGTCAGCCGGGAGGAGGACGCCGAAAGGATGGTGCGGGCCGCCCTGAACAACTACGGGCGCCTTGACATAATGTTCAACAATGCGGGGATTCCGATGCCCCCGACCCCGGCCGAGGCCACCCCGGCCGAGCTTTTCGACCGGATTTTTGCGGTGAACGTCCGGGGCGTCTTTTTAGGCTGCAAGTATGCCATCCCGGTGATGCGGGCCCAGGGCCGGGGCGTGATCATCAACACCGCCTCCACCGCCGGCATCCGGCCCCGGCCGGGGATGCTGGCCTACTCGGCCTCGAAGGGGGCGGTGGTCACCCTGACCAAGGCCCTGGCCTTGGAGCTGGCCCCTTACGGCATCCGGGTAAACGCCGTGGCCCCGGTGGCAACGGATACCCCGATGCTTCCGGTGTTTTTCGGCACCGAAAATCCCGAAGAGGCCCGGCGGCGCTTTCTGGAGTCCATCCCCCTGGGCCGCCTCAACACCCCGGAGGATGTGGCCCACGCCGTCCTCTTCCTGGCCTCCGACGAGGCGGCCATGATAACCGGGGTCTGCCTGGAGGTCGACGGGGGCAGGTGTATTTAGCCGATGGCCCCCGAACTCTGGTATGCCCTGCTCCTTGGGGTTATCCAGGGGGTTTCGGAGTACCTGCCGGTGAGCAGTACCGGCCACCTGGTCCTGGCCCAGTACGCCCTGGGCCTCGACCCCGACGCCTTCGGCCTCACCTTTGACGCCGTCCTCCACCTGGGAACCCTGCTGGCCGTCCTGACCTATTTCCGCCGGGATTTTCTGCACCTGGCCGGCGTGGCCCTCCGGCCCGGGGCCCAGCACAAGGACCCGGCGGCCTGGCGGCTGGCCGTCGCCATGGTAATCGGGACCGTGCCGGCGGCAGTGGCCGGGTGGCTGCTGGAAAGCCGGGTCGAATCGGAGTTTCGGACTCCGCCCTTGGTGGCCGCCACCCTGGCCGGTTTTGGGGTGCTCCTCTGGCTGGCCGACCTGGTGGGGCCGAAGCGGGCCGGCCTCGAGGCGGTGGGCCCGGGGCGGGCCTTGATTATGGGTCTGGCCCAGGCCCTGGCCCTGGTGCCGGGGGTTTCCCGGTCGGGGGTTGTTATCACCGCCGGCCTGCTCCTGGGTCTGCGGCGGGAGGAGGCCGCCCGGTTTGCTTTTCTCCTTTCGGCCCCTATTATCGCCGGGGCCGGGGGCAAGAAGCTTTTAGACCTTAGCCGGACCGCGGCGGCCGGCCATGAGGCCTGGGTCCTGGGTCTGGCCGGCCTTGCGGCCGCCGCCGTGACCGGCTACCTGGCCATCGGCTTTTTGATGCGCTACGTCCGGTCCCACAACCTGGGGGTTTTCGCCCTCTATCGGTTGCTACTGGCCGTCCTGGCCCTGGCCTTCTGGGCCCGGTCCGGCTAAGTATTCAGCCGCCTTAGCCGGCTGAGGCTGTAGAGGAGCCGCTTATCCCCGACCCGGGGGAAGACGACCCAGACCTCAAAGTCGTTTCCAGGCTGGAGGGGGATGCAGCCGAGAACCGTCCCCTCACCAAAGTGGGGGTGGAGGACCCGGTCCCCAGCCTTTAAGGGCGGGCCGTCGCCGGGCCCCGGGCTTGGCTTAGGGGCTGCCTGACGTCCCTCTGCGGCGAATTGGCGGCGGATGGGCTCCAGGAAAGGCGACGGACGGCCGGGCTCGCCGAAGGCCCGCTCCCGGCGTCGGGCCCACAGGAGATAAAGGCGCTCCTTGGCCCGGGTGATGCCCACGTAAAAGAGCCGCCGCTCCTCCTCCAGCTCGGCCTGGCTGTGGCTGGAGCGGAAGTGGGGGAGGAGGCCCTCCTCAAGGCCCACCAGGAAGACCACCGGAAACTCCAGGCCCTTGGCGGCGTGGAAGGTGAGCAGGGTTACGGCGTCGACTCCGTCGCCTGTATCCAGCTCGGTGGCCAGGGCGGCCGTCTCCAGAAGGGCCGTCAGGCCGGCGGCCGGGGGCAGGTCGGCGAACTCGGCGGCGACCCGCCGCAGTTCTAAGACGTTCTCCCACCGGTCGGGCCCGCTGGGGTCTGCGGCCAGAAGGTACTCCTGGTAATCCACCCGGCCGATCAGGTAGTCCAGGAGCTCGTTTACGGGGAGGCGTTCCGCCTGCTCCTTAAGGTCCCGGTAGACCTGGGCAAAGTTGCTAAGGACCCGGGCCGTCCGGGCGTCGGGGAAATCCTCCTCGAGGACAAGCTTTAAGGGCGGAATTCCCCGCCGGGCGGCCAGGTTGAAAAGGGCCTCCACCGTCCGCCGGCCGATGCCCCGGGGCGGGACGTTGATCACCCGCTGCAGGCTGATGGTGTCGGCCGGATTTCGCAGCAGCCGCAGGTAGGCGATGAGGTCCTTGACCTCTTTGCGGTCGTAGAACCGCACCGCCCCGACCAGGCGGTAGGGCAAGCCGTACTGGCCGAAGACGGCTTCGAAGGCCCGGGACTGGGCGTTGGTGCGGTACATGACGGCAAAATCCCGGTAGCTGTAGCCCTTCTCCCCGACAAGCCGCTCGACCTCCCGGGCCACGTAGCGGGCCTCGTCTTCGGCCGTATCCACCTCCCGAAGGACCGGGGCGCGACCTTCGGGGTTGCGGGTCCAGAGGCTGCGCCGGTCGAAACCCCGGGCCAGGCGGACCGGCCGCATGGTGGCCTCGGCGGCGGCCAGGATGTTGGCGGTAGACCGGTAATTCTGGTCCAGGTAAACCACCCGGGCGTCAGGGAAGTCGTCCCGAAAGCCGAGGATGTTGCGGATATCAGCATTGCGCCAGCTGTAGATGGACTGGTCGGGGTCGCCCACCACGCACAGGTTGCGGTGACCCGCGGCCAGCAACCGGACCAGCCGGTACTGGGCCACGTTGGTATCCTGGAATTCGTCCACCAGGACGTGAAGGAACTTTTGCTGGTATTTCCGGGCGATTTCGGGCTTGCCCTCAAAAAGTTCCACGGTGAGCTTTATCAGGTCGTCGAAGTCGACGGCGAGGTTTGCCCGGAGCAGCTGGTCGTAGCGGGCGTACGCCTGTCGAACCAGAGCGATGATGGGGCCTGGCATCGGCCGTTCCCGACCCCGGTAGTTTTCGGGGTCTATAAGCTGGCTTTTCGCCCAGGAGATTTCGGCCAAGAGTTGTCGGAGGCTTAAAAGCCGGTCGTCCCAGCCGATTTCCCGCTGGACCTGCTTGAGGATTTCCAGTTGGTCTTCGGTATCGTAGATGACGAAGTCCCGGGGCAGGCCCACGGCTTCGCCTTCGACCCGCAGGATGCGGCCGCAGACCCGGTGGAAGGTGCCGAGCCAGAGGTCGTGAAGCTCGGCGCCGATTAGGCGCTCCAACCGTTCCCGCATCTCGCCGGCTGCCTTGTTGGTAAAGGTGACGGCGACGATGCGGTCCGGGGGAACGCCCAGCTCGCGGATGAGATAGGCTACCCGGTGGGTGATGACCCGGGTCTTGCCGCTGCCGGGACCTGCCAGGACCAAGAGGGGCCCCCCGACGCAGGTGACGGCCTCCCGCTGGGCCGGGTCGAGGGGGCCGAGGATTTCGGAGTCGGTTGCCATCCATCCGAGAGTATACCGGGGCTGGCAAAGCAGGGGCAATGCGACCGGTTCTGACGGATGCACCAAAAAAGTCTGGGATGGATAAATAAAAGCGGCGGGCCTTATCCTTGAGATACCAGGAAACCAAGGAAGGAGGCCCACCGCCATGCAGGTGAAAGTTACCTGCACCCTTA
>DAOUCL010000080.1:0-3425 GCA_034432015.1 Dehalococcoidia bacterium
GTCGGCGAGCACGAGTACGATGAGGGCTGAGCGGGGTAGGGCGCCGGGCTCAGACTGCGAACTCGGGACTTTCGACGAAGGCCGCGATGCGTTCCACGGCCCGCCGGACGATTTCGGCGCCCTGAGCCGGGTCGCCCAGGGCGGCGTCGCCCACCAGGGCGTCAGGGGCCCGGGACCGGTAGCTGCGGGGCCGCAGGACCTCCGGGAAGGGGTCAGGCTCGGGGTAGTGGGCGGCGGCCCGGTCTCTCCTTACCAGGTCGGGGTAAAGGTAAAGCAGCACGCTGGTGCCGACCTCGCCGGCGTGGCCGAAGGCGTGGTCCCCGTCCCGGATGAGGTCGGCGGCCAGGGGCTGAATGAACCGCCAGAAGTCGACCTGGGCGCAGCGGATGCCGTGCCCGGCGGTCAGGTCGGCCATCAGGTCGTTGATGACGGGGACGTTGCCGGCGTGGGTGTTGATGAAAAGCAGCCGGCGCAGGCCCCAGCCGACGAGGCTCCGGGCGATGTCGGCCAGGTAGGTTCTGAAGGCCAAGGCCGAGACGGTGAGGGTGCCGGGGAACTCGGCAAGGGCCCGGGATTCCCCGACGGGGACGACGGGCGCGACCAGGCCGCCGGTCCGTTCCCCCACCAGCCGGGCGACGGCCTCGGCGACGAGGGCGTCGGAACCGAGGGGCAGGTGGGGGCCGTAGCCTTCCACCGCGCCGGTGGGGATGATTCCCAGGTTGGCCTGGCGGCGGGCGGCGTCAAAGTCGGGCCAGGGCATAAGCCGGATCTCGGGCACGGTGGCACCTCCGCAGGTTGGAGTTTGGCTGGCGCTCATGGCTGCCCCGGAAGGGCCTATTATTATACCGCTGCCGGGCAGGGTTTGAGGGCCCTGCACCCGGCGATATCTTCCGGCAGATGAAAGATGCGGCTTATTTCAAACCGCCTTTCGGGCGCCAGGATCGTCATTGTCGGGGCGGGAGCCGTCGGGGCGGTCGTGGCCTACCGGCTGGCCCAGGCCGGGGCCAGTGTTACCCTCGTGGAGCGCTATTACCCGGGGGGTGGAACCACAGGCAATTCCTTTGCCTGGCTCAACTCATTCCGTAAATTGCCCCGGCACTATCACCAGCTTAACGTGCGGTCCATAAGGGCCTATCAGGACCTGGCCCTGGAACTGGGCGGCGCCTGGCTCCACCTGGATGGGGCCCTCCATTGGGCCCGGGCGTCGGCCGAAGCTGAAACCCTTCGGGCGAATGTCCGCCGGTTGCGGGAGTGGGGCTACCGGATGGAGGTGGCGACCCCGCAGCAGGCAGTGCGGGACCTGGAACCGGACCTGCAGGTCCCGGGCGATGTGGAAGAGGTTTACGTTGTCCCGGGCGAGGGCTGGCTGGATGGTGTTGGCCTCTGCGCCGCAGCGGTCGGGGAGGCTTGCCGCCGGTACGGGGCTCGGATTGTCTACGACGAGGTAATCGGCTTCGACGGTCCTCCAGGCGGGGTCGATACGGTCAAACTTGCCGGTGGTGAAAAACTACGGGCGGACCTGGTGGTCAACGCGGCCGGACCGCAGGGTGCAGGGGTGGCGGCCCTGGGCGGCGCTAAAGTCCCGCTGGAGCAGCGAATCGGCGCATTCGTGGTCAGTCGGCCGGTTCCGGTCAGACTCCGCCACGTGGTTCACGCCGGGGATTTTCATTTCCGGCCTGACGGCGGCTCCAGACTGGTATTCCACAGCCTGGCTTTTGATTCTCAAGTTCGGCCGGGTCAAACCGCTGGTCTGGAGCACCCCATATGTACCGAGGCCGTCAGGCTTGCAAGCTCCCTGATGCCGGTGGTAAGCCGGGCGGGGGTGGAGGCAGTTCGGCTGGGTATGCGACCGATGCCGGTCGACGGCCACCCTATCGTCGGATTCGACCCGCAAGTTGCGGGCCTTTACCACGTCCTGACCCACAGCGGAGTCACGCTGGCGGCAATCCTGGGGCTGCTGGTGACGGAGGAGCTTTCGGGTGGAGAAGTGCCGGAGCTGGAGCCCTACCGGCCCGGACGATTCGCGCCGGCCTAGGTTTCCCCCTGCGGCGAGTACGCCTCCCGAAGCTTATTAACCGGGCGCTCAAAAGGGATTTCGCCGCCATACCCTGAAACCCCGGGAGTGGGTCGGCTTGATGAGCAGCAGTCGCAGACCCTGGTCGGGCCGAACGGCGCCGGCCGGTGAACGAGATGGAGCAGGCGGCCCTGAGCGCCAACGTTCAGACGGTTATCTGCTGGCTCTATGACTCTTTGCTGCGCTGGCGCACGGTGCGTAATTACCGGCGCCAGCACCAGCCGGAATTTGCAGGACGTCTGGCTCTCCGAAAAAGGGGCAGCCTAGCCGCCCTCACCTGCCGCCGGAATGGGTTGACCCCGTCGGACATGCCCGGAAGGTCTCAACCCGGCGCCCTAACCGGGGGTTCCGGTTATTCCATCCTCCAGGGTAGCTGCCTGCGGCGGGCTCAGAACAGGTCTTCGGCCTGCAGCAGCATCACTTGCAGGAAGCGCTCCTTAAGTTCCTTCGTGACCGGACCGGGCTCGCCGGTGCCAATGGGCCGGCCGTCGACTTCGGTTACGGGGGCGATATCGATAGCGGTGCTCGTCAGGAAGACCTCGTCGGCGTTGAACAGCTCGGCCACCGTAAGGTTGGCCTCCCGGACCTCGAAGCCCAGTTCCCCGGCCAGCTCCATGACGGCGGCCCGGGTGATTCCGGCCAGGCAGTAATTCGGGTAGGGGGTATAAATCCGGTTTCGTTTAACCAGGAAGATGTTGGCGGCGCTCGCCTCCGCCAGGTAGCCGTCCTCGCCCAGCATTATCGCGGTGTCAAAACCGGATGCCGCCGCCTCCAGCTGAGCCAAGATTTCGTTGAGATAATTAAGGCATTTTATCTTCGGATCAAGCGCCTGGGGCGACCACCTGCGTACCGACGCCAGTCTGGCCCTGAGACTACCGGCCAGGTGGGGCGGCCGCAGGTGCTCACCGAAAGGGTAGCCCATTACGATGACGGTCGAGCGGCGGGCGGCCCGCGGGTCCAGGCCAGGCGGGGCCGGTCCCCGGGTCACGACGACCCGCAAATGTCCCTCGGCCAGTCCGGAACGGCGGACAACCTCAGCCACGGCCCCCTTCAGCTCCTCGGCTGAGTACCCGACCCGCAGGCCGATGGCCCGTGCCGAGTCGTAGAGCCGCTCCAGGTGGTCCCGGAGCCTGAAGACCTTCGAGCCTGCCAGCAGCCTGAGGCCCTCAAAGACGCCGTCCCCGTAAAGGAGGCCCCGGTCGAAGACCGAGACGGCGGCCTCGGCCGTAGGCCTCAACTCCCCGTTTATCCAGACCCAGAGCCCGCCGACGGCCTCCACTGTTTCTAGCCCCCTGAGCCGGCGGTTCGCAGCCTGGCCGTCGCCTCCCGGTCGACAGCCTGCGTTGCCGCT
>DAOUCL010000081.1:0-2346 GCA_034432015.1 Dehalococcoidia bacterium
CGCGGCCGCTTCCAGCAGGACTCTCGGAATCCCCTCCCGGTACGCCGACGGAAAAGCAAATATGTCCGACGCCGCCAGGACAGTGGGGATGTCCCGCCTGGCTCCCGGCCAGATTACATTCCGGCGCAAACGGCCCAGCTCCGCCGCCGAAAGGCGGTCCAGGCTTTCGGGGTCGTCCGCGCCCACCAGCAGGAATCGCAGGCCGGCCGCCTGACCCCGGGCAAGTTCGGCCGCCTCGACGAAATCCAGCACACCCTTAGACCGGATCACCCGCGAGACCATCGTGACGAGGAGCTCATCTTCCCGGATCCCCAGCTCAGACCGCAGCCGAAGGCGGTCAGCGGCCCGCACCTTTTCCGGGTCGAACACGTCGGTCCGGACCCCGGAGCCGAAGATCACCACGGCCGCGCCCGGTGATACAATCCCGGCCGTGACCAGCTGGCGGGCGTCATCCTGGTTCTGGAATACTGTGGCCGTCGAAGCCCGGCAGGCCGCCCGCTGGAGCTGCTGGTAGATGGTTCGCATCACCCGCGTTGGGAAACCATCGGTCACGTAAAGGGAGCCCAAGCCCGTCACGGTCCCGACCACCACCGGGACACCGGCAAATCGCGCCGCTAGACATCCCCAGACGCCCGGCTTGGTGTCAAAGGCGTGGACAATATCAGGCCGTCGTCTCCGGAAGAGCCGGACAAGCTGACCGAAGGTTACCAGGTCCGAAAGCGGGTCGATCTGTCGGTGCAGGTGATACCCCTCGTAATCGAAGCCCCGGGTTTGAAACTCGCCCCGCAGGCCCGGATTCGAGCCCACCGCGCCGACCTCAAACTCGGCCTGTAGCCGTCCCATCAGGTCGAGCCGGGCATCAACATCCGGACCGCCAACAAGCAGGACCCTCGGCCGCCAGCTCACCCGAGCCTCTCCCAGATCGCCTGCTTTACCCGAAGAAGGACATCCGCGGCTGGCTGTTCCGTGTCAATCTCGACCACCGGAGGCGCCTGCCGGCGCCACCACCGCAACCCCGCGGCGTGCCGGGCCTCGATATAGTCATCGGACTCCTTATCGGGCTTGACCCTTGCCCGGTTGCGCTCCTTTAGCGTCTCAACGGAGGCCCGAAGCCTGAATACCAGGTCCGGCTCAGGAATATCGGCGTAGAGGCCTGCCTCAAGCCGCACGAAAAAGTTCCATATGGCCGACCACCAGCCCGGCCGTCCGGTCGCGGGGATGAGTTGCGGGCTGTCGGGGACGCCGGGGTTATCCGATGGGTACCGGTCGCACAGAACGACCTCCCCGCGACTGGCCAGCTTCCTGGCGTGCCGCAAGAGCCGCCGGCGCTCCCAGGCCAGGGCCACCGCCCGGATGGCGAACAGCAGGTCTGAAAAACCCGGCCGGTTCGGGTCCCGGCCGCGGCGGGTGGTTCGCTGCCGGGGCGTCAGCCGACGCATAAGGGGCACGGCCAGCACCGCCGGCCAGGTAAACCACGTTGGGGGCGGTTTACCGGCGTGAACGGTGTGAACCACTAAGACCTGCCCCAGCCACCGGCGACAGTCAGCGACCAGAGTCGACTTGCCGCTGGCTTCCGGCCCAATAAAGGCAATCACCAGCCCACCCAAGGCCAAACGCCGGCCCCGGCCGCGCCCGGTGAGCCTGGCCAACAGCAAGCCGTAGCTGGCAAGTAACCGTATGGTTGAGTTCAGCTGCCAGCTACGCAACCGCCGGTAGACTTTCCAGCTTAACCAGAGCCGCCGGGCCAGTGGTGCCGGACCGGCGAGGACTTCCAGACACTCCAAAAACAGTCGTTCATCAACGGGTACCCGGTACCTGCAGAGCAGTTCCGGAACCTCGGCCAGGTTGGAGCCGCTCAGCAGCCACGCAAGTTCGGGAGAGTTGCCCCCTGGCAGGGGGCGCCACCCGGTGAGTTGGGCCGGCGAGCCGTAACGGAGGAACGCCCGCAAGACGTAAATTACCAGTTCGGCTGTCCGCCGGGTAACCCTCACCCCGTCGGCGGATTCCGTTTCGCTCAGGAGCATCTCTTCCAGCGGAAGCCAGTGGGTTTCGATGGGCTCACCGCCGGTTATGAGCCGGCTGTAGAAATGGATATGGACCAGGTTGCCGGTGCCGGCATCCAGGCCGTAGTAGTGGCCGATGCCCTTGGTCTCGCCCGCCGCCAGCCTGAATCCCAGGCGCCGCAGGATTTCTGCCGCCCGACCGGCGTCGTCGCGCCCCACCAGCAGTTCGAAATCCTTATCACCGGACAGGACCCGCTGCAGGGAAAAGTTCCCTTTCCAGTGGCAGTAGCGGAGGCCGGCCGCGTTCAGCGCTTCTACCAGTCGGTCGAGCAGGTCGAGTCTC
>DAOUCL010000082.1:0-6922 GCA_034432015.1 Dehalococcoidia bacterium
CCCCCGAGAACTGGCCCCGGGTCTGGTTCATCTGGCGGGGCAACGCCATCCAGTCCAGCGCCAAGGGCCACGAGTTCTTCCTCCGGCACTACCTGGGCACCCACGACAACGCCGTCGCCCCCGAGCGGGCCAAGGACCGGGTGAAGGTGGTCCGCTACCGGGAGCCGGCCCCCCGGGGCAAGATGGACCTGGTCATCGACATCAACTTCCGGATGGACTCCTCGGCCCTCTACTCGGATATCGTCCTGCCCACGGCCTTCTGGTACGAGAAGAACGACGTCAACACCACCGACCTACACTCCTTCATCCACCCGCTGGGCGAGGCGGCCCCGCCGGCCTGGGAGGCCAAGACCGACTGGGACATCTTTAAGGCTATTGCCAAGAAGGTGAGCGAGCTGGCCCCCCTGGTCTTCCCGGAGCCGGTCAAGGACCTGGTGATGCATCCGCTGATGCACGATACCCCCGACGAGCTGGCCCAGCCGAAGGTGCAGGACTGGGCCGAGGGGGAGGTGGAGCCCATTCCGGGCAAGACCATGCCCCACCTGCGGGTGGTGGAGCGGGACTACGTCCGCCTCTACAACCGGTTCATCTCCCTGGGTCCCCTCATCCGGCAGGACGGGATCAGCGGCAACGGCGTCCACATCAAGATCGAGCGGTTCTACGACGAGCTTCTGGAGCTTGGAAAGGTGGCCGACTTCCCCGACCCCTGGCGGCCGCGGGTGGTGCAGTGGGACGGCCGGCAGTACCCCAGCCTGGAGGACCCGCTGGATGCGGCCAACGTGCTCCTTCACCTGGCCCCCGAGGCCAACGGGGAGGTGGCCTACCACGCCTTCAAGGAAGAGGAGGAGCGGACGGGGGTGCCCCTGGTCGACCTGGCCGAGCCCTACCGGGGCCACCGGGTGAGCTTCGGCGACATCACCCGCCAGCCACGGCGGGTCCTCACCAGCCCGTGCTGGACGGGGATCGTCAACGAGGGCCGGGCCTACTCGGCCTGGTGCATGCAAGTGGAGCGGCTGGTGCCCTGGCGGACCCTCACCGGCCGGCAGACCCTCTACATCGACCATGAGTGGTACCTGGACTTTGACGAGGCCCTGCCGACCTTTAAGCCGAAGCTCGACTGGCGCAAGACCGGGGACATCATCAACAGCCGGGTGGACGATAAGTGTATCGTCCTCAACTACATCACGCCCCACGGCAAGTGGAACATCCACTCGACCTACAAGGACAACCACCGGATGCTCACCCTCTCCCGGGGCATGGACCCGGTCTGGATCAACGACAAGGATGCCGAGCGCATCGGCATCAAGGATAACGACTGGGTCGAGGTGTACAACGACAACGGGGTGGTGGTGACCCGGGCCTGCGTCAGCGCCCGGATCCAGCCGGGCACGTGCCTCTACTACCACGCCGTGGAGCGGACGGTGTACAGCCCGAAGTCCCAGGAGCGGGGCCGCCGGGGGGGCGGCCACAACAGCCTGACCCGGACGCGGATCAACCCGGTGGAGCTGGCCGGGGGCTACGCCCAGTTCACCTACGGGTTTAACTACTGGGGCCCCATCGGCATCATGACCCGGGATACCCACGTCCTTATCCGGAAGCTGGAGAAGCTCGAGTGGTAGGGATGCCGGACCGTCCGCCAGCCCCAAACCCTGACGGCCGGGCGCACGGACACCGCCAGCCGGTCTTCCTGCTGACCGATGTCGGTCAGCTGAGGCAGGCCGAGCAGGTGGTGACGAAGGGCAGGGTCGTGGCTATCTACTACATGCTGAAGGTGAACGGCATCCTCCGCCACGGCCGGTCGCCCCTCTGGAACGACCCGCCCCTGGAGTACCTCCACGGCTCGGGCCAGATCATCCCCGGGCTGGAGAAGGCCCTGGAGGGCCGGCGGGTCGGGGAGAAATTCGAGGTGCGGGTCCCGCCGGAGGAGGGCTACGGGCCCCGCCGGCGGGAGCTCCAGCAGAAGGTGCCCCTGGAGGACCTGAAAGCGGCCCTCGGGGTCAGGAAAATCGAAGAGGGGATGGTCTTCCAGGGCCGGACCGAGGAGGGGCGGGTCGAGACCTTCATGATAACGGAGATCCTGGAAGAAGAGGGGATGGTGGTGGTCGACGGGAACCATCCCCTGGCGGGGATGGAGCTGGTCTTTGAGGTGGAGGTGGTCGGGATCCGGGAGCCCACCGCGGAGGAAACCCGGCTGGGGTTTGTCTCCCCGCTGGCGGCCCGGGCCTCGGGCTGGGGCGGCTGGACCCACCGGCCGAGCCCCTACCTCAGCGACCGGGAGGACCTGGACGACCACGAAGATTTTGACGGGGAGGAATAGGCTATGCAGATCCGTGCGCAGGTTTCAATGGTCTTCCACCTGGACAAGTGTATCGGGTGCCACACCTGCAGTATCGCCTGCAAGAACATCTGGACGGACCGCAAGGGCGCCGAGTATATGTGGTGGAACAACGTCGAGACGAAGCCGGGCACCGGGTACCCCTTCCGGTGGGAGGACCAGGAGCGGTACCGGGGCGGCTGGGTGCTGGACGAGAAGCGCAACAAGCTTAAGCTGCGACTGCAGGGCAAGTTCGGCACCCTGGTGAACATCTTCTACAACCCGTACCTCCCGTCCCTGGACGACTACTACGAGCCCTGGACCTACGACTACCAGAACCTGTTCAACGCCCCCGAAGGGGACGACCAGCCGGCGGTCCGGGCCATCTCGATGGTTACGGGCAAACCCATCGACACCATCGAGTACGGGCCCAACTGGGACGACGACCTGGGCGGCTCGACGGTTTACGCGGCCAACGACCCGAACATCGACGACTGGACCGAGGAGGAGCGGATGCAGATGCGGGAGGTGATGCGGGTGGCCTTCTTCTACCTGCCCCGCATCTGCAACCACTGCCTGAACCCGGGCTGTGTGGCCGCCTGCCCCGCCGGGGCCATTTACAAGCGGGGGGAGGACGGCATCGTCCTTATCGGCCAGGACAAGTGCCGGGCCTGGCGGATGTGCATCTCCGGCTGCCCCTATAAGAAAGTCTATTTCAACTGGGCGACGGGCAAGTCGGAGAAGTGCATCCTCTGCTACCCCCGGCTCGAGACCGGCCAGCCGCCGGCCTGCTTCCACGCCTGCGTCGGCCGGATCCGCTACCTGGGCCTGGTGCTTTACGACGCCGACCGGATTGAGGAGGCGGCTAAGGCCCCCGACTACGCCCTGGTGGACGCCCAGCGGTCGGTCATCATGGACCCCTTTGACGAGGAGGTCGTGGCCAACGCCAAAGCCAACGGCGTCCCGGACGCCATGATCGATGCCGCCCGCCGGTCGCCGGTTTACAAGTTCTTCAAGGAGTTTCAGATTGCTCTGCCGCTGCACCCAGAGTTCCGGACCCTGCCGATGCTCTTCTACGTCCCGCCCCTGGGTCCGGTCCTGGGCCTGCGCAAGCCCGAAAGCGGCTACTACGAGACGGTGGACGCCACCGAGGAGCGGCTGGAGCCGCTGATGGCCAGCCTGGAGAAGTCCCGGCTGCCCATCAAGTACTTTGCCCGGCTCTTTGCGGCCGGCAACGAGGAGATCATCCGGGACGTCTACCGGAAGCTCGTCGCCGTCCGCCTCTACATGCGGTCCCGGACGGTGGGCGACGTCCCCGAGCACGAGGTGGCGGAGGCCCTGCGGCTGGCGAATCTCAGCCCGGAGAAGGCCGAGGGGATCTTCCGGCTGACGGCCCTGCCCACCTTTGAGGAGCGGTTCGTGGTGCCGCCCCTGGCCCGGGAGGTGGCGGTGGAGGCCCAGTTCCCGCCCCTGGACCCCCTCAACCGCAACTACCCCTACTACAAGGGCGAAGTGGGCGTCGGGTTCAGCGTCCCGGCCGCCCGGAGGTGGTAGTTTATGGAGGTCGCGGCCGTGGAACTCCGCCGGCAGCTTCTCGGGCTTTTCGCCCGCCTCCTGGAATACCCGGAGCCGGAGTCGGTGGGGCAGGCCCGGGCCTGCGAGGAGCTGCTGGCCGAGGCGGCGCCGGAGGCTGCCGGCTACGTCGGGGCCTTTCGCCGGTACCTGGAGGGGACGCCCATCGGCCGGGTGCAGGAGGCTTACACCGCCTTCTTTGACCTGAACCCGGTCTGCGCCCCGTATATCGGCTATCAGCTTTTCGGGGAGACGTACCGGCGGAGTGTGTTGATGCTGGCCCTGCTGGACCGGTACCGGGCCGAGGGCTTTGAGTACACCAACCGGTCGGAGCTTCCGGACCGAATCTCGGTGGTGATGCGGTACGCCTCGGTGAGCGGGGATGAGGACGTGGTCGTGGAGGGCCTCATCCCCGCCCTCCGGCGGATGACGGGCGTGGAAGAGGGACCGCCCGTCGACGGCCGGGGGCCGATGGGGTCGGGCACGCCCCAGCTGGAGGGCCACAGCCACGGCGGACACCTGGAGGAAGGTGTGTTGCTGGAGATGACCGAGGGCAGTACTGCCGGCTCCGGAAGGCGGGCCTTTGAGGCCCTGCTTACGGGCATCCGGCTGGCCCTCGAGGCCCTCTGGCCGGCCCCGCGTACCGTGTTGCCGACCGGACGGGCCCTTGAAGTGGGCGAGGCAACGCGTCAAAACGGCAACGGGAGGGCTGAAGAGGCATGAGCGACGTGCTGTTCTTCGTGGTCTGGCCGTACTTTGCCTTGGTCTTTGCCGTCCTTGGGAGCATCTACCGCTACTATAGGGACCGGTTTTCCTATTCGAGTTTCTCGGCCCAGGTCTTAGAAAACCGGCTCCTCTTCTGGGGGAATATTCTTTGGCACTACGGCGTGATCGTCGTCCTTATCCCCCACGTCGTCGGGTTCGTGCTGCCTGAGTTGTGGGCCTTCTTGGTAGCCGACCCGATTCGCCTCTACGTCATGGAGGTGTTCGGCTACATTGCCGCAGTGTCGGCTATAATCGGGCTAACGATCTTGATCCTACGGCGGACCACCAACGAGCGGGTTCGGGCCGTGACCACAGTGATGGACTGGGTTGTGGTGGCGGCCCTCTGGGTGCAGCTGATCCTGGGCTTCTGGGTGGCCCTGGTTTACCGGTGGGGCTCCGAATGGTACATCCACACGATGTCCCCGTGGCTCTGGTCCCTGGTAACCCTCAACCCCCGCACCGAGTACATTCGGGGCCTGCCCTTTGTAATTCAGTTGCACGCGGTAGTGGGCTTCCTGCTGATCGCCCTCTTCCCCGTTAGCCGCCTCGTCCACATTATCGCCCTGCCCATTACTTACCTGTGGCGGCCGTACCAGGTGGTGGTCTGGAACACCCGTCGGGCGGCAGCCCTGAGGGGCATCAAGATATAAAAACCGTCGGCGCCCCCGGAAGCCTGGGATCCCCCACGTGCCAGGCGTGCGGGCTCAGCTTCCGGGGGCGCTGTCCTTTATTAGGTCGTTGTTAAATGGGCCGTTTGATTCTGGGCCGCTGGGTGGCCAACCTTTATCCGGGCTCCTTCGCCCTGGTGATGGCCACCGGCATCGTCTCCATCGCCTGCTACCTGGCCGGCCTTGAGCCCATCGCCTGGGCCCTCTTTTGGGTCAACCAAATCGCCTACACCCTGCTGTGGCTCCTTACCCTGGCCCGCTTCCTCGGTTTCTTGCCAATGGTACTGGCGGACATCGCCGACCCGGGCCGGGGGCCGGGCTTTTTGACGATGGTGGCCGGAACCTCCGTCCTGGGCCGGCAGCTGAGCCTGCTGGCCCGCAACGACGTGTTGGCCCTGGGACTGGCGGTGCTGGCGACCCTTCTGTGGGCTTTATTCACCTACGGCTTCCTGGCCGGGGTAATCATCCGGCCCGAAAAGCCTCAGCCGGGGCGGTGCGTCAACGGGGCCTGGCTTCTGGCCGTGGTGGCCACCCAGTCGGTCCCCCTGGCCTGGGTTGGGGCCCGGTCTGTCCTGGGACTCCAGGACCACATCGTGTTTCTGATGCTGGGCTTCCACCTTCTCGGGTATGTGCTGTACCTTATGATAATAGGCCTTATCATCTACCAGTTCGTGGCCTTCCGGCTTGACCCGACCCTTCTGACGCCCCCGTATTGGATCAATATGGGGGCCATGGCCATCACTGCCCTGGCCGGGGCGGTCCTGGTGAGTCTGGCCCCCGAGTCAACCCTGCTACAGGCCGTTCTTCCCTTCCTGAAGGGCCTTACTATCCTCGCCTGGGCGGTGGCCACCTGGTGGATACCCCTTCTGGTGGTCCTCTTTGCCTGGCGTCACCTGGCGGCAAAGGTCGGCTTCGCCTACGACCCCCAGTACTGGTCGATGGTCTTCCCCCTCGGGATGTACTCGGTGTGCACCTTCCGGCTGGCCCAGGTGACCGGGGTGACCTTCCTTCAGACCCTTTCCCAGGCCTTCGCCTACATCGCCGTGGCGGCCTGGGCGGCCGTCTGCCTGGGAATGGCCCGGCATATCCTCGGGGAGCTCCAGTCGGCCCCGGTCATCCAGTGGCAGGAAGCCGACGACCCCCCCGAGGGCCCACCCCCGGACCACGACCCCCCGACCGATGGACCGTCAGGATATTTTGTATAAACTAAGCGCGCCAAACTTCAGGTTTTGCGGCCGTAGGTCCAGGCCAGGGCCAGTCCCGTAAACACGCCGCCCCCCAGGATGTTCCCCACCGTCGCCGGCACCTGGTTCCACACCCACCAGGTGCCCACCGTGATGGGCGCCCCGGCCAGCATCCCCGCCGGCATCACGAACATGTTGACGACGGAGTGCTCGTACCCCAGGCCGAAAAAGGTCATGATGGGTAGCCAGATGGCCACCACTTTGCCCACCGTCGAGCGGGAGGCGAAGGCGAAGACCGCCCCGAGGGTCACCAGCCAGTTGGCCAGCACCCCCTTGGTTAGGACCGTGAGCCAGCCGTACCAGCCCAATTCCTCGTAGGCGACGGTCTTTGCCAGGGCCAGCTGGCGCAGCTGCTCGCC
>DAOUCL010000083.1:0-3510 GCA_034432015.1 Dehalococcoidia bacterium
GGCCACGCCCTTCTCGGTGGTTGCCGCGTCATTAACCATCACGATTTCCACCTTGCTGGTCGGGGCGTTGCATTTCGGTCCAAGCACCCCGCCCATCACGGAGTTAACGTATTCAGCCCCCAGGGTTGCCCCCCGAACGATGAGCTGGCCGGCGGCCGCGTCCCCCGGCGGGGAAAGGGGGGTAAGCACCCCGATCTTCACAAGCGGCCCCTCCGTTGGGGCCTGGGGGCCGGGGGCGGGAGCCCCGCCCGGGGCGCAGGCCGCAAAGACCAGACCCACCAGAAGCCCGATAAGTCCCGTTTGCCTTAAAACCGAGCCCATCAGCGCTTACCTCCGGCGTTTAATTAAAGCCAGCCTTCAAACCGGCCCGGCAGCACGCCGCCCAGCACCAGGTCGACCAGGTGGAAGATGTGAAAAACCGGCCGGCCGGTGGCCTTCTGAAGGGCGGCCGCATAAGGCGGCAAATTGTGGCACTCAAGTAGGATCGCCCTGACCTCCGGAGCCTGCCGAATGAGGCCCAGGGCCGTCTGAACCACCTCGGCCTCGACCCGGGCCAGGTCCAGCTCGGGGCCGTCCTCGAGGATGGCCGACCTGAAGGCCGGGCATTCCTCCAGGCCGGCCACGGCTACGGGAATCTCCTGGCCGGCGCAGGCCGCGGCCAGGTGTTTTGGGCTGAGCGCCCGGGCGTTGGCCGTGATGACGCCTACGGGGCGGCCGGTCAGCCGGAAAACCAGGGGAAGAAGGAGCAGGGATGAAGCAAAGAAGGGGACCGAGAGGGCCCGGGCGATGGCGTCCTGAAAGAGGACCATGAAGCCGCAGCTGGTGGTGATGGCCCGGACGCCCTCGGCTTCCAGCTCCCGGCCGGCGGCGACGAAATCGGCGGCGAGGGCCGGGTCAGGGTCGGCGTTCACCACCCGGGGAACCGCCGCCCCCGGAACCACCTTAAAGCGGACGGGGACCCGGTAGGAGGTGGCGTTTCCGATATCGCCGGGAATCCGGGGAAAGCGGGTCTCGAGGAGGAGCACCCCGAGCCCGAGGCCGTAGACGTTGCGGCCGCCCACCGGCTTCATGCCGTGGCCTCCGACTTACCCTGAAGCATTTCCCGGATCACCTGCTGGAGGTTTTGCAAAAACCAGCGTCCCGATTCCGAGCGGACCACCCGTCCCTCGGCGATGAGGTAACACCTCGACGCAATTTTAACCGATTCGACGACGTTTTGGTCGACCAGGAGGACTGTAATCCCCAGTTCGGCCAGGCGGGTGAGGAGGCCATAGACCTCGGCCGCAACCTTGGGGGCAAGGCCGGCAGTGGGCTCGTCCACCAGCAGGACCCTTGGGGGGACGACCAGCTCCTTGGCGACGGCCAGCATCCGGAGCTGTCCGCCGCTCAACAGGGTGGCCCGGGTCCGGCGCAGGCCGGCCAGAACCGGGAAGGTTTCGTAAACCCACTCGAGCCGCCGGCGAAGCTCGGCCGGCCGCGACCGAAGAAGCCAGCCCCCAAGGCGGAGGTTCTCCTCGACGGTGAGCTGGGGGAAGGTGCTGGCAGCCTGGGGCACATAGGCCAGTCCGGCCAGCTTACGGCGGTGGGGCGGCTGACCGTTAATAACCTGCCCGTCCAGGCGGATTTCACCGGCCCGGACGGGTACCAGCCCGAAGGTGGCCTTAAGGAGGGTGGATTTTCCGGCCCCGTTGGGTCCGACGACGGTGGTGATGGCCTGGGGCACGGCCTCCAGGTCGATGCCCCGGAGGATGTCCACCTCGGGCAGGTAGCCGGCCCGCAGGCTGCTTACGGTGAGGATGGGGCGGTTGGGGTTCACAGCGGCTGACCCAGGTAGGCATCGATAACGGCCGGGTTGGCGGCCACGGCATCCAGCGGACCGTCGGCGATGGGGCGTCCGGAGGCCATAACCAGGACCCGGCCTGCCAGGGCCCGGACGGTCGACATCTCGTGGCTTACGAGGAGGACGGTGGCCCCGTAGTCGCGGTTAAGGCGGTTTATAAGGGCGAGGATGACGTCTTTAACGGCCGGTGAGACGCCCGCGAAGGGCTCGTCGAGGAGGAGCACCTTGATTGGGCGGTGTAAGAATGCCTGCGCAAGTTGCAGGAGCATGGTCTGGCCGCCGGAGAGGGTTCGGGCGGGGGCACCGGCCAGGTGCCCGAGGCCGACCAGAGCGAGGGTCTGGTCAACCTCGGGGGCGGCCTGGGCGAGGGATTCTTTGCGGTGGTCGGCGGCCGCCACGGCGAGCAGGTTTTCCCGGACGGTCATGTTTTTAAAGACCTTTGGAATCTGAAAGGTGCGGACCACCCCCCGGGCGGCGACCTGGACGGGGCCGAGGGTGTCGATGCGTTCGCCGTCGAGGTAAATTTCGCCGGAATCCAGGGGGTAAAGGCCGCTTATTAAGTTAAGGAGGGTGGTTTTACCCGAGCCGTTGGGGCCGATGACGGCGCAGAGCTCGCCTGGCCCGAAGTCGGCGGAGAAACCGTCGACGGCGACGAGTCCGCCGAAGCGTTTAGTGACCTGGCGGAGGAGTAGGCGGCCCAAACCAGACCCCAGGGCGGCGCGATTTTTCAGCATTGAATTTATCAGCCGCCCCACCCCGGCGTCAACACCCGGTCCCTTACCGCGGCCGCCCCCAGACCAGCGAGACCCAGACCCACCTTAGTATAGTTTCCATTATGGTGCGATTTAAAGCCGCCGGGCCCACTCTAACAGGCGGCGGCCCAACTGTTTCCATCCCACTATGGTGCGATTTAAAGGCCATCACCCACGCGGCCGTCGTCGAGGCCCTCATCGTTTCCATCCCACTATGGTGCGATTTAAAGAGGGCGACTTTGACATCCGGGTTGACCTCCTCGACCCGTTTCCATCCCACTATGGTGCGATTTAAAGGAAGGTACGCCTGCCAGAGCTTATCCAGCTGCGTAGGTTTCCATCCCACTATGGTGCGATTTAAAGAGGTCCAGCAGGGTCTCGCCCCGGTCGAGAATGTCCGTTTCCATCCCACTATGGTGCGATTTAAAGACGACTATGTTTTGCAGAACGGCGACGGCAGGCTCGTTTCCATCCCACTATGGTGCGATTTAAAGCCGACTTACCCATCACCTTTTCCCACTCCCCAACCGGTTTCCATCCCACTATGGTGCGATTTAAAGATGCCGGCGGGGCGGGCGGCGGGGAACCGGAGGCCGGTTTCCATCCCACTATGGTGCGATTTAAAGGCACCCCGGAGTGGGGGTGCTCCCCCCGTTCTGGCCCAATTGTAGCCGAGAATGGGGGCCCTGTCAAGGCCGGCCGCCACGAAATCTTTAAAACCTTAACCACCTGCTGCCGTCGACCGGAGGTCGCCGGAAATCCCCGGGACTTCGACGGCTATTTATGTTAACCAACCACCGGCTACGCCCCGGGTAGGGGTCCGGCTTACCCGAAACCACCGCCGGCCGCCCCGACAAGGCTAGCCCGGCAGTCATAAGGCCCTGGCCCCCCGGCGGGCCCGACGGCCGGGACCGCCCC
>DAOUCL010000084.1:0-11638 GCA_034432015.1 Dehalococcoidia bacterium
GGGGCGGTTCCATGCACCTGGCCGACCCCAAGCTCCGGTTTTGGGGTGGGTATGCCATCGTCGGAGGACACATCCCCCTGGCCTGCGGGATGGCCCTGGCCATCCAGTACCGGGGCTTGGACGAGGTGGTCCTGTGCATTTTCGGGGACGGGGCGACCAACATCGGGGAATTCCACGAGGGTCTGAACATCGCCGCCCTCTGGAAGCTGCCGGTGGTGTTTCTGTGTGAGAACAACTTTTACGGGATGGGAACCCACGTCCGCCGGGCCAGTTCCACCCCTGAAATTTACCGCCGGGCCGGGGTCTACGGCATCCGGTCGGAGCAGGTGGACGGGATGGACGTTTTGGCCGTTCGGGAGGCGGCCGCCCGGGCGGTGGATTACGTCCGGGCCGGAAATGGCCCCTACTTTATCGAGGCGATCACCTACCGGTTCCGGGGCCACTCTATGGCCGACCCGGAGCTTTACCGGAGCAAGGAAGAGGTAGAAGAGTGGCGGCGCCAGCGGGACCCTATCCCGCGGTTGGGCAGATTTCTGGTCGAGAACGGCTACGCCACCGAGGATGAGCTGGCGGCCATCGAGCGGGAGGTCGAGGCCGAGGTGGAGGAGGCGGTGCGGTTTGCCGAAGAGAGTCCCGAGCCGCCCCTCGAAAGCGTCACCGAATATGTCTACGTCAACCCAGGTCCGGTTCGGAGGGTAACCCATGCCTGAGCTTACGTTCCGGGAGGCCCTGCGGCAGGCGCTGCGGGAGGAGATGCAGCGGGACGAGCGGGTCTTTTTAATGGGCGAGGACATCGGGGCTTACGGCGGCTCTTACGCCGTGACCCGGGGGCTTTTGGAAGAGTTCGGCGAAAAGCGGGTAAAGGACACCCCCATCGCCGAGGCTGCCATTGTCGGGCTGGCCGCCGGGGCGGCCATCGGGGGGCTTAAGCCGGTGGCCGAACTGATGACCATAAACTTCAGCCTGCTGGCCGCCGACCAGATCATCAACCACCTGGCCAAGATTTACTACATGTTCGGGGGGCAGTTCAACGCCCCGGCCGTCATCAGGACGGCGGCCGGGTGGGGCCAGCTGGGGGCGACCCACTCGCAGTTTCTGGAGGCGATTTTCAGTTACGTTCCGGGCCTCAAAGTCGTCATGCCCGCCACCCCCTACGACGCCAAGGGGCTTCTTAAAGCCGCCATCCGGGACGAAGACCCCGTGCTCTTCATCGAGCACACCCTGCTTTACGGAATCCGGGGGGAGGTTCCTGATGGGGATTACGTGGTCCCCATCGGTCTGGCTGATATCAAACGGCCGGGCCGGAACGTTACTATCGTGGCCTACGCCCGGATGGTGCATGTGGCCCTCAACGCCGCCGGGCGGCTCGAGGCCGAAGGGGTCGACTGCGAAATCGTGGACCTGCGGACCCTGCGGCCCCTCGACCTGGAGACGGTTATCCAATCGGTTAAAAAGACCAACCACGTGCTCATCGTCGAGGAGGACTGGAAGTCCTTCGGGGTGGGGGCGGAGGTGGCGGCCCGCATCGTCGAGCAGGCCTTCGACTACCTGGACGCCCCGGTGGTTCGGGTGGGGATGCTGGAGGTCCCCATGCCCTATAACCGGAACTTGGAGCGCCACGTGGTCCCCGATGAGGCCGACGTGGTGGAGGCCGTCCGGTCGGTGGTGGGCAGCCGGGTCTAGCAGATAATTAATCTCTGCTCGATAAAGGGGGATCGTAGATGGCCTACCGAGTCACCATGCCCCAGCTTGGGTACGACATGACCGAGGGGGCCGTCGCCCGCTGGCGGAAGCGGGAGGGAGAGCCGGTGCAGCGGGGCGAGGTCATCGCCGAGATTGAGACGGATAAGGCCACGGTGGAGCTGGAGGCCTTCGCCTCCGGGGTTCTGCGCAAGATCCTCCTTCCGGAGGGCCGTCGGGTCCCCGTCGGGACCCTCATCGCCGTTATCGCCGACCCCGACGAGCCCATCGACGACATCCTGAAGGAGGCTGAGGCGCCGCCTGCCCCGGCCGCGGCCCAGACCGGGGTCCAAGCTCCGGCCGCAACGGAGGCCCCCGAAGAGGTCAGGGTCAAGGCCACCCCGGTGGCCCGGCGCCTGGCCGAGGAGCTGGGAATCGACCTCAGACAGGTGAAGGGGACCGGCCCGGAAGGCCGGATAACCCGGGAGGACGTCGAGGCCTTTGCCGCCCGGCTTAGGGAGCAGCAGGCGGCCGCGGCCGCTCCCGCGCCCCCCCGGGCGGAGGCCCCCCCGGCCGCCGTACCCGAGGCCGTCGAGGAGCCCCTCTCCCGGATGCGCCAGACCATCGCCCGCCGGATGACTGAAAGCAAGCAGCAGGCCCCCCACTTTTACGTGACGGTGGAGGTGGAGATGACCGAGGCGATGCGCCTCCGGGAGCAACTCAACGCCCAACTGGAAGAGGACGCCCGCCTTTCGGTCAACGACCTGATTATCAAGGCGGCGGCCAAGGCGCTGGTAAAGTTTCCCCGCCTCAATTCGGCCTTCGCCGGCGACCGGTTGCGGATTTTCAAGGCCGTCAATATCGCCATGGCCGTGGCGACCCCCGACGGCCTGCTGGCACCGGTGGTCCACGACGCCGCCGGCAAAAGCATCTTCCAGATCGCCCGGGAGACCAAGGAGCTGGCCCGGCGGGCCAGGGAGGGCCGGCTGCGGGCGGATGACCAGGTCGGGGGGACGTTTACCGTAAGCAACCTGGGGATGTACAACGTCGAAAGCTTCAGCGCGATCATTAACCCCCCTAATGCGGCCATTCTGGCCACCGGGTCGGTTCAGCGCCGGCCGGTGGTCCGGGGCGACCAAATTGTAGTAGCCGACGTGATGAAGGCTACCATTTCGGTGGACCACCGGGTGACCGACGGGGCCGAGGCCGCCCAGTTTCTGGGCGAGTTTAAGCGGCTCCTGGAAAGCCCGGCCTCCCTCCTCATCTAAACCGGAGGTTTTAAGCCATGTACGACGTGGTAGTCATCGGCGGCGGACCGGGCGGGTACGTCGCGGCCATTCGGGCCGCCCAGCTCGGCCTGAAAACGGCCCTGGTGGAGCGGGAGCGGGTCGGCGGGGTGTGCCTCAACTGGGGCTGCATCCCCACCAAGGCCCTCATCCGCAACGCCGACATCGTCAACCTGGTCCGGCAGGCGGATTACTGGGGCCTTAAGTTCGACGGCCTAAGCTTCGACTACGCCCGGGCCTATGAACGGAGCCGGGAGGTGGTGGAGCGGCTGGTAAGGGGCGTCGAATTCCTCCTCAGCCGCAACGGGGTTGAAGTCTTGGCCGGCCAAGGGTATGTGGCCGGCCGGGACCTGGTGGTGGTCAAGCCCGAGGGCCGGGAACTGCGGACCAAAAATATTATCGTGGCCACCGGGGGCTCGGCCCGGAGCCTCCCCGGCCTGGAGCCCGACGGCCGGCGGGTCCTCACCAGCTACCACGCCGTGAACCTGCGGGAGCTACCCCGTTCGATGGTTATCGTCGGGGGCGGGGCGGTCGGGGTCGAATTCGCCTACGTTTTCAGGGCGTACGGGGTAGACGTTACCATCCTGGAGATGCTGCCCCGGCTGGTTCCCCAGGAGGACGAGGAGGTTTCGGCTGAGCTGGAACGGGCCTTTAAGAAGCAGGGGATCAAGGTGATGACGGGGACAAAGGTCGAAAAGGCCGAGTTGACGGACGGGGGCGTCCGCTTAGAACTCTCCGGCCCCCAGGGCCCAAGCTCCCTGACGGCCGAACAGGTTCTCCTGGGCATCGGCATCGTCCCCAACACCCAGGGCCTGGGCCTTGTGGAGGTCGGGGTGGAACTGGAGCGGGGCTGGGTGAAAGTGGACGAGCGGATGCGCACCAACGTGCCGGGAATCTGGGCCATCGGGGACGTGACGGGCAAGCTCCCCCTGGCCCACGTGGCTTCTCATCAGGGGATCGTGGCCGTCGAGACCATCGCCGGCCTGAACCCGCCCCCGGTAAAAAACTACGCCGACATGCCCCGGTGCACCTACTGCAACCCCCAGGTAGCCAGCGTCGGCGTCACGGAAGCCCAGGCCCGGGCGTCCGGCCGCCAGGTCCGGGTGGGCAAATTCCCCTTCCGGGCCAACGGCAAGGCCCTGGGTCTGGGGGAGGCGGAGGGCTTCGTTAAGATCGTGGCCGACGCCGAGTACGGCGAAATCCTCGGCATCCATATGATTGGGCCCGAGGTTACCGAACTGATCAGCGAGGGGGTCCTGGGCCGGCTCCTTGAGGGGACGCCGAAGGAGTTCGGCTGGGCGGTCCATCCCCACCCGACCCTTTCCGAAGCCGTTAAGGAGGCGGCCTTAGGCGTCTACGGGGAAGCCATCCACATCTTTACCGGCCCGGTGGCCGGCCGGACGGGTAGAGCTTAAGGTCTTAGGGCCCACCGGCCCAGCTCGGCTTCGGCCCGGTCCGCCTCCAGGGTGGCTACCAGGCGCAGCCGGTCCCCATCGGCTTCCAGCGGGATGACCAACCGCAGGGGCACCCGGCAAAAGGGTGGGTAACATCCGTCAAGGCCAGCCTGGCCCAGCCGAACCCGGCGGCCGTCAACCTCCCCTTCGACCCGGATACTACCTGAGAAGGCCTCGCCGCCTAGGTAAACCCGGAGCTCCAGGAGGTCGCCGGGCCGCACCCAGCCGTCGGCCTGGGGGCTGGTCAGGTTTAAAAGGCTTAACCCCAGAAGCCGATAGGGGCCCAGGTTCGGTTGGGCGGCCGCCAGGTTAACATCCGGGAAGTTCCGGGGCCGGGGGGTATACTCGGGCCGGCTGACGGTGACGGTCCCCAGCGGGACGCGGCGGTCCGGGGTTGCCCCCGGTCCGGGTTGGAGCCTCTCGCCGGTCTCGGCCCGGTAAAGGCCGGCCCAGACCCGGTACTCCCCGGCGGGGGTCCCCGCCGGGATGGGGAGGCCCACCCGAAGCCGGCCGCCCGCCTGGGTGTCCAGGGGGAGGTCGGCCTGGCCGACGATGGCTTCGTCGGCCGCGGCCAGGTGGACGAAGGCCTTTAACCCGTCGGCCGGAACGGCGCCCAGGTTCCATTCCAGGCCCACCACCGCCGTCCGGCCGGCGTCCACGGGGGCCGCCGGCAGGGCCCAGCTGACCAGCCTGGGGGTGCTGTCCGTTCCCTCGTTTCGGCCCCACCGGGTCTGGGCGGGGAGGGGGGCGAAGCGGAGCAGTCGGGTGTTGCCGAACCAGCGGTTTTCGGCCAGAACCAGGCGGCTGCGGAGCAGCCCCTCCAGCCCGCCCCCGCCGGTCCCCCCCAGCGCCTGGTAGGCCGGGTACCAGACCTCCGTCTTCCGCCGGAAGGGTGGGTCCCCGGCAAAGGGATTGGGCGGGTAGAGGAGTTTGGGCCTGGGCTCGGGCAGGTAAGCCAGCAAATACCCCACCTGCCACGGAAAGTCGCAAAGCACCAGGTCGTCGGGCCAGGCCGCGGCCGCAAGCCAGCGGGCGATGGGCCGGTAGTCTTCGAGGGGCCGGAGGTTCTCCCGGTACTCCCGGACGGTGGTGGGCAGGCCGGTCAGCATCAGGCCGGCCGCAAAAACGGCGGGCAGTAGGGTCCGCAGGAAGGGGCGGCCCACAGCTCCGGCCAAGGCGGCCAAGGTCAGGGTGAGCAGGAGGGGGATGGTGGGGCTCTGGAGCCGAACGTAGCCCCCGAAGGGGAATTTGAGCTGAAGCAGAAAGCCGAGGCTGAGGGCGCCCACCACACCGGCCCACAGGAGGACGGCGGGGGGCCTGGGGCGGGTCAGGCCGGCGGCCGTCCCCACCAGGAGCAGGACGACCCCCAACGGTCCCTGGGCACAGCCGGGCCCGCACCCTTCCCCGGCCCCCACCGCCCGAAGGTAGCCCGCGGCGTATTCCAGGAGGCCGAGGGGCTCATACCCTTCCCCCCGGCTCCCCGCCCCCCGCAGCAGGTCCGGGGCCGCCCAGGCCACCCAGGGGAGGTAAAGGAGGCTCGGCAAGACCACGGCCGGCCGCAGGGCCGGCCGGAAAAGGGTGAGCCCCAGGGCCGGACCTAGGGCAAAGAGGCCGAAGAAATAGTGGGTGTAAAGGCCGGCCAGCAGGGTAATGGCCAGAAGCCGGCGGTACCTTCCGGCCTCCGGCTTTTGCCAGGCCCCCACCAGGCCCAGCCCGAAGCCCAGGGCAAGGGTCGGAAGTAGAGAATACATCCGGGCCTCCCGGGCGTGGGACCAGAGAAAGGGGTTGAAGGCCACGGCCAGGGCGGCCAGCAGGCCGCCGGCCGGTCCGCCCCCGAGCCGGCGGCCCAGGGCCCAGGCCAGGGGAATCGGCAGGATGCTGAACAAAACCGAAAGATAGCGGGCGGAAAAGGGGTCAAAGCCGGCCCCGGCCGTCCAGAGCTTAAACAGCAGAAAATAAAGGGGCGGGTGGGGCTCGGCCCCCCCGGCCGAAGCCGAGGCCCACGGGAGGGTGGCGAAAAAGAGGGTGTAGCCCTCGTCGAACCAGAGGGGCTGAAAGTCCAGCCGGTGTACCCTGGCCCCAAAGACCCCAAGGGCCAGGGCCAGAATCGCCAGCCTTTCCCCAGGTTTCATTCCGCGGTTGCGGCCGGGCCCACCGTCCGGACCCGGGGCACCCACTCCGGCCGAAAATCCCGGACCCGTTCCGGCCCGAGCTCCAGCAGTTTCTCCAGGCACCAGCGGGTGCGGGCCCGCAGGTCGGCCACGTCGACCCCCTGGCAGACGGCCGGGAGGGGCTCCAGGCGGCGGAGGCCCCGGCCCAGCAGGCTTACCGACCCCCGGTAATTGGCCCGCCTCAGGTGGAGAAAACCGACCCCGACCTGAAGAATGCCCCGGTAAAGCTCCCGGACCGGTCCGGCCTCCCGCCGCCAGATTTCTTCCAGGGTTTCGTGGCACTCCCAGAACTCACCGGCGTTGAACTGCCGGATTCCGGTCAGAAGCTCCGGGGGCGGGGATTGGGCGCACTGACACCCCAGCAGGGAAGCTTGGGCCGGGGAAAGGGTCATCCCGTCAGCGGCGGAGGGCGACTCCCGGGCGGGCGGCCAGCTCAACGACGGTAACCCCATCGCCGCCGGCGAACTCTTCGGCGGGCCGGAACTGGCTGACCAGGGGGTGGCGGCCCAGAAACTCCCGGACGGCCCGCCGGAGGGTGCCGGTGCCCCGGCCGTGGACGACCCGAACCGGGCTTATGCCGGCCAAATAGGCGTCGTCCAGGTAGGCTTCCAGCCGCCGGAGGGCCTCTTCCACGGTGAGGCCCCGCAGGTGGATTTCGGCCGGGGGCGGGGCGGCCGGCCCGGCCACCAGCTCCACCTGGGGGCGGTCCGGGGCCTCGCCGTCGGCGGGCATCAGCCGGGAGCGGGGTATCTCAACCCGGAGGGGACCCACGGCCACCACCGCATCCTCGCCCGCCAGCTCCACCACCTGCCCGAGCCGGAAGAAGCCGGGTACCCGCACCAGGTCGCCTGGCTTGAGCCGGTCGGCCGGGGGCTCGGCCCACCGGCCCAGCCCCCGGACCCGGCGCCGAAGCTCCCGAAGCCGCCGCTGCCGCCCGGCCGGGTCGGCGGCCGGGGCGGCCGCCTCGGCCAGGAGCCGCTCCACCTCCGCCTCGGCCCGCCGCCGGACCTCGGCCAAGACTTCGGCCCGGGCCGCCTGAAGGGCCTGCCGCTCGGCCTCAACCTCGGCCTCTTTGGCCCGGAGCCGGCCCAGCTCGGCCTCCAGCTGCCGACGTAGCTGTTCGAGGCGGCGCTTCTCGGCCTGCAGGGCCCCCAGCAGCCGGTCGGTTTCGGCCTCCCCTTCGGAAAGGTGCCGCCGGGCCTCGGCCAGAATTTTCGGGTCGAGGCCCAGCCGGGCGGCGATGGCGAAGGCATTGCTCCGGCCGGGAATCCCAATGGCCAGCCGGTAGGTGGGGGCCAGGGTTTCGGGGTCGAACTCGACGCTGGCGTTTTCCACCCCGGGGGTGGCCTGGGCGTAGACCTTAAGGCTGTGGGCGTGGGAGGTGACGACGGCGGAGACGCCCCGCCGCACCAGGTGGTCCAGGATGGCCCGGGCCAGGGCCGCCCCCTCGGTGGGGTCGGTGCCGGCCCCCAGCTCGTCTAGAAGAACCAGCGACCGGTCGGTAGCCCGGCTGAGAAAGCCGGCGATGTTGGTCAGGTGGGAGCTGAAAGTCGAAAGGGACTGCTCGATACTCTGCTCGTCCCCAATGTCGGCGTAGATGCCGTCAAAGACGGGCAGACACGACCCTGCTTCGGCCGGGATGGCCAGTCCCGCCTGGGCCATCAGGGCCAGAAGGCCGATGGTCTTGAGGGTTACGGTTTTGCCCCCGGTATTCGGGCCGGTAATCACCAGGGCGATGAATTGGCCCCCAAGCCAGACGTCGATGGGCACTACCTTCCCGGTGAGGAGGGGGTGGCGGGCGCCCATAAGTTTGAGATATGGCCGGGGGGCCGGTAGGTCTGGGTTGGGGCGGGCATCCACCCAGCGGACGAGGGCCGGTATGGTCCCCCGGAGGCTTCGGCCAAAGCGGGCCTTGGCCAGGGCCAGCTCGATTTCGGCCAGCCGGGCCAGATTTTCCCGCAAGATTCCCCCCAGGCGGCCGACCCGACCGGAGAGCCGGCGCAGGACCCGCCGGACCTCCCGCTCCTCCTCAAGGCCCAGCTCCCGGTAGAGGTTGTTCAGTTCGACCACGGCCAGGGGCTCGACGAAAAGGGTGGCGCCCCGGGCCGAAACGTCCTGAACCAGCCCTGGAATCGCCCCCCGCTGGTCGGCCCGGACCGGGACCACAAATCGGCCGTTGCGGAGGGTGATGACCCCCTCCTGGAGGGCCTGACGGCCGGCCGGGGACTCAATGATCCCCTGGAGGGTCCGGGTAATCTGCTCCTGGACCTCCCGGCGCCGGGCCCGAATCCGGGCCAGGAGGGGGCTGGCCTCATCCCGCACCTCCGCCCCGGGCCCGATAACCTGCCCGATCTCCCGCTGGAGCCCCTCCAGCCGGTGGATGCCGGCGGCGATGGCCGCAAGCCGCGGGTAGGCGGCGGCCCGGGCCGTAAGCTCCTCCCGAATCCGCCGGCCGGCGGCCAGCGTCCGGGCCACGTCCAGGAGGGCGGGGGGGTCGAGGACCCCGCCCCGTTCGGCCCGCTCGACCACGGGCCGGATGTCCGCCGCCTCCCCGGTGTCAAATGTCGGCCGGGCATCCAGCAGCCGAATCGCCTCCCGGGTCAGCTCCAGGGCAGCCTCGACCTGCCCGAAGTCGGTGGCGGGCAGAAGGCTTAAGGCCAGCTCCCGGGCCGGGGGAAAGGCGGTGTGGGCGGCCAGCCGCTCCCGAACTTTAGGAAATTCGAGGTTAATAAGGCTTTTTTCGTCCATCCCCAAGCTTGATTATATCTTTGGCCGCGGCCCGGGCTAAAATAGGCCGGTGGAACTCCAAAAGCTTCTGGAACTTTACCGGCTGGCCCGGGATTGCGGCATCTACACCAGCTACCGGGACATCACCGGCCGCCGGGTCCGGGCGGGCCCCGACCGCCTCCTGGCCGCCCTCCGGGCTTTCGGCATCCCCATCGAAAGGCCCGAGGAGGCCCGGGAAATTCGGCGGGAGCGGATGCTGGGCCGCTGGCAAAGGCCTTTAGAGCCCGTCTACGTCGCCTGGGACGGCCGGCCGGGACCCATCGGCCTGCGGGTCCCGGCCGGCCTCGATTCGGACCGGGTTAAGCTCAGCCTGGAACTGGAAGGGGGCGAGGTCCGCCGCCTGGACGTCGAGCTGGCGGGTTGCCCGACGCTGGGGCGGGACCCCAACGGGGCCCGGGTGGCAAAGGCCGTCACCCTGCCAGGTCGCCTGCCCCTCGGCTACCACCGCCTCCGGGTGGAGGCCGGGCCCGGAGCCGGGGCCGAGGCCCTGCTCATATCGGCCCCCCTCAAGGCTGCCCCCTTTTCCGGCCGGGGCTGGGGGGTCTTTCTCCCCCTCTACGCCCTGCAAACGGCCCGGAGCTGGGGGCTTGGGGATTTTACCGACCTTGGGGCCTTCGCCGACTGGGTGAGGGGCCTTGGGGGCCGGGTGGTGGGGACTCTGCCCCTCCTGGCCGCCTTTTTAGACGAGCCCTTCGAGCCCAGCCCTTACGCCCCGGTGAGCCGGCTCTTCTGGAACGAACTCTACGTCGACCCGACCGCCGCCCCGAACTTCGGGGCGTGCGGGGCGGCCCGCGAGCTGACTTCGGACCCGGAGTTTCGGTCGGCCCTGGGAAACCTGCGGGCCGAGCCGCTGGTGGACTACCGGCGGGCCTACGGCCTGAAGCGCCGGGTTTTAAGCCTGCTGGCCGAGGACTTTTTCGGCCGATACCCCGACCACCCCGATTTCCAGGCTTTTTTAAAGGAGCGGCCGGAGGTGGAAGACTACGCCCGCTTCCGGGCCGTTGGGGAGCGGCTCCGGACCGGTTGGGGCGGCTGGCCCGAGCCCCTCCGTTCCGGCCGGGTCGGACCCGGCGATTTCGACGAAGGGGCCTTTCGCTATCACCTTTACGTCCAATGGCTGGCGGAGCGCCAGGTGGGGACCCTTTCGGGCCTTTACCTGGACCTGCCCCTGGGGGTCCACCCCGACGGCTACGACGTCTGGCGTCACCGGCAGCTTTTTGCCCTGGGAACCCGGGCCGGAGCGCCCCCGGACATGTTCTTTACCGGCGGGCAGGACTGGGGCTTTCCGCCCCTGCACCCGGAGCGGCTTCGGGCCGCCGGCTACGGGTATTTTATCGCCGCCCTGCGCCACCCCATGCGCCGGGCGGCCCTGCTGCGAATCGACCACGTGATGGGTCTCCACCGCCTCTTCTGGCTGCCTCCCGGCCTGGACGCCCGGGACGGGGTCTACGTCCGGTACCCGGCCGGGGAGCTCTACGCCGTTGTAACCCTGGAATCGGTCCGGACCGGCTGCGGGGTGGTCGGGGAGAACCTGGGAACGGTGCCCCCCGAGGTGAACCCCGCCCTGGAGCGGCACGGCCTCCTTGGGATGTATGTCTTACAGTTCGAGCTCCGGCCCGACGGCCCGCCCCGGCCCCCCGAGCCCAACTGCGTGGCCACCCTTAACACCCACGATACCCCGCCCTTTGCCGGGTTCTGGGCCGGACGGGACATCGCCGACCGGCGGGAGCTGGGCCTGCTGGACGACGCCCGGGCGGCGGCCGAAACGGCGGCCCGGGAGCGGTTGCGGGCCGGGGTTTTGGGCTTCTTGCGGGCGGCCGGGCTTCTGGGCCCCGACGAGGCCCACCCGGCGGCGGTCCTTCGGGGCCTGCTGGCCTTCCTGGGCCGGAGCGAGGCGGCCCTGGTTCTGGTAAACCTGGAAGACCTGTGGTTGGAGGAGCAGCCCCAGAACGTGCCCGGGACCTCCTGGGAGCGGCCCAACTGGCGGCGGAAGGCGAAATATTTCTTCGAAGAGTTCGCCTTTAGGGAGGAGGTCTTAGAAATTTTAAAAAACCTTAATGCAACTCGCGGACCGGCTTAGCTTTTTCGGTTATAATTAAATTAATTTTATGTAAGGGGCCACGGTTTGCAAGGCCTTTCCAGGAGTTTACCCATAAGTTGGGTGTAAACTAGACCTTGGCAGACTGAGCTGGAGGGTGGACCGATGGTCAGACAGGTTCCGGCCGAGCGGCTTATGGGCTACACGGCCCGGTTCAGGCGC
>DAOUCL010000085.1:0-3136 GCA_034432015.1 Dehalococcoidia bacterium
CCAGGTGGTGGTCCTCGGCCGGCCCTGGGGGACGGTGCCGGCCCGGGAATACTACCGGCTCCGGGGGCGCCTCTGGCCCGTGGTCCGCCGGTCGCTGGAGGTCCTTCGCCAGGAATACGACCTGGTTATTATCGAGGGGGCCGGAAGCCCGGCCGAGGTAAATCTGCGCCCGACCGAGCTGGCGAATATGCGCGTGGCCCGTTTTGCCGGGGCCCCGGTGCTCCTGGTCGGGGATATCGACCGGGGCGGGGTCTTCGCCAGCCTCTACGGGACGGTGAAACTGCTCACCCCGGCCGAGCGACGGCTGATTCGGGGCCTGATAATCAACAAGTTCCGGGGCGACCCGGCCCTTCTGGGGGACGGCATCGCCCGGCTGGAGCGGCTCACCGGCCGGCCGGTAATCGGCGTAATCCCTTATATTCCCGACCTCAACATAGCCGAAGAGGATTCGGTGGGCCTGACCGATAAAGCCGCGGCCAGGGCCGAGCTGGAAATCGCCATCCTTCGCCTGCCCCGACTCAGCAACTTCGACGAGTTCGACCCCCTCAAGGCCGAGCCCGACACGGCCGTCCGGTTTGTCGACCGGCCGTCGGCGGTCTGGCCCGACCTGGTTATTATTCCCGGGTCGAAAACCACCGTCGCCGACCTGGGGTTTCTGCGCCGGTCGGGGCTGGCCGACTGGGTTGTTGCCCGGGCGGCGTCGGGGACGCCCATTATGGGCATCTGCGGCGGCTTTCAGATGCTGGGGCGGGCCATTTACGACCCGGACCGGGTTGAGTCCGACCGGACCGAGGTTCCGGGCCTTGGGCTTCTGCCGGTGGTGACGGTGTTTGGCCGGGACAAAGTTACCTGGCGGGTTCGGGCCCAAGTTCTGGTCGACCATGGGCTCTTTTGGGGCCTGAAGGGCCTGGAGGTTCTGGGCTACGAGATTCACATGGGCCGGACGGCGGGCGGGGAGCCGGTTTTTAAGCTGTTCCGGCCCGACGGCTTGTCGGCGGAGGACGGGGCCGTCGACGCAAGCGGCCTTGTTTTTGGGACGACGGTCCACGGCCTCTTCGAGAACCCGGAGTTTCGGCGCCGGCTTCTCGACCGGCTCCGTGCCTTCCGGGGCCTTCCGCCGGTGGGTCGGCCGGCCCGCTTTAGCCGGCGGGCCGGGTATGATCGTATCGCCGGGGTCCTGCGGACCCACTTAAACCTGGGGTTCATAATGTCCCTGGTCGAGGAGCAGCGTGGGGGTTGAGAACCGGGTAAGCCTGGTCTTAGGTGGCGTCCGGTCGGGGAAGAGCCGGTTCGCCCAACAACTTCTGCCCGGCGAGGGCCGGGTAATCTTCGTGGCCACGGCGGTGGTCACCGACCCCGAGATGGCCGCCCGGATTGAGGCCCACCGTCGCCAGCGCCCCCCGGGCTGGCAAACCGTGGAGGCACCCCTGAGTCCGGCTGAGAAGCTGGCGGGCCTGGCGGGCCCCTTTGAGGGGGTGCTCCTCGACTGTCTGACCCTCCTCACCAGCAACTGGCTTTTAAATTTAAAAGATGCCGCCTCGGCCCGCCACGCGGTCATGCACGAGCTGGACAGGCTCTTCCGGTGGGCCGAAGAAAACCGAGCGCCCCTGGTCCTAGTCTCCAACGAGGTCGGGCTGGGCGTCCACCCCGCCACGGAAGTGGGCCGGCTCTTCCAGGACCTAATGGGGGAAGTCAACCAGTTTGCGGCCGCCCGGGCCGACACCGTCTACCTGATGGTTGCCGGAATTCCCCTCAGGGTAAAGCAGGCCGTCCCCGAATGATTCAGGCAAGCCTCCTCGGGTTTCCCGGGTCGGGCCGGACGACCCTCTTTCGGGCCCTGGGCCGGGGCTCGGAGCCGACCGGGAACGTCCTGGTGGTGGACCTGCCCGACCAGAGGCTTGAGCGGCTGGCCGGGATCTTCCGGCCCCGAAAGGTGACCCCGGCCCGGCTGGCCTTTACGGACCCGCCCGTGGCCCTGGGGAGTCTGCGGGGTTCTTTGCCGGCGGAGGTAGCCGAGGCCGACCTTTTGGCGCTGGTCATTCGGGCCTTCTCCGACCCGGCCGTTCCCCACCCCCGAGGCTCCGTTGACCCGTGGCGGGACCTAGCCGACGCCCGGACCGAGCTGGTGCTTTGGGACCTGGTCATTGTGGAGCGGCGGCTTGAGCGCATCGCCGAAACCTGGGGTAAGGTGGGCGGGGCGGAGCGGGAGGCCCTTCAGCGGGAGCGGGAGGTTCTCGAGCGGGCCCGCCAGGCCCTCGAAGGGGGTACCCTGCTGGAAAGGGTCGGTTTTAGCCGGGAGGAAGAGCGGGTCCTGCGCAACTTTCAGCTACTTACCCGCAAGCCGTGGCTTATCGTGTTCAATATCGACGAAAGGCTTATTTCCGAGGCCGAAGCCCTCGAGGCCCGAATCGCCGAGGCGTACGGGCCGGATGGGGGCGTTGCGGTGGCGGCCCGTCTGGAGCTGGAGCTTTGCCGCTTGCCGCCGGCCGAGCGGGCGGAATTTCGGGCCGCCTATGGGTTGCCTGAAGGGGCGCTGGACCGGCTGGTCTGGCGGGCCTTTCGGCGGAGCGGCTGGATTTTGTTTTACACCTATAAAGGGGACGAGCTGAGAGCCTGGCCGGTTGCGGCCGGCGCGGATGCGGTGACGGCGGCCGGTACGGTCCACACCGACATGGCCCGGGGGTTTATCCGGGCGGAGGTGGTGCATTTCGAGGACCTGGTGCGGGCGGGGTCCATCGCCGAGGCCCGGCGGCAGGGACTGCTCCGCCTTGAGGGGCGCAACTATACGTTGGCCGACGGCGACGTCATCACGTTTCTATTTCACGTCTAGGCCGACAACAAGCGCTGCGGGTACGGTGTCGGTCAGCACCGTGAGGGTAAGCGCCCGGAGCCCGTCCCGGCGGCCGGTTAAGGGGCCTTAAGAAGCCAGGCGCCCGCCCCTAAGGGGCGGGCGCGGCGGTGGAGACGGGGGAGAGTCGAACTCCCCGTCCGGAGAAGGACCCAGCCGGGCTTGCTACAGGCTTAGTCGGCCTCGCCATCTCTCGTCCGGCCCGTCTCCGCCGACCGAGCCGGGACCGGACCAGCCGATTCTTCTTGGGCCGCCCCTATCGGCGTCCGGGCGGCTGCACCCCGGCTG
>DAOUCL010000086.1:0-1651 GCA_034432015.1 Dehalococcoidia bacterium
GCCCGGGAGGTGTCGATGCGCTTTATGCGGGCGTGGGCGTAGGGGCTCCGGAGGATCGCCAGGTAAAACATCCCCGCCAGTTTGATGTTGTCCACGTAGTTGCCCCGCCCGGTAATAAAGCGGGGGTCTTCTTTGCGCCTTAAAGGCGCGCCCATTAACCTGCCCGGGGCGACGGTCTGGGCCATGGCCTGACCTCCTTTAACGGATCTTTTCGACGGCCGCCGTCAGGGCCCGCCGGGTAAGCACCCGGACGAGGTGGGTCCGGTACTCTTCGGAGGCGAAGACCCGGTCGCCGACGATGGTGAGGCCCTCCGGGGCCCGCTCGGCGGCGCTCCGGATGGTGTCAGGGTTAAGGGGCTGGCCCTGAAGGGCCTGTTCGGCCGCGGTGGCCCGGGTGGCGTGGAGGGTGGCGCCGGTGACGGCGATGCGGGCCTGGCGGCAGACGTTATCCGCCCGGGTGACCACGGCGCAGACCCCCACCACCGCGTACCGGGAGGCCGGGTGGGGGAACTTGACGTAGGCGGCACCCGTGCCCGGCCCCATCACCGGGACCCGAACCTCGGTGAGCACCTCCCCCGGCTGGAGGGCGGTGGTAAACATCCCGACGAAGAACTGGTCGATGGGGATGGTCCGCTCGCCCTGGGGTCCCCGGGCCCGGATTTCGGCCCCAAGGGCCAGCATGATGGCCGGGTAGTCGCCGGCCGGGTCGGCGTGGGCCAGGCTGCCCCCGACCGTTCCCCAGTTGCGGACCTGCAGGTCCCCCACCACGTCGGTGGCCTCAGCCAGGAGCGGCACGTGCTGGCGGACCAGGTCCGATGTCTGGACGTCATAATACGTGGTCATCGCCCCGATGACCAGGCGGTCGCCCTCAATCCGAATGCCCGAGAGGCCCGGAATCCGGCGCAAATCCACCAGGGCCGGCGGGGTGGCCAGCCTGAGCTTCATCGCCGGGATCAGGCTGTGACCCCCGGCCAGAACCTTGGCCTCCGGGTTTCGCCGGAGTAGTTCCAGGGCCTCTTCCAGGGTTGTCGGGGCGTAATATTCAAAAGCGGCCGGAAACATCCTTCCAACCTCCTTAGCGCTAGGTTAAATTTTCAGCCTTGGGCGGCCCGGATGGCCCGCCACACCCGCTCCGGGGTAAGGGGCATGTCAATGTGCTTCACCCCGAAGGGGGCCAGGGCGTCCAGAACGGCGTTAACCACGGCCGGAGTCGAGGCGATCGTACCCGTCTCCCCGGCGCCCTTCACCCCCAGGGGGTTGACCGGGGAGGGCGTCACCAGCCGGTCCGTCTCGATGAAGGGCAGGTCGGCGGCCTTGGGCATGGCGTAGTCGAGCCAGGTCCCCGTGAGCAGGTTGCCCTGCTCGTCGTAAGCAATGTATTCCCAGAGAGCCTGACCCAGCCCGTGGACCACCCCCCCGTGGACCTGGCCGTCGACAATCATCGGGTTGATTACCCGGCCGCAGTCGTCGACGGCCACGTACCTGAGAAGCTTTACTTGTCCCGTCTCGGGGTCCACTTCCACCACGGCTACGTGGGTCCCGAAGGGGAAGACAAAGTTGCTCGGGTTAAAGAAAGCCGTGGCCTCGAGGCCCAGCTCCAGGTCGGCCGGGATCTTCCGGGGTACGTAGGCCTCGAGGGCCACCTCCTGGA
>DAOUCL010000087.1:0-3031 GCA_034432015.1 Dehalococcoidia bacterium
GGGCGGCCATCCTCTTTCAGGACCAGGGCCGCCGCCTCCCTATAGGGGGCCGCAAACCGGGTCAGGTCAAGGGCAACATCCCGGTGTACCCGCCCGGTCCGCAGGTCGAAACCACCAGCCCGGCCGGATAGGGCTCAGGGTCACGGCTAGAGACGATGAGCAACCCGTCGCCTCCCCAGCGGGTAAGACTGGTCGACGACCCCATTGCCTGCCGGCAGCGCCCGAAGCTCGGTCAGGGCGTCGGCCCGCCGGACGAGGACCGTTCCGTCCCGAAGCACCACCCCAAATCGCCCATCCCTTAGCATAAACGGCCGTCGTGCATAATAACCAGACTGCCCTCGGCCCTTAAGCCGGCCGACCTCCTGGGTAAAGTCGTCCTGGCGGACCACAGTCCGCTCGGGTCGGTCAGCCAGACGTTGACCGGGTAAGCGCAGGCGGCAAGCACGGTGTTGCTTTCGGTGGGCGTCAGGATACCTAAGCCGCACCCCGGGGAAGCCGGACCATTCGGGGCGTCGGGGCTTCGGCCTCCAAGTCGATAACCGCCACCCAGGAGGTCCCGCAGCCCGGCCAGCCGTCGGGACAGCCATATTCATAGGCGGGGTTGAGCCGAAATCTCTACGGTTACCACCGTCCGGCCTTCAGCCGGGTCGAAAAGCTCGAGCCGAGGGGGATTGGCATCCCAAGCCAGGGCGACCACCCGACCCGGCCGTACGAAGACGGCGACGGCCGCCGGGGCGGCTCTTCCGCCAGTTTCTTCGGGGCTCGGTTGAGGGGGCCCTGCTGAGCCCGGCCCAGACCCCCACGGCGACGGGGGCTAGGCCGAGGCCAAGGCCCACCCCAAGCCTTTTAGGCGCGTCCCTGCCGATCCCGCACGGGTTTTGGGGCGCACGGCCGTGCGCCCCGACAAAGGGTCGGCTCCGGCCGAAAATCGCAAAGCCTGGGTGGGTCCTTGGGTTATAATCAAGCTGGATGCCAACGGTCACCGCCCTCGAAACCGCCGAAACCCGCTCGGGTCCCGTTGTCAGGGTCTTCCTGGATGGCCGCTTCGCCTTCAGCCTGGACCCGGTCACCGCCCACCGGTATTCCCTCGCCGTGGGCAAGGTCCTTTCCGGAGAGGAGGTCGCCGAACTGGAGCGGCAGTCGGCCCTGGAGCGGGCCTTGTCGGCGGCCTATCGGCTTTTAACCTACCGTCCCCGGTCCGAAGCGGAGGTCCGAACCCGCCTGCTTAGAAAAGGCTTTGACCCGGCCACGGTCGAAGCGGCTTTAGAAAAGCTCCGGGCCCAGGGACTCCTGGACGACCTCGCCTTCGGCCGCTTCTGGCGGGAAAGCCGGGAGGCCTTTAGCCCCCGGGGCGAACATCTGCTCCGGGCCGAGCTTCGGCAGAAGGGCCTTCCGGGCGAAACCGTCGGGGAGGTGCTGGCCGACTTCGACGAGGCCGAATCGGCCCTGAAGGTGGCCCGGTCCCTCCGCCGACGCCTTGACAAGCTGCCGTCCGAAGAGCGGCGCCGGCGGCTGTGGGGCCAGCTGGCCCGCCGGGGCTTCGCCCCGGACACCATCCAGCAGGTGGTCCGGCAGGTGGAGCGGGAAGGGGATGGGTAGTAGGCGGGAGGCGGTGGCCGCATCCGCCGACCCGTCCTACCGGGAGCTTATCGTCGTCTCCGCCCCCCTGGCCTTCAGCGCCTTTGTAATGAATCTAGAAGGCCCGGTGGTGGCCGCCGGCCTGAGCCGTCTGCCCGAGCCCGCCCTCGCCCTGGCCGCCTTCGGGGTGGCCTTCAACCTGGCCGTTTTCGTCGAAGGCCCCATCATCTCGATGCTGGAGGGTAGTATCGCCCTCGTCCGGGACCGTCAGAGTTTTTTCGCCTTCGGCCTCTTTATGGCCGCCGCCGGCCTGGGGCTGACCCTTCTGGGCTTTGTTCTATATTTTACCCCCACTGTCCATCGGCTCCTGGTCGACGGGTTTGGGCTCCCACCTGAGGTTAGCCGGGAGGCGGCCGGGGCCGTCCGATTTCTGGTGATCTGGCCGCCCCTTATCGGCCTGCGCCGCTTCCTTCAGGGCCTTATGGTCCGCTTCGGCCGGACCAAGCCCATCGCCTGGGCCGTCCTGGTCCGGCTTGGGGTCCTGGGGGCGGTGGTTTTCTGGGGGCCGGCCCTTTTCCGCCTGCCCGGGGCGGCCCTGGGAACCCTGGCCGAGGCGCTGGGGGTGGCGGCCGAGTCCCTCCTGATCGCCTGGTGGTCCCGACCCGCCGTGGGCCGGGTGCTCCAGGAAGACCCACCCCGGGGCTCGGCACCCCTGACCTCCGGAATCATCCTCCGGTTTTACTTGCCTCTCGTCTGGATGCAGGTGCTGTTAAACGCCGCGCCCCCGGTCATCACGGCCGGCATCGGCCGGGCGCCCCAGCCGGAGCTGTCTCTGGCCGCCTGGCCGGTGGTCAACTCAACCCTGAACCTGGTGGGGAGCCCCCTCAGCATGCTTCAACAGACCGTCATCGCCGTGGGGAGGACCGGAGACAGCCGGCGGGTTGCCTTTTTTACCATAGGGGCGGGCATCTGGGGGTCGGGCGTCCTCGGTCTCCTCGCCTTCACTCCCCTAATCGACGGTTATCTGGGCGGGCTTCTGGGTTTGCCCGGTCGGCTGGTGGATTTTGCCCGCCCGGCCGTGCAGGTGTTGGCCGTGCTGCCCGTCCTGGTGAGCTTGCGGGCCCTCCTCCGGGGCCGGCTCATCGCCCGCCGCCGCACCGGTCCGGTGGGCCTAGCCGTGACGGCCTACCTGGTCGGCCTGGCCCTGCTTATCGCCGTCCTCACCCTCTTTACCGGGCTGCCGGGCATCATGGCGGCCGCCCTGGCCGTTTTGGGAGCCACCCTCATCGAGGTGGGATTTCTCGGGGTGGGTTTGGGCCGAAGCCGGCCAACAGCTAAGTCCCAGTGCATTGGATTTTGAGTTCGGGTTCTTCAAGCAAGCGCAGCACCTGAGTGACGGCTGCCCTTAACTCGACCACGGTAGGATAGAACCTTCTGGGCATCAAGAACCCCT
>DAOUCL010000088.1:0-2342 GCA_034432015.1 Dehalococcoidia bacterium
CACCCAGAGCCTGTCCGGCCGGACCACCTGGCTGGCGGCGGTGCCGGTCGGTCCGGCCCTTCCCCCACCGCCGCCCCCGGCGGCCCCGGCCGACTACGTGGCCGTCGGGGTGGACGGGTCCCAGATTCAGCCCGACCGCCACCTTCCCGTCTGGAGCTACCTTATCAACGTGGGGGTGGCCCTAGTCCGCTACGGCGCCGCCCCCGAGGCCCGCCTCTTCTCGGAGCCCGCCTGGCATTACCGGCCCGACGAACTGGTCCTTACCGACCCGGCCGACAGCTCCCGGCAGGTCCGGGTGGAGGGGGCCGTTCTGGCCGCCCGCCGCTTTCTTGAGGAGCTGCGGAAGGGGGTAGAGCTGGCCGAAGCGGCCCCGGCCGGGGTGCCCCTCCTGCTTCTGCTGGACGGGTCGCTGGTGATGTGGGGTCTGGCCGGGCGGCGGGTTGAAGCCTTCGTCCGGGAGCAGCTTATCCGTCACGAGCTTTTGCCCCTTTTCGACCGGCTCCACCGGCTGGCCGAAAGGGGCCGTCGGGTGGCGGCGGCCGGGTATATCAGCCGCCCCCAGAGCGCCGAGGTGGTCAATACCCTCCGGCTCTTTATCTGTCCTTTCGACCCCACCGCCTGCGCCGCCCACTGTCCCAGCCGGTCGGCCTTCGACGGCCGCGCCTGTGACGACGTGGGCGGGGTCCTGGACGCCGACCTCTTCCGGGGGCTGGGGCCGGGGGAACGCACCGGCCTCTTTGAGTCCCAGTCGTCGGTAATCCGGGAGCTTTATGGGCCCCACCGGGTCGGCTTTTTTTACCTTAATGCGGGGCCTGAAATCGCCCGGGTAGAGGTGCCCTGGTTTGTCGCCGAGGACCCCGAACTGCTGGGCCTTTGCCATGCCCTGGTCTGGGACCAGGTCCAGCGGGGCGACGGCTACCCGGCAGTGCTCACCGAGGCCCACGAGCAGGCCGTAATCCGCGGCCCGGACCGGGAGCTTTTCCGGGCGATGCTCCTGGACGCCCTCGCCCGGCTGGGCCTCTCCGAAGCCGAATCGGCCAAGGCGGCAACGAAGCGGCGGCGTCCGGTCTGAGGCGGGACCAAATCGGTTATGATCTGGGGGATGAGATTGCGCCCTGTGGGGACCGGGGTCCTTGGGGTGATTTGTCTCCTGGCGGTGGCGGCCTGCGCCGGCCCACCGGCCGTCCGCCAGGCCCCCAGCCCAACCCCACCCCCGACGGCCCCCGCCTTCGACACCGAGCGGGTTATGGCCACCATCCGGTTTCTGGCCGGGGAAGTCGGTACCCGGCCCGCCGGGTCGGAGGCCTCCCGCCGGGCCGCCGAGTACCTGGCCGGGCAGCTCAGGGCCCTGGGCTACCGGGCCGAAACCCAACCCTTCACCTTCCGGGATTACGTTGACCGGGGCAGCGACCTTCGGATTGTGGGCGGCCGACCGGTGAGCGCCAACACCCTCCGGGATTCGCCGGCCGGTTCCCTTCGGGCGCCGCTGGCGGCGGCCGGGCTGGGGCGGCCCGAGGACGTGGCCGCGGCCGACCTGCCGGGCAAAATTGCGCTCGTTCAGCGGGGGGCCATCACTTTCCGGGAGAAGGTTCGCAACGCCGCCGCGGCCGGGGCCGTCGGGGTTATCATCTACAACAACCAGCCGGGCAATTTCCGGGGCACCCTGGGCGAGCCGGGACCGGTCCCGGCGGTATCCATAAGCCAGGAGGACGGCACGGCCCTGGCCGAGCAACTTCGAAACGGCCGGCTGGAAGCCGAGCTGGTGGTCCGGGCCGAGGTCCGGGAGGTGGCCGACCAGAACGTGGTGGCCGTAAGGCCCGGAACCTCCGGCAAGGTGGTCATCATCGGGGGCCATTACGACTCGGTCCCGGAGGGGCCCGGGGCCAACGATAACGCCTCCGGAACGGCCATCAGCCTGGAGCTTGCCCGGATTCTGGCGGCGGCTGGCTACCCCCACGAGGTCCGTGTTATCCTCTTCGGGGCCGAGGAAAACGGCCTTATGGGCAGCGCCGAGTACGTCCGGAACCTGGACGGGGAGACTAAGCACCGGATAATCGCCATGCTTAACCTGGACATGGTCGGGGTCGGAGAGCGGCTGCGGCTCGGGGGCAGCCCGGAGCTGGTTAACCTGGCCGTGGAGCTGGCCGCAAACCTGGGCCTGCGGCCCGAGCGGCTCCCCCCGGACCAGGGCGGGGGAAGCGACCACGCCAACTTTATCCGGGAAAATATCCCGGCCCTTTTCTTCTGGCGGCCCGACGACCCGGCCTACCATACGGCCGGCGACCGGCCCGAAAATATCGAACCGGCCCGGCTGGCGGAGGTGGGGCGGCTGGCCCTGGCCG
>DAOUCL010000089.1:0-11118 GCA_034432015.1 Dehalococcoidia bacterium
TCGGATATCCGTTTCTTGCATAGCCGCGCCCTCCCAAAGTTACCCGTCGCCGGCGGTCCATCCGGTGAAAAAGGCCGCGGCCGCCTCCACCGCCCCCGCCTCGGCCGGGGAGACCGGTTCACCCCGGTGCTCCCAGGCCTGCTTGCGGATGAATTCGGCCAGGTTGTGCCGCAGGGTTTCCAGCCGGCCCAGGGCATCCTGCCAGAGGAAGTCGAAAACGTCGGGATTGGCCGCGGCCGCGACGGCGAGCCCCCGGACCAGGTGGGGCCGGCAGAGGCCGTCGGAAGTTTTCCAGGCCTCCCGCCACCCCGCTGACCCGAGGTTGTCAATGAGAAACCCCAGGTTCCGTTCGGCTGCCTCCCGGCCGACGGCGCAGACCGGGCACTCCCCGGCGGGGGTCAGCTCCCTGAACTGGCGCCGAGCCGGAAGTCGGGCCGGGCCGAACACCCGGCGAGCCGTCGGGTTCGGGCGCACCAGCCCGCCAACCCGGCGGATGAGGTCCCGGGTCAAGTGTTCGTAGATAATGGCCAGGCCGAGACGGCTGCCCAGTTCGCGGTCGGCCAGGCCAAGGAGGAGCCGGAGGTGGGGTCCGCAGAACCCGTGGGATGCCAGGAGTCGGGACCGGACGCCGGGGTCATTGACGTTCTCCCAGAGCAGGTTGACGGCGTAGCGCCGCTCGGACTGGGCCTGAGTCCGGCAGACGGGACAGCCAGACCGTCTCAGGCTCTCCCACAGGTCAAGGGTTGCTAGTCCCATTAGACCGTAGCGTCCCTGGGCTGAGAGTCGAGCAAGACCCGGAGGATATCCGCCCGGCCGACGATGCCGACCAGCCGCCCGTCCGTTACCACCGGGAGCGGATGCAGCCCCCGATTGACGAAGAGGGCAATGACCTCCTCTACCGGCGTATCCGCCGAAACAGACAGGACCGGTCGAGCCATCATGTCGGCCACCTTGAGCCGGCCGATGACGTCGCGCTTGGCCGCCAGGTCCGTATATCTGCTGATATACCGGTCGCGGGCGCCCGTGTGGATTACCCGAGCGGGGGCGGCCAGCAGGTCTTTGAGACCGACCATCCCCACCACCTTTCCCGCCCCGTCCACCACCGGCAGGGCATCAAGGCCGTGCCGCAACATCAGTTCGCCGGCCCGGCGGAGGGGTTCGTCCGGACCCACCGTTACTACGTTGGGTGTCATAATCTCTCTGACCAGCATTCCGGAACTCATCTTACACCTTCTCCCCTGTTAGGAGTCGCAGCCATTCCGACCACCCGCTGCACCAGCAGATGGCGGCAATCAGACCGGCGCGGTCCTCCACGGTGTCGGTCCCCTGGAACTCCAGCCGGAAGGAGCGCGAATAGCGGCTCACCGCCCGGCAAACTGACACCACCAGCTCCTCCTGGGCGGGAAGGTCAACCGGACGACGGGCCAGTATATCGGCGACAAGATGAGGCCGGCACCTGGGGCTTCGGGGTGTTGGGGGCTGGCCCAGACAGTGGGCGCAGACCGCCGGCCGCCAGTACGGCTCGGTGATGAGACCGAAAGCCTGGAGGCCGGCCGCCTCACGACCCCGGCTCAGGAGATCAGCAGGCGCCGTCGCGGCCGAGTGCGGGCCAAAACCCAGCTCGCACATCAGGCAGGGAGCCGTCTTGCGGAGACGGAGGGCCAGCCACAGGCCGAGCCGGAGCGGGCCACCAAAGGCGAGCCGGGCCCGGTCCATGATATCGTCATAGAGCACCGCGCAACCGTGCACCCAGCCGTTACGGAAGGCGAACTCCACGGCCAGGTGGGCCAGCGCATGCCGCTGGCAGAAGCCCCAGGCCCGCCGCAGTTGCCAGCGGGTCTCGGGGTTCATGATGCTCCCCTGGATGAACCAGTAAAGGAAATGCACCTCCCCATCAGACAAGGAAAGAGGACCGGTCTGGCCGCCGGCCGTTAGAGAACTTTCCCGCCCGGGTTTTCGGGCCGGGTGACGGTCGCTCAGACCCCCTGGAAACCGTCCCATCTGCCACGTTGCCCAAAATAAATAGCTCCTGGTCCGAGTCTGGACCAGGAGCCATCAGCCTTCCGGCGGTTCGGGCGGCCTGCGGGGCCGCCCCGGCGGGCTCCATCGCCTTATCACATAGATTATATCACTTCGAGGGGGTACCGCCGGCCGAGGCGGGGGGGCCGACACTACCATTCGCCTTGTCCGGTCACCTGTCAGGTTCGCCGTTGCCCTTCGGCCGCGAGGCCCAGCCCCACCCGGCAAAGACGAACCCCAGAACGGCCGCAAGCTCGAGGGCCAGCGAGAAGCCGATGAGCCATTCCAGGGAAACGTCGTAGAGGGCGCCCATTACCGCGCTTCCGGCAAACCACATCAGCCCATAGCCGGCGTTGAGGATACCGTAGGCGGTGGCCCGCCGGTCGGGGGACACCATCCCGGCGACGGCCGCCCGCATGACGGATTCCTGGGCCCCCAGGCCGATGCCCCACAGGACGGTCCCGATGGCCGCGGCGATGGGGTTCGAACCGAAAACCAGCGGCGCAAAGGGACTGGCAACCAGGGCCGTCCCAGCCAGGACCCGGAACCCGACCCGGTCAAAGAGATACCCGGCAATGAGGGCGGTGACGGCGTCGACGGCCATGGCCAGGGCGTACAGGATGGGAATGGCACTGGCCGGGACGGTCGCCGTCCGCTCCAGGTGGTAACCGATGAGGGCGAAGTCGGCGTAGCCGGCGGCGACCAGGCCCACGGCTACCAGGTAAACCCAGAAGACCCGGGGCAGGCCGGCGGTCTCAAAGTCGGGGCGTTCGACCTCCAGCTCGTGCGGCCTCGGGTAAAGGAGTCGGGCAAGGATGAGCAGGCTCAGGGCGGCCGCCGCGGGCACCAGGAGCGCCCCGAAGGCCGCCCGGTAGTCACCCACGGCGCCAAGGATGCCGAAGACGGCCAGCGGCCCGGCAACGGCGCCGACCTGGTCTAGCGCCTCGTGCAGGCCGAAACCCCAGCCGGCCCCGGTCTGCCGGGCGGCGTGGGAGAGCATTGCGTCCCGGGCCGGGGTTCGGACCGCCTTGCCCGTGCGCTCGGCCAGAATCAGGGCACCGGCCACTTCCCACCGGCTGGCCAGGGCCATGGCCGGAACAGCCAGCAGGTTGAGGAGATAGCCGCCGACGGTTACCGCCCAGTACCGGCGGGTCCGGTCGGCCAGGTAACCTGAGGCGAGCCGGAGCACGTAACCTAAGAGCTCGCCCAGGCCGGCCACAATTCCCACCGCCGCCCCGGACGCCCCGAGGGCAGCCAGGAAGGGGCCCGAGATGCTCCGGGCCCCCTCGTAGGTCATGTCGCCGAAGAGGCTCACCAGGCCCAGCAGGATAATAAACCCCAGGGCCCGGCGCCGGCGGAGGGCCTCGGGAACCATCGGCACTACCGGACCACCAGGACCGAGCACGGGGCGTGGTCCACCACCCGGTCGGTAGTGGACCCCAGCAGAAAGTGCTCCAGAAAGCTGTGGCCGCGGGCCCCCAGGACGATCAAATCAAATCCGCCCTGACGGGCCGCTTTGATAATCTGCTGGGCGGCGTTGCCGGCCCGGACCTCGGTGGTGAGGGGAATGCCGTATTCAGCGGCGAGGGCCCTGGCCCCGGCCATAACTTCCTCGAAGAAGGCATTGGCCTCGGCCTTCGCCTCCTGCACTTCCCCAAGGGTGGCGGCGTAGCGGGGCAGGTGCTCCTCCACCCCGACGGCATGCAGGTTTGCTCCCAGCGCCCGGGCAAGCTCCAGGGCCGCCCGGAGGGCCCGCCTCGAGGCTTCCGAACCGTCCAGGGCAACGAGAATCCGTCGATAAAGGGTCAGTCCGTGCCTCCGCTTTAGTCTACCCCGTCGGTCGTCACCGGTTCGGAGACCATCTCGCCGGCTTTTTCTTTCTCCTGGGTCTCGGTGGCCGGGGCGAACCACCGCTGGGCCACTAGCGTGGGGACCACCGCCGTGAGCAGGACGACGGTGACCAGTACCGAGAACTGGGACCGGTCGATGATGCCGGCATTAAGGCCGTAGACCGACGAGATGGTCCCGAACGTAAGGCCCGTGCTCATCAGCAGGGTAAGATACCAGGCCCCTTCCGGGACGTACCGGCGGGCGATGGGATAGACGGCCAGAATCTTGGCGGCGACCTTTAGCCCGAAGAGGAGGGATACAGTGCCCAGGTTGGCCAGCACCGCCCCGACCGATATGTTCATTCCGCCCTTCAGGAAGAAGAAGGGTGTGAGAAAGGCGAAGGCCACGACCCGAAAGCGCTGAAGCTCCAGGCGGTGACGCTGAAAGATGCGGGCCACGGCCAGCCCAAGGAGAAAGGCGGGGAGAACGGCGTGGCTCTGGGCCAGCTCGCCGAAGAACATCAGCATGAAGAGGACGGCAAAGGCGCCCTTGATCTCCGGTTCGATGACCCGGTTGCCGTACCGGGGGAAGAACCAGGGCTCCAGCCTGGGCATGATGACGATGGCCGCGGCGGACGCGGCGATAAAGGCAAGTATCCAGGGCGACGGGGTGATGAAGAGCAGGGAGAGGGCGGCCGCCGTGCCGAAGTCGGTGACGAAGGTTGCGGCCATCAACAGCTTGCCCAGACCCGTCCCGCTCAGTCCGGTCTCCACGAGCACGGCATAAACCACGGCCAGGCTCGTGGTCGAGAGGGCGACGCCCGCGACCTGGGCGGCCCGCGGCTCCCAGCCCAGGACCAGCCGGGTAAAGGCCCACGCCAACGCGAAGGGCGCCAGGAAAGAGAGTCCGCCGATAAGGAGGCTTTCTTTGAGCCTCGCCCGGAGGAGGTCGGGGTCCACCTCGGCCCCGGCCAGGAACGTGAGGACGATGCTGGCAAACCCGGCAATGAAGTTGACCCACGGTGTCGGCTGAATACCGAATACGTTTCCGGCAACGACCCCGAGGAGTATCTCGATTATGGCGACCGAGATACCCAGCTCGACGGATAGCATGCTGGCCACCAGCACCATGGCGGAGAGCACGGTCGCGACGTAAAGGTCAGCCATTTCGCGAACCTCCTTTGGTGGCAGGGACACAAAAAGGCCCCTGCCGCAGTTTCCCACGGTAGGGGCCATCAGGCTCGGGGTTCGAGCCGGTTCGCCGCCCAGGGGGGCGGCCGGGCGGGACCCATCGCCCGTAAGCCTATTATATTATACCCCTCCCCAACGCCTGCTCAAGGCCGCGTTCGGCCGGCCCTTGACAAAGCCGGTCCTGGTTGCTAGATTATTGGTGAAAAATTCAAAACGTCCCAACGGCTGCGAACGGGACTAGTAGGCTCCGTGTGGGGCCCTTAAAAGGCCCGGCGGCGCAGCCCAGAGAGCCGGGGCAAGGTGGAAGCCCGGTGCCGGCGCAGGGGCTGAATGGACCCGGGAACCGCAACCCGAAATCGCCCCCCGGGCGGGAGTAGGCGTTGCCGGAGTTGCCACCGTTATCAGGGCGTAGGGTATCGTCGGGCCGAATCCCCGGCCGCCAGCCGCCCCATGGCGGCGGCTGCCGGTCCGGCCGTACCCGCCGTTGAGGGCCGTGCCGGGCGGCCGAAGTAGGGTGGCACCACGAAGGCTTAAAAGCCTCTCGTCCCTTCGGACGAGAGGCTTTTTGATCTTAAGCACCCAGGAGGAGCCGATGTCTACGGTTAAATACGTCCTAACCGAAGAGGATATGCCCAGGTACTGGTATAACATCCTGGCAGACCTTCCCTTCCCGCTGCCGCCGGTCATCCACCCGGCCACCGGCCGGCCCGTCGGCCCGGACGACTTAGCCCCCCTCTTTCCCAGGGCCCTCATCGCCCAGGAGGTGACCACCGAGCGGGAAGTGGAGATCCCGGAGCCGGTGCGGGAGGTTTACCGCCTCTGGCGGCCTACCCCCCTGTTCCGGGCCCGCCGGCTGGAAAAGGCGCTGGGAACCCCGGCCCGCATCTATTACAAGTACGAAGGCGTGAGCCCGGCCGGAAGCCACAAGCCGAACACCGCCGTGGCCCAGGCCTTTTACAACAAGGCCGAAGGCGTCCGCCGCCTCACCACCGAGACGGGGGCCGGGCAGTGGGGGAGCGCCCTGGCCATGGCCTGCAGCTTCTTCGGCCTGGAGTGCAAGGTCTACATGGTCAAGGTCAGCTATTACCAGAAGCCCTACCGGCGGGTGCTGATGGAGACGTGGGGCGCCCGGGTGGTACCCAGCCCGAGCCCCGACACCCAGGCCGGACGGGCCGTGCTGGCCGAAAACCCCGACTCGCCGGGCAGCCTGGGCATCGCCATCAGCGAGGCCGTAGAAGATGCGGCTAGCCGGGAGGATACCAAGTACTCCCTGGGCAGCGTCCTCAACCACGTGCTCTTGCACCAAACCGTAATCGGCCTTGAGGCTAAAAAGCAACTCGAGCTGGCGGGCGACTACCCGGACGTGGTCATCGGCTGCGTGGGTGGTGGGTCCAACTTCGCCGGCCTGGCCTTCCCCTTCGTGGCCGATAAGCTTAAGGGGAGGCCCACCCGGGTAATTGCGGTGGAGCCTGAGGCCTGCCCCAGCCTGACCCGGGGCGTTTATACTTACGATTTCGGGGACACCGCCGGCACCACCCCACTTCTCAAGATGCATACCCTCGGCCACACCTTCGTGCCCCCGGGAATTCACGCCGGCGGCCTGCGATACCACGGGATGGCGCCCATCGTAAGCCTCCTTTACGACAAGGGGGTCATCGAGGCCCGGGCCGAACACCAGACGGCGGTATTTAAGGCCGCGGTGGAATTCGCCCGGGCCGAAGGTATCGTCCCGGCCCCCGAGTCGGCCCACGCCATCAAGGCGGCCGTCGACCTGGCCCTGGAGGCCCGGGAAGCCGGCCGGCCCCAGGCGATTTTGTTCAACCTGAGCGGCCACGGCCACTTCGACCTGGCCGCCTACGAGCAGTACCTGGCCGGCAAGCTGGAAGACTACGCCTACCCCCGGGAGCGGGTCGAAGCGGCGTTGAAGGGTCTGCCAGAGGTTCCCGTCACGGGCGACTGAAAGGAGGGGATAAGCCGTGGAAGTTCGTCAAGGTAAAAAAGGCCGTTTGCTTACCGGAGACCGGCCCACGGGCAAGCTGCACCTGGGCCACTACGTGGGCTCCCTGGAGAACCGGGTCAAGCTCCAGGACGAGTACGAGTGCTTTTTCCTAGTTGCGGATTATCACGCCCTGACCACCCGCCCCACCCGTCAGGATATCGCCGAAATCCCCGAAAACATTCGGGAAATGGTCCTCGATTACCTGGCGGTGGGCATCGACCCGAACAAAAGCACCATCTACCTGCAGTCGCTGGTTCCGGAGGTGACCACCCTGCACCTCCTCTTCTCAATGCTGGTCACCGTGCCCCGGCTCCAGCGGATCCCGACCATCAAGCAGATGGCCCGGGATGCCGGCCTCGAGGCGATACCCTACGGCCTGCTGGGGTACCCGGTTCTGCAGTCGGCCGATATCCTGATGGTCCGGGCCGACGTGGTCCCGGTGGGCAAGGACAACGTGGCCCACGTGGAGCTCACCCGGGAGGTGGCCCGCCGGTTTAATCACCTTTACGGCCGGGTCTTCCCCGAGCCCCAGGTGCTCCTGGGCCGCTCGCCCATCCTGCCCGGAATCGACGGCCAGAAGAAGATGAGCAAATCCCTGGGCAACGCCATCTTTCTTTCGGACGACGAACAAACGGTGACCCAAAAGGTGATGCGGATGTACACCGACCCCCGGCGCATCCGGGCCGACATTCCGGGTCGGACCCGGGGAAACCCGGTCTTTATCTACCACGAACTTTTTAATCCCGACCGGGAGGAGGTCGAAGACCTAAAGCGCCGCTACCGGCAGGGCAAGGTGGGGGACGTGGAGGTTAAGCAGAAGCTGGCCCGGGCCCTCAACCGGTTCCTGGAGCCCATCAGGCAGCGGCGGGCGGAGTTCGAAAGGCGGCCGGGGGTCGTGGAGGAGATCCTCATCGAGGGCAGTAAGGTGGCCCGCCGGGAGGCCCAGGAAACCCTCCGGCTGGCCGAGGAGGCCATGGGCCTCACCTACTTCCGGCGGCGGGAGGTCCTGGTCGGGTGAGACTGGAGCCGCCCCTGGGAGAGGTCCGGACCCTGGCCGGGCCGGGCCGGCTGGTACCCGTCTACGCCGAACTGCTGGCCGACCTGGAAACCCCTGTCTCGGCCTATATCAAGCTGGCCGCCGGCGAACCCTACGCCTTTCTGCTGGAAAGCGTGGAAGGGGGCGAGCGGCTGGGAAGGTTCAGCTTCATCGGGGCCGGGCCCCGCCGGGTACTTACCGTTCGAGGTGAGAACCCACTGCCGCTTGTCGAAAAGCTGGTGGGTCGGCAGGAAGTGGTGGGCCTGCCGGGCCTGCCCCGGTTTGTCGGGGGGGCCATCGGCTACCTGGCCTACGATGTGGTCCGCTTCTTCGAGCCCAGGGTTTCCCTCCCGGAGGCGAACCCCCTCGGCCTGCCGGAGGCCGTCTTCATGCTGGCGGACACCGTCCTGGTCTTCGACCACCTCAAGCACCGGATGCTGGCCTTGAGCCTGGTCTGCGGCGACGGGGACGTCCGGCAGGAGTACCTTAAGGCCGGGGAGCGGGTGGAGGCGGTGGTTGACCGCCTGGATCGGTCTCCCGGTTCCCCGGGCCCGGCCCCCCGGCTTCCCGGGCGGACGGGGGGCGGGGAGGTACCGGTGACGTCAAACCTGACCGCCGAAGGGTTTATCCGGATTGTCGGGCGCACCCTCGAGTACATCCGGGCCGGGGACATTATCCAAGCCGTCCTTTCCCAGCGTTTCAGCCGGCCCACCGCCGCCGGCCCCCTGGCCATTTACCGGGCCCTCCGCCACATCAACCCTTCGCCCTATATGTTCCTGCTGGCCCTCGGGGATTTCCACCTGGTGGGGGCCTCCCCGGAGATGCTCGTCCGGGTTGAGGACGGCCTCGTCGAGGTCCACCCCATCGCCGGCACCCGGCCCCGGGGCGCCACCTCCGAGGAGGATGCGGCCCTGGAAGCCGAGCTCAGGTCCGACGAAAAGGAGCGGGCCGAGCACATCATGCTGGTGGACCTGGCCCGCAACGACGTGGGCCGGGTGGCCGTCCCGGGCACGGTAAAGGTCACCCAGCTAATGGAGGTGGAGCGCTACTCCCACGTGATGCACCTGGTCTCCCACGTCACCGGCCGGCTCCGGCCCGACCGGACCCCCTTCGACGCCCTCCGGTCGTGCTTCCCGGCCGGCACCCTCTCCGGGGCCCCCAAGGTCCGGGCGATGCAGATAATCTCGGAGCTGGAGCCGGACCGCCGGGGTCCCTACGGGGGGGCGGTGGGCTACGTGGGGTTCAACGGCAACCTGGATACGGCCATCACCATCCGGACCGTCATCTTAAAGGACGGGGTCGGGTACGTCCAGGCCGGGGCCGGCATCGTGGCCGACTCCCGGCCCGAAGCGGAATTCCAGGAAACGGTAAATAAGGCCCGGGCCCTCCTCCGGGCCATCGACCTAGCCGAAGGCCTTGGGGAGGTGGGTTGGTGATCCTGCTCATTGATAACTACGACAGCTTCACGTATAACCTTTACCAATACCTTTCGGAGCTGGGGGCCCGGGTGGAGGTGGCCCGAAACGACGAGGTTACCGTCGAGGAGGTGGAGGCCCTCCGGCCGGAAAAGGTGGTTATCTCCCCCGGCCCCTGCACTCCCCGGGAGGCCGGCATCTCCCTGGAGGTGGTCCGCCGCCTGGGTCCCCGGGTGCCCATCCTGGGGGTGTGCCTGGGCCACCAGTGCATCGGGGAGGCCTTCGGGGGCCGGGTGGTCCGGGCCGACGAGCTTTACCACGGGAAGACCTCCCTTATCTACCACGACGGCCGGGGGGTATTTCGGGGAGTGCCGAACCCCTTCCGGGCCATCCGCTACCACTCCCTGGTGGTGGCCCCCGACGGCCTTCCGGCCTGCCTGGAAGTTACGGCCCGGACGGAGCGGGGACTCATCATGGGCCTCCGGCACCGGCAGTTTCCGGTGGAGGGGGTACAGTTCCACCCCGAATCGGTCATGACCGAATACGGAAAGGCGATTCTAAAAAACTTCTTAACATGTCGCCAGGAGGTAAGGGATGATTCGGGAAGCTATTGCCAAGCTGACGGCCGGTGAGGACCTTTCGGCCGAGGAGGCGGCCGAGGTGATGGCCGAGATAATGGACGGGGCGGCCACCCCGGCCCAGATCGGGGCCCTTCTCGTTGGCCTGCGGATGAAGGGGGAGACGGCCGACGAGATCACGGGCATGGCCCGGGTGATGCGGGCCCGCTGCCGCCGGGTGGAGGGGCTGACGGGCCTGGTGGATACCTGCGGCACCGGCGGGGACGGCTTCGGGACCTTTAACATTTCGACGGCGGCAGCCTTTGTGGTGGCCGGGGCGGGGCTTAAGGTCGCCAAGCACGGCAACCGGGCGATGTCCAGCCGGTGCGGGTCGGCCGACGTTTTGGAGGCCCTGGGGGTCAAGATCGACCTGGAGCCCGAGGATGTGGCGGCCTGCATCCGGGAGGAGGGGGTCGGCTTTCTTTTTGCCCCCCTCTACCACCCGGCCATGAGGCACGCCGCCGGGCCCCGCCGGGAGGTGGGTATCCGGACGGTCTTTAACTGGCTCGGCCCCCTCACCAACCCGGCCGGGGCCGAATACCAGGTGCTGGGGGTTGCCGACCCCGCCGCCGCCCCGAAGCTGGCCCAGGCCCTCCAGAACCTGGGGACCCGCCGGGCCTTCGTGGTCCACGGCCACGACGGGGTGGACGAAATCTCCATCAGCGCCCCGACCACCGTCTACGACGTCTCCCCGGACGGCATCCGAAAATTCGTCCTCAGCCCCGAAGAGCTGGGCTTCAAGCGGGCCAGCCTGATGGAGGTGGCCGGGGGGACGGCGGCCCTGAACGCCGTCCTGGTGCGGGAGGTGCTTACCGGGGTGCCCGGACCCCGCCGGGACGTGGTGGTGCTGAATGCGGCCGCCGCCCTGGTGGTCGGGGGGGTGGCCGAGGACTTCCGGGAGGGGGTCGAGCTGGCCCGCCGGTCCATCGACAGCGGGGCGGCCCAGGCCAAGCTGGAGGGCCTCATCGCCCGGAGCCGGATGCTGGGCCTTCCCAAAGGGTATTAGAAATGG
>DAOUCL010000090.1:0-3944 GCA_034432015.1 Dehalococcoidia bacterium
CCCCTGGTAAAAGCCTTTGGGGTTGAGGTCATCGTGCGGCTTCGCCGCCTTCCCACGTACAACCTGGTTGCCCGGGCCCTGGACCTGCGGCAGGCCCACTGCCGGTTTCACCTCAAACGGCGGGTAGGCGTCGCCGAAGGCGACGACTTTTGAATCCGAGCTTGGTGAGCAGGTAAGGCCGATCCTGGATGAGGTCAGACGAGCGGCCGAAGGCCGCTGCTTCCCCAGGATGGGGGAAAGAGGTTGCTAAGATTAGGCCTGAAAATCAAGGCCAGGTTTGACCCAAGCAAGAAGATTCAGGACCCACTTTACAGGCTAAAGCAGTTTATCCTGAGGTTATCCCAGCAGTGGGCTAAGTACCGGCTCTGGCTGGTTGAACCCGGGGTTCCCTCGACCAACAATCGGACCGAGCAGGCCATTGGCAAGCTCAAGATGCGGGCCCGGACGGTCCGCGGTTTTAAGACCTTTGCCGGCGTCGAATCGGCGCTCTTCCTGACCTGCGCCAGGCTCGGCTGACGGCCTTGAAAGCCTGGGGCCGACAGGGACCACCCACGACCTTAAATTCCTCCCACCGTCTCTGGGACAGAGGGAACCCATACAAGTGTTTGACAGGGGCTTCGAAACCCGGTTATAATTAGGGCTGGTTGGGCCTGTGGCGCAGTTGGGAGCGCGCCTCAATGGCATTGAGGAGGTCAGGGGTTCGAGTCCCCTCAGGTCCACCCGCCGCCGGGTTTGAGCCCCGGCGGTTTCTATTTTTGCCCCGCGCCGGGCGGGTTGGGGCACGGCCGAGCCGGCAAGGGTGGTAAAATTACCCTTAAAAGACCGCGACCCAGGAGACCCTGCCCATGGCCGACCTTATCGCCGACCGGACCCGCCTCTTCACCGAGTCGGTAATACGGGAGATGACCCGCCTCATCCTGCTTTACCACGGCGACCGGGGAATTAACCTGGCCCAGGGCTTCCCCGACTTCCCGGCTTCAGCCCCCGTCAAGGAGGCCGCCTGCCGGGCCATCATGGCCGACATAAACCAGTATGCCATCACCTGGGGGAGCAAGACCCTCCGGGAGGCCATCGCCCGCAAGTACCGAAGGCACGCCGGGGTCGAAATCGACCCGGAGCGGGAGGTGACCGTCTGCTGCGGGGCCACCGAGTGCATGGCATCCGCCATGCTTGCCCTGGTTAACCCGGGCGACGAGGTCATCGTCATTGAGCCCTTTTACGAGAACTACTGGCCGGATGCCGTCCTGGCGGGCGCAACCCCTAAGTTCGTCACCCTCCACGAGCCCGACTGGCACCTGGACCCCGACGAGCTCCGGCGGGCCTTCTCCCCCCGGACCAAGGCGGTCATCATCAACACCCCCAACAACCCGACGGGGAAGGTTTTCAGCCGGGCCGAGCTGGAGCTTATCGCCGGCCTCTGCCAGGAGTTCGACGCCGTGGCCGTCACCGACGAGATCTACGAGCACCTGGTCTACGAGGGGGAGCACATCCGGCTGATGACCTTGCCCGGCATGCGGGAGCGGACGGTGACCGTAAGCGGCATCTCTAAGACTTATGCCCTTACCGGCTGGCGCATCGGCTATATCGTGGCCCCGCCGGAGCTTACGGACGCCATCCGAAAGGTCCACGACTTTCTCACGGTGGGAGCTCCGGCACCCCTTCAGGAGGCCGCGGCGGTAGCCCTCGACCTGCCCGACGAATATTACGCCCAGCTCCTGGCCGATTACCGGGCGCGCCGGGACTTCCTGGTAGGGTCCCTGGAAGAACTGGGCTTCCGGTGCTTTAAGCCCCAGGGAGCCTACTACGTGATGGCCGACTTTACCGGCTTCGGGTTTGACAACGACGTGGGGTTCGCCCGCTACCTGGTCAAGGAGGTGGGGGTTGCCACGGTACCGGGCAGCAGTTTTTACTCCGACCCGGCTAGGGGCCGCAATAAGGTTCGGTTCGCCTTCCCCAAACGCCTGGAAACCCTCCAACGGGCGGTGGAGCTTCTCAGCGTCCTGAAAACCCGGATCCCCCGATGAGCCCAATTCGGGTCCTGCCGGAAGAGGTCGTCCGGCGCATCGCCGCCGGGGAGGTGGTAAACCGGCCGGCCAGCGCCGTTAAAGAGCTCATCGAAAACGCTTTAGATGCCGGGGCCCGGCAGATTCGGGTGGAAATTGAAAACGGGGGCCTCGACGGCATCCGGGTCTCCGACGACGGGGCCGGCATCCCGGCCGAAGAGGTCCCCCTGGCCTTCCGCCGCCACGCCACCAGCAAGGTCGAGACGGCGGAGGACATCGGCCGGACGGCCACCCTGGGCTTCCGGGGCGAGGCCCTGGCCGCCATCGCCGCGGCCGCCACCGTCCGGATGGTCACCCGCCCCCCGGACCAGCCCTACGGGGCGGCCGTAACCTACCGCTTCGGGGAGCTGGTGGGCTTTGAGCAGGTGGGGGCGCCGCCCGGCACCATTGTGGCCGTAAGAAACCTCTTTGAGAACCTGCCGGCCCGCCGCCGGGCCCTGGAGGAGCCCCGCCGGGAGGCCGCCCTCTGCGCCCGGGTGGTGGCCCAGTACGCCCTGACCTACCCGACCGTCCGCTTTTACTTCGTCGTGGACGGACGCCTTCTGCTCCACACCCCCGGCGACGGCAACCGCCTGGGGGTCTTGCAGGCCCTTTATCCCCGGTCCGGCCGGGAATGCTGGGTGCCGGTCGGGGCCGAGGCCGGGCGGGTGGGGGTCCACGGCTACCTAAGCCGCCCCGGTACGTTTAAAACCGACCCCGGCCACCTGGTGATAACCGTAAACGGCCGGCCCGTCGAGGCCCGCGCCATCCGGCGGGCCGTGGTCGAAGCCTACCGGAGCCGGATCCCTAGGGGCCGCTACCCCTACGGCTTCCTGGCCCTGGAGCTCCCCCGGGAGGATATTGACGTAAACGTCCACCCCGCCAAGCTCGAGGTGCGGCTCCGGGCCGAGGCCGAGGTTGCGGCCCTGGTGGGGGAGGCGGTCCGGGCCGCCTTGGACGCCCCCTGCTTTGAAGAAGAGACGGCCGGCCCAACCGAATGGCGGATGCCCACATTGCCCCTGGCCGGGACGGCCATCCGGCAGCGGCCGGAGCCGGAGTTCGACTGGTCCCGTCTGGACCCGCTGGGCGACCTGGCGGGGGAGTATCTGGTCTGCCGCTCGGAGGACGGCCTCTACCTGGTGGACCCCCACCGTCTGGACGAGGCCCGCATCTTTATCGAATTAGAAAAGCAGGCGGCCGAAGGCCCCGGCCAGTTTCTCCTTTCGGCCGTCCCCATTCCCCTCTCGGCCGAGCAGGCGGCCCGGATGGCCGAAGTTCTGCCGGTCCTGGGCCGGTTTGGGTTTGCCCTCCGGCGGGCCGGGGACCGGACCCTTATCCTGGAAGCGGCACCGGTGGGGCTGGACGAGGGGTCGGCCGAATCGTGCCTGGCCGAGCTTATGCTCGCCTTAGACGAGCCCGGGGAGGCCGAATGGGACCGGCGGATTCGGGCGGCTCTGGCCTGCCGGCGGGCCGTCAAGCGGGGGGAGAAGCTTACCCCCGACGAACAGCGCCGGCTACTGCGGGCGGCCGCCGCGGTCGGGGTCGGCCTCCTCTGCCCCCACGGCTACCCGGTCCTGCTCCGAATGGGCCGCCGAGACCTCCACCGCCACTTCGGCCGCTAGGGTCCGGCGCGCCTCCCAGCCGAAGGCCTTCCCGCCCGGCGTCGGGGCTTCCCAAAAGGCCGCCGAAAGGCCCGGCACCCCGGGAAGCCGGGGTCGGGGCGGGGCACCCGGCGGACCGAGCACCAGCCGCTGAATCCAGCCGACCAGCCGGGCTCGGAGGCCCAGCGGCCTGAGGGCCCCGGCGTAAACCACCACCCAGCGTCCGCCGGGCCGCAGGACCCGGGAGACCTCGGACCAGGCGGCCGGGTCGACTGCGTATTCGGTGGGAAAAGTCGCCAGC
>DAOUCL010000091.1:0-10255 GCA_034432015.1 Dehalococcoidia bacterium
CGCGGCGGACCGCCGGGGCCGTGGAAGACGTTTTCGACTACCAGCATCCCGCCGGCGGTATCGCCAGCGCTCACCTTAAAGGTCAGGGTGCTTATGCCAAGGCTCCGGGTTATTCCATAACGGTCGGCCCTGGACCTTACCGGGTCAACAGGCTTTTGCCTCCAGTCAAGCTACATCCCGGGCATGTAATTTCCCGCAAGCAAAGTTAATAACCCCCAGCCCATCAGACCCAGGCCGGCGGCCCGGCCAACCCAGGGTCCTGCCGGCAGGGTCTTCTCGGCAAAGATGAGCAGGGTGACGGCGGCCATCGCCGCCAGGTTCATCAGGCCGAGGGGAAAGAGGGCGACGAAAAGGAGCCAGCAACAGCCCAGGCAGTAAAGGCCGTGGTCAACCCCCATGCGGAACGCCCCGACGTAGCCTTCCCGCCAGTACCCCAGAATAAACCCGAGGGGCGTCCGGCACCTGGAAAGACAGGCCTGCTTTAGGGGCGATAGCTGGTAAAGGCCGGCCGCAATCAGCAGGGCTCCGCCCACAAAGCCTCCCATAACCATGATGCCGGCGGCTTCAAGGCCGGCCCTTGCCCCGAAGGCCAGCGCCCCGAAGCCGGCCCAGACTGCCAGATAACCGCCGACGAAGACCCAGGTCGGCACGAAGAACCGCCCCTGCTGGTGTCTTGACGCCTGAATCTTGCTGAAGGTGAGGACCATCGGGGCAGCCGACGGGAACATCATGGCCACCATCATCACCACCCAGGTAACCAGAAAAAGGCCGGGCTCCATCCCGGCCGACTGCCGGACGACGACCGCCCAGGCGGCCGCGGCCAGCATAAGCAGCAGGACCAGGATTACGTCGCGAGTGCGGCGGTACCCGGCGCCCGGGTTCACGGGCCGGCCCACCGGAACGGGGCGTAGTCGCCGTTCTTGCCGGTGTTATCCCACTGCATGCCGTGGTCGGTGTAGCGGCTCACCACCCCGTACGCCTGGACCAGTTCGGGGAAGAACGGATGCGCATTTTGCTTGATGACTTCCCGTTCGGGGTCGGCGCTTCCGGGCACGGCCTGAATCGCCGCGTCGAGGATGCCCCCGGTCCGGGCGCTGCGCTTCTTGCCCTCGTTGCGATACTCGATGGGGACCACCCTGGCCCCCAGGTTGGTGCCGACCAGCGGGCCTAAGGCTGCCAGCGGCCCGCCGGCATTGCCCGAGAAGATGGCCCCCAGGGCCTGTTGCTGTTCGGCCGAGGCCCGGGCATCCAGGTAGGCCGCAACCGACCAGTTGCCCGCCCCCATCGGGCCGGGGGTGTAGATGGCCAGCACGGCGTTGAGGCCGGCGAGGTCGACCCCGCCGTAGCGGCCCTCGTTGATGTGAAACACCAGGTAAACGTTGCAGAAGCCCTGGTCGGGTCGGGCCTGCATCGGCCCCCGGGGCGATATTTCACAGGGGCAGACGACATCACAGTTGCAGTTCTCGAAGTATTCACCTGAAATTTCCCACCGCTGGGCTACCTGGGTCATTAGTTTCCTCCTTCCAGGGGATTTTTAAGCCGGATACCGTCGAGGGTTACTGCAGTACTCGCCCGAGGCCCGTCCGCAGGTCATCCGGGTTTATGGCCGGCCTGAGCGTTACGTGCGCATCAACCGCCATAAGCCAGAAAAACTCCGCTTCCTGCGCCGCGACGGAGGGGTCGGCCAGGTCAACCACGAAGAGGGCCCTGCGCTCGCCGCTGTCGCTGGCGAAAAAGTACGCGGCCTCCGGGTTGTAGTCGTGCATAAAGGCTTCGATGAGCTTGGGAAGGGAGCCGTCCCTGAGGGCGCGGTTGCCGGCTTCCGTTCCCAGGCTGAAGGTGACAAGGGTTCGCACGTCGGACCTTCCCCAGTTGATCTCAGGCTTATCATATCCGTGGGATGTGGCGGATTTGTCTAAAATCAGCCGAGGAATCGTTGCGTTTTGGGGTCGCGGCTCATCGAACGGCCGGGGTGGGCATCAGGCCTTTCCCGTTTTCGGAGTTTACGGCCGGGGGTTAGGGCCCCCACCCCCTGACTCCCCCTCTCCCGCCGGGCGGGAGAGGGGCCGGGGGCTGGGGGAAAACTCGGAAGCCCCGGGGCGGGTCTGGCCGCCGCACCTGGAGGACGACGAAATAAGGGTAACGGGGGGTATAATGTTTCTTGATGAGCGCCTCGGTCCCGCCCCGCCGGGTGGTGGTCCTCGGCTCCACCGGGTCCATCGGCCGGCAGACCCTTTCGGTTATCGCCGCCTTTGCCCCCTACTGGCAGGTCGTCGGCCTGGCCGCCGGCAAAAACGTTACCCTCTTGACCGAGCAGGCCGAAACCTTTCGGCCCGACGCCGTCTGGTTTGAGGGGGCCGAAACCGTCGGCTGGTCCGGACCCGGCCGCCTTCAGCCGCCGGCGGAGATGGTTTCCCGGCCGGATGTGGACACGGTGGTGGTGGCCACCAGCGGCCGGGCCGGGCTGGTCCCCACCCTGGAGGCGCTGCGGGCCGGCAAGGCCGTTGCCTTGGCCACCAAGGAGGTCCTCGTCATCGGCGGGCCCCTGGTGGTCGAGGCGGTTTCGGCCGGGGGGGGGGAGGTCCGGCCGGTGGACAGCGAGCACAGTGCCCTCTGGCAGTGCCTGGACGGGGAGGCCGACGGCGTTCCGGCCCCGGACTGGGGCCGGGCCCTGGTCCCCGGCCGCTTCTCCCCGGGCCGGGTTTCCAGGCTCATCCTGACGGCATCGGGCGGGCCTTTCCGGGACTGGCCCCCCGAGCGGCTCCATCAGGCCCGGCCCGAGCACGCCCTGCGCCACCCCACCTGGCGGATGGGCCGGAAGATAACGGTGGATTCGGCCACCCTGATGAATAAGGGCCTGGAGGTGGTGGAGGCCCACTGGCTTTTTGGGGCCCCCTGGGACCGGATCGACGTCCTCCTCCACCCCGAAAGCCTGGTCCACGCCCTGGTCGAGTTTACGGACGGCTCCGTTAAGGCCCAGCTCGGGCCGACGGACATGCGGCTACCCATCCAGTACGCCCTCAGCTACCCCGTCAGGTTGCCTAACGCCGACCTTCCCAGGCTTGACCTGGCCGCCGCCCGGTCGCTGACCTTCTGCCGGCCAGACCCCGACCGGTACCCGTGCTTCGGCTTAGCCGTCGAAGCGGGACGGCTCGGGGGGACTTACCCGGTGGTTCTGGCCGCGGCCGATGAGGTGGCGGTAGAGCTTTTCTGCGAGGGGCGCATCCGTTTTACGGATATCCCGGCCCTCATCCGGTGGGCCCTGGATGCCCATCGGCCTATTCTTAAGCCGACCCTTTCGGACATCCTGAGTCTTTACGACGAAACCCAGACCCGGGTGAAAGAGGCCGTTCAATGCCGCCGCTATTAACCTTTTTGCTGGTCCTCGGGGTGCTCGTCCTGGCCCACGAGCTGGGGCATTTTATTACCGCCCGCCTGGCCGGGGTTAAGGTGCTGGAATTCGGCTTCGGCTTTCCGCCCCGATTGCTGGCCGTGCGCTGGGGCGAAACCGTCTATTCGATAAACCTCCTGCCCCTCGGCGGTTTCGTCAAGATGCTGGGGGAAGAGGACCCCACCGACCCACGGAGCCTGGCGGCCCAGCCCCCCCTCTGGCGGCTTATTATCCTTTCCGCCGGGGCGGCCATGAACGTTTTGCTGGCCGTCGTTCTCCTTTCGACCACTTATATGGTGCCCCGGGATGTGCCGGTGGGACGGGTGGTCATCCTTGATGTCGCCCCCGACTCGCCCGCCGAGGCCGGGGGCCTTAAACCCGGGGACATCATCAGGTCCATCAACGGCCGCACCATCCGCAATATTTTCGAGCTTCAGGAAGAGGTCAACGTCAATCTGGGCCGGGATATCCTGGTAACGGTGGAGCGGCCGCCCGAGGCCTTCATCCCGGGCCAGACGATGCCCCCAGGAAGCGGCCAGCTTTTGACCGTCCGGGTCACCCCCCGGTGGAACCCGCCGCCGGGGCAGGGTCCGATGGGAGTAAGAATTCAGCAGGTAAACACCAAGATAATTACCGAATCTTACCCGGTGTGGGAGGCGGTTCCCAAGGGGGTTGAGCGGAGTTACCGGCTTTTGGTCCTCTTTAAGAACGAAATTTTGACCAGTATTGCCCGCCAGATCTGGCCCCAGCCGGTCGGGCCCATCGGCATCTACCAGATGACGGAGCAGGTTCAGGAGCTGGGCGCCAGCTACCTGCTGGAGTTCACCGCCCTGCTCAGCTTAAACTTGGCTATTTTAAACATGCTGCCGATTCCCATGCTGGACGGCGGCCGGGTGCTCTTTGTCCTCATCGAGGTGGCCCGGGGCGGGCGGCGCATCCCGCCCGAGAAGGAGAGCCTGGCCCACCTCCTGGGGCTCATGCTCCTGCTGGTCATCATTGCGGTGGTCAGCTACTACGATCTGGTACGCTTATTAAGTGGGGAGTCGGTCGGACGATGATTCAGCGACGGCTTTCGAAGCAGGTCTGGGTGGGCGGTGTGCCCATTGGGGGCGGCGCGCCCATCGTGGTCCAGTCCATGACCACCACTGACACCCGGGACGTTAAGGCGACGGTCCGACAGATTCGGGAGCTGGAAGAGGCCGGGTGCGAAGTCGTGCGGGTGGCCGTTCCCGACGAGGACGCCGCCGAAGCCCTCCGGGAGATCAAGCGACAGATCCATATTCCCCTGGTGGCCGACATCCACTTTGATTACCGCCTGGCCCTGATGGCCATCGAGGCCGGGGTGGACAAGCTGCGCCTTAACCCCGGCAACATCCGGGACCCAGAAAAGGTCAAGCAGGTGGTCCTCAAGGCCAAGGAGCGGGGCATTCCCATCCGGGTTGGGGTGAATGCCGGAAGCCTGCCGCCAGCCCCCATCCAGCTGGCGGCGAAGCGGGCCGGCCGGGAGGTGCCCCACGTGCCCCGCACCGCCGACCGCATGGTCGAGGCGGCCCTTTGGGAGATTGGCATCCTGGAAAGCCTCGACTTCGACCAGATCGTGGTCTCCCTCAAGGCCTTCGATGTGCCCACCGCCATCGAGGCCTACACCAAGCTGGCCGAAAAGGTTCCATATCCTTTCCACGTGGGCATAACCGAAGCGGGAACCCCCCGGACGGGCACCATCCGGTCGGCCGTGGGCATCGGGGCCATTCTTGCCCGGGGCATCGGGGACACCATCCGGGTTTCCCTGGCCACCGACCCGGTGGAAGAGGTTTTCGTTGCCTACGAGATCCTCAAGGCCCTCAACCTGCGCCAGCGGGGGGTTACCCTGGTGGCCTGCCCCAGCTGCGGTCGGGCCGAGGTGGACCAGCTTGGTCTGGCGGCCGCCGTCGAGGAGTACTTAAAGAAGGTTAACGTGCCCATCAAGGTGGCGGTGATGGGCTGTGTGGTGAACGGCCCCGGGGAGGCCTCCGAGGCCGACGTGGGGGTGGCCGGGGGCAAGGGCAAAGGGGCCATCTTCCGCAAGGGGAAGGTGGTGAAAACCGTTCCCGAGGAGGAGATCCTGCCGGCCCTGCTGGCCGAAATTGAGGCGATCGCCCGGGAGCGGGCGGCCCAGGGCACCCCGACCCCGGCCGACTAGAAGCCCAGCGCCTTTTTTACCGCCGGCACGACCTGCTCGGCAAAGGCCCTGACCTGGACAACTTCATCCCCCGCAACCGGCCAGCAGATAAACGTGTCAAGTCGTAAGTCGACATAAAAGCTGAGGAGGGTCTCGACCCAGTATTCGGGCGGGCCGACTATAAGCCCCGGGCGGCGGAGGTTGCCGGGCGTGTCCGGTCGGCCCAGGTCGATGACGCCCATGACGTTGTAGCCCCGCCGGATGGCTGTCGGCGGTCGGCCGGCCCGGGCGGCCCCTTCGTCGATAAGCTTTTGGCGCTCTAAGACCTGCTCCGGGGGCAAATAGGCGCTGCTGGGAAGCCAGCCGTCGGCCAGCTCCCCGGTCTGGCGGAGGCCCTTCGGGCGGTAATTGCCGGTCCAGATCCGGATGGGGTGGGCGGGGACGGGGCCGGCGTCGAGCCCTTTTACCCGGTAGTATTTCCCCTCGAAGGTAAGGGGGGATTTGCCTGACCAGAATTCCCGCATCAGCCGGATGGCCTCCCCAAGGGCGGCGACCGCCTCCGCCGGGCCCCGGCGGGGGCCGCCCATAGCCTCAACGGCCGCCGGGTTTGCCCCGGCCCCCAGCCCCAGCTCCACCCGGCCATTGGTCATCAAGTCCAGGCTGGCGGCCGCCTTGGCCAGCATAACCGCCCCCCGGAGGGGGAGGTTGGCAACGTTGGGTCCGACGTGGACCCGCCGAGTCTGGGCCGCCAGGAAGACAAGCAGGGTCCAGGTGTCGAAAAACCGGCCGATGTATGGGTGGTCCTGGATGGTTATCAGGTCGAGTCCCGCATCGTCGGCGATGCGGGCGATGGCCCTGGCCTTGTTAAAGTTAGCCACGCTGGGGTCCACGTTCGCCCCGAAGAGGGGTTCGAGCCGGTCCTGAGGCACGTTTTTCACCCCCCCCAATAACTCCCTGACCCACCCTGGCCAGGAGGGCGGTCAGGTCCGAGACCTTAATGGCCTCCAGGTTTTCCACGGCCGAAATCAGCTCCCGGCGCAGGGCCGGGTCGGTGTAGGGGGCGGCCAGCCGCTCAAACTTGGCCACCAGCGCCGCCCGGCCCATGGGCCGGGTGTAGAAGCCCTCGTAGTCGGCCTTTTCTTTCTCGAGCACCCGGCCGTCCCGGAGCCGAACCACCACCCGGCAGGGCATCTCCGCCGGGAAGCGCCGGCTGTAATCTTCCCGGGGCCGCACCCGCACCTTGCGCAGGAGGGTCTGGACGTCCTCCCGCAGGATCCGCTCCGGCCGGTACTGCTCGGGCATCACCTGCCCGTCCAGAATCATAACTGCCAGAATGTAGGGGAGGCTGTGGTCGGCCTCCTCCTTGGTTCGGACGACGGTTTTATCCCCCTCCTCCCCGCCCCCGATGATATGGTAGGCCACGTCGAAAATTTCCACTTCGACCGCCTCTACCTGGTCGGCCTTAAAGCCGTGCTCGGCCATAAGCTCCTCCAGGGCCTCCACCGCCGACTGGGAGTGGATTTCGGCGTTGTATTTTTTAAGGATGGTCTTGGTCACCCGCTCCAGGTCCTCCCGGGACCAATCAATGTAAAACGGGCCGGCGATGGCCTCCATAAAACCCTTGTTGCCCTCAAATACCCCCAGGGGGCCGGTCACGCCCCGCATCGCCAGGAAGGCCGAGTGGGTGGCCCCGAAGGCGGTGTTGGGGTAGGCCAGCCCCTTCCAGTGGGAGAGGGCCCCGGTCCGGGTAACCCGCAGGGCGTTGAAGGCCGTGCCGGCGATGGCAACGGCGTGGGCCGTTCGGACCTCGTCCAGGCCCAGGGCCTTGGCAACCCCGGCCGCGGCGGCGTAGGAGCCCTGGGTGGTGTGGTCGAACCCCCGGGCCCGCACCGGCGCCTCGTCGCTCAGGCGGCACTGGACCTGGTAGGCCACGGCCAGGGCCGCCATAAAATCCCTGCCGGTGCGGCCGGCATACTCGGCCGCCGCCAAGACCGCTCCCAGGTTGTCGCTGGGGTGGCAGGTCTCCCCCGGGGCCAGGTAGGTGTCGTTAAAATCCAGGTAGCGGACCAGGGCGCCGTTATAAAAGGCGACCCGGTCCGGGGCGGTCCGTCCGCCCCCGACGAGGGTGCAGCGGGGATTGCCCCCGAAATCCTCCAGCTGGGCCCGCACGGACCGGATGGGCTCTCCCTCGAGGGCCCCGATGGCGCAGCCCAGGGAATCCAGCACCCGGGCCTTGAGGTGACTGCGGGCCTCGGGGGAAAGGTCCTCGTAAGAGGCCCGAACGACAAAGGCGGCCAGCTCTTCGACCATCGTCATAGGTTGATGCTCCCTCCGGTTTTTAAGCCGAAATAAGTATGCCGATCCGGTCGAAGTCGCGGAGGCGGATGGCCGGTCGGCCGGCGTCGGTGGTCGTCTCGGCGAATTCGATGCCCTCCCGGCTTAAAACGGCCTTAAGCCTTGCCAGGTCTTCGGCCGAAGGCAGCCGGATTTCGAAATATTCTAGGCCGGCGCTATCCTCAGGCGGGGGCGGCCCGCCCAGGCTGGACCAGACGTTCAGGCCGATGTGGTGATGGTAGCCGCCGGCCGAGACGAAGAGGGCGCCCCGCCACCGTTGCATCACGTTGAAGCCCAAAATCCGGCAGTAAAACCGCTCGGCCTCCGCCAGGTCCGAAACCTGCAGGTGGACGTGGCCGATGCGGGCTTCCGGGGCGATGCCGTCCCAGGGTCGGTCCCCGGCGGCGGCCACGATCCCATCAAAATCGAGGGGGGCATTGGCCATGCGCACCTCCGGGCCGGCCATCGGCCACTCTTCCCGGGGCCTGTCCCGGTAAATTTCGATGCCGTTGCCGTCGGGGTCCCGCAGGTAAATCGCCTCGCTCACCAGGTGGTCGGCCGCCCCCTCGATGGGCACCCCGTATTTGACCAGATTCAGAAAGAGCCGGCCCAGGGCCGCCCGGTCGGGCAGCAAGACGGCGAAGTGATAAAGGCCCGTGGCCGAGTGGGGTTTTGGGCGGGCGTTGGGCCTTTCGATAAGCCTTAAAAGGGGCCTTTCGTCGGCCCCAAGGACGGCCAGGCCGTTGCGCCGCCCGAGAAGTCTTAAACCAAAGGGGCCGGTATAAAAACGAAGCGACCGCCCCAGGTCGGCAACCCGCAGGGCCACCTCCCCAAGGGACGTCTCGTCGGGCATTTTAAACCCGGCCAAACCTCAACCCTCCCCTCCCTGCCGGAAGGCAGATTCTTAGCTTAAAAGCTCGCCCTTTACCCTGATCTCCACGTTGCCCCGGAGGGCGTTGGAGACGGGGCAGGCCTGGTTGCCCTGCTCCACCAGGCTGTCCACGTCGGCCTGGGTCAGGCCTGGCGCTTTAATGCGGGCCGTGAGGTCCATCGCCGAAATTTTCAGGCCGTTGACCCGGTCCAGCGAACAGACCGCCGAAACCTCAATCCTTTCCGGGGTTATATTCCGCTGGCCGAGGAGAAAGGCTAAGACCATGGCGTAGCAGGTGGCGTGGGCGGCGGCGATGAGCTCCTCCGGGCTGGTTTTGCCGTCGGGCCGCTCGATTCGAGCCGGGAATGTCACCGTGAGTTCGGGGAAGGCCCCGCTTCCGACCCGAAGCCGGCCGGACCCCTGGGGCAGGGTTCCCTCCCAGACAATATGGGCTTCACGCTGGGTAAGAAGCGGCATCGTCTAACCTCCTGAGCAAGGCTGTTTTTATTATAGTAAATCCTGCTCCTGCCTGGCCCTTAGTGGCCCCGGAAGGCCTCCTCCAGCCATTCGGCCACCACCGTGGGCACGACCTTGGGCGTCGACGAGCATCGGACCGGGCATGCCGGCCCGGACCCAGGCCCGCACCGGTTCCAGGTCTTCCGGGCACCGGACGGCGAAGTCCACGTTGGGGAAGCGGACGGTATCCAGGGGCGCCCCTTCGGGGCCGAAATGGTGGACCTCGGCCCCGTAGGCGGCGTCGTTGTAAACGACGACGGCCATCTTAAGGCCCAGCCGGGCCACTGTTTCTAGCTCCGAAAGGCCCATCAGCGCCCCGCCGTCCCCAAGGGCGGCAACCGTCAGCCGCTCGGGGGCGGCCACCGCCGCCCCGATGGCCGTGGCCAGCCCGAGGCCCGCGGCCTGGAACGCCTGGGTAAAGACAAAGCCTTTGGGTTCGGGGACCCGCAGGTACATGGCCGGGAAGCCCATAAAGTGGCCCGAATCGGTGACCACCGTCCGGTCGGGGGAAAGACCTCGTCCAGGGTGAGGGTCAGGGTTTGGGGGTTGACCTGTAGGGGGCGTTTCGCCAGGCTCCGGCCCGGATGGCGGCGGCCACTGCCGGGGTGCGCCAGCCCGGGCCGGAAACTTCCCGCCGGCCGGGCCCTTCCAGGCGGTCCAAGGCCGTCTCCCGGATATCCCCCACCACGGCCAGGTCCACCTGAATCCCCGTCGCCCCGGGGCCAATACGCTTTCCGTGGCGGGTGGTCCTCATGTTAAAGGCCGCCCCGAAGGCGGCCACCACGTCGGCCTGGCGAGTAAGCTCGGCGGCCACCGGCGAGGCGAAGCCCCGGCGATGCCCAGCCACCAGGGGTTTCCGGCGAAGAGGCCGTTGGCCACCGCTCAAGCGGCCAGGAGGGTCCCCGGCCGGTAGGCCAGCCGCTCCAGGAGGTCCCGCGCCCCGGCGATGATAAGGGGCCACCGGGCCCGGGCCAGAAGCTCGGCG
>DAOUCL010000092.1:0-1543 GCA_034432015.1 Dehalococcoidia bacterium
GGCCATCATCTTCGTGGTGGCATACGCCACCGTCTGGCCCATCGCAATCAGCACCGACATGGGCTTCCGGACGGTGAGCCCGACCCTCCAGATGGTTGCCCGAACCCTCGGCCTCAAGGGTTTCCGGCTGGTCGCCGACGTCCTCTTGCCGGCGGCCCTGCCCCACCTGCTTTCGGGGCTTAAAGTTGCCTGGGCCTTCGCCTGGCGCACGGTGGTGGCCGCTGAGCTCGTCTTTGGGGTAGCCGGGGCCCAGGGCGGCCTGGGCTGGTATATCAACACCGCCCGGTACTTCCTCCAGACGCCAAGGGTCTTTGCCGGGCTGGTGGTCATATCCCTGCTGGGCATCGCCGTTGAGTACGCCTTCCGGCTGGTCGAGTTCCGGACCATCGAGCGCTGGGGGATGAAGAAAGCCGGCTAACCCGTTGTTTTGGGCAGGGGGCCGGGTTTATCTTTAAAGATGTGAGCGACCCAAATTCGGCGCCTAAGCCCGGCCCAGGTCCCGTTGTCCTCTTCGGCTCAGGCGAAACCGGCCCCACGGGCCGACTGGCCTGCGAACGGGTTTTCAGCCGTTACCGGCGGCCGGTCCGGGTCGTCATCTTAGAAACCCCGGCCGGCTTCCAGCCGAACTCGGCCCTGGTGGCGGCTAAAATCGCCGATTTTTTCCGTCAGCGGCCTCAGAATTTTGCCCCGGAAATCGCGGTCATTCCGGCCCGGCGGCGGGATTCCGAGCTGGGAACGAATAACCCGGCCCTCTTGGCCCCGGTCCGACGGGCCGATGTCGTCTTTCTGGGCCCGGGCAGTCCTACCTATGCCGTAAAGCACCTGGCTAATACCCTGGCCTACCGGGCCATTGCGGCCCGCCACCGGCAGGGCGCGGCCCTCATTCTGGCCAGCGCGGCCGCCATCGCCTTCGGGGCCTATGCCCTGCCGGTCTACGAAATTTATAAGGTCGGCGAAGACCCCCACTGGCAGCCCGGCCTTGATTTCTTCGGCCTGTACGGCCTGCCGCTGGTCGTGGTTCCCCACTGGAACAACCGGGAGGGCGGGGAGGAGCTGGATACCAGCCGCTGTTTTATGGGGCAGGAGCGGTGGGCCCGCCTGGAGGCCCTGCTTCCCCCCGGCCTGACGGTCCTGGGCATCGAGGAGCACACGGCCGCCATTCTAGATCTCGAACGGGGGACCGTCGAGGTTGTGGGCCGGGGGGCGGTTATCGTCCGGCGCCACCGGCAGGAATCGGCCTTTGCCGCCGGCGCGGCCTTTTCCCTGGACCTGTTCGGGCGGTGGAAGGTGCCGCCGCCGGAGCGGCTGCCCATGCCCGAAATTATCCCCGAACCCCCCGAACCGGAGCTACCGGCGGAGGTGGTTCGCCTCGTCTGGGAGCGGGAGGCCGCCCGCCGGGCGGCCGATTGGGCCCGGGCGGACACCCTGCGGGCCGAGCTCTACCGGCTCGGCTACGAGATCCAGGACACCCGGGAAGGCCCCCGCTGGCGGCCGACCGGCCGGCGGCAGGCCCCCTTTCGGCCGGTTCCCGCCCCCGAAACCC
>DAOUCL010000093.1:0-3849 GCA_034432015.1 Dehalococcoidia bacterium
GTGCAGAAGCTAGGCAAAGACTCTAGCGAAAGGAATAAGACCATGAAGTGGCGCGCGCTCTACTGGCAGGTCGTCTGGTCCATCCTGGTCCTCGGCAGCCTGATCGCGGCAATCGCCGCTACCCCCAAGTGGGACGGATAACCTAAGCGGAAATAAGCCGTCGGGAGCGGATTTAGTTTAGCCTAATGAGACCGGCCGCCAGCTTACATCAGCCAATCTAGCTCCCAGAATGCGAAAGTATTCCAAAGCTACGAAATTATTCCTCGTATCCGTCTACATCTTAGGTCTCCTTTCAACATGGGTTATTATAGACCATATACCACTGCGTTTTGACTTTCTGCTGTTTACCATATTGGCAATATCAGGTATTGCAGCCGAATATCTGGTTGTTAGATTGCCAATTGGTAATGCTTCAATGACTGTATCTGGTGGAGTTTACTTTGCTGCATTATTATTGTTGGGGCCTTTTGTAGCGTTTTTAATTGTAGTATTAAGCCTTCTAATTGCAGATGGCTTGTTGCGACGTCGGTCCTGGTATAGAGTTCTTTTTAATATATCAATGGATGCTATCATGCTAGCGCCAGCTAGCATGGCACTCAGGGTGTTTTCAGATACGGATGCTCAGTTTTTGTCATCCAACTCATCCAACATAGAAACACTAGGTCTGCTATTAGCGGCGGGAGCTTTTGCTCTAATTCCCAACTTCTTAGTGTCAGCAGTCGTGGCCCTATCCGAAAAGATGTCTTTCTGGACCGTCTGGCGGGGCAATCATCAGCCGCTCCTGCTTAACTATGCCGCCGTCCTGCCCACCGGGCTGGCTTTCGCCATCCTCTGGCAGGCCCAGCCTCTAAGCGTCGTCCTCACCATCGTCCCCCTCATCGCCATCCGCCAGAGCTTCGAGATCGCCACCAGGCTCCGTCACGAGACCGAAGAAGCCCTCTACGCCCTTGTTCGGGTCCTCCACGAGCGGGACGGTGAGACCGCCGACCACTCCGAACGGGAGGCCCGCTACGCCGAGAAGATCGCCCGCCGCCTCGGCCTCACCGACGACGAAATCCGCGTCATCGTGCAGGCCGCCCGCCTCCACGACATCGGCAAAGTTGGCGTCCGGGATTCGGTCCTGCGTAAGGCCGGGCCCCTCACCGACGAAGAGTGGGCCGAGATGACGAAGCACCCGGTTATCGGCAGCGACATCTTAAACCACCTCTCCCTCTTCCGAAAAGGGGCCAAGCTTGTCCGGCACCACCACGAGCGCTACGACGGCAAGGGCTATCCCGACGGCCTTAAGGGCGAAGAGATTCCCCTGGGCAGCCGCATTATCGCCGTGGCCGACGCCTTCGACGCCATGACCTCGGACCGCCCTTACCGGAAGGGACTGCCGGTGGACGAGGCCCTGCGGCGGCTGGCCGCCGAGGCCGGCCATCAGTTCGACCCCGTGGTGGTCGGCACCCTGATTAAGATCGTGTCGGAGGAGCTGACCGAGGCCGGGTCGGAGAGCCCGGCCGGGGAGGGGCCCAGGCTGAAGGCCGTCGGTGAAGATTCTGCTTAGCACCCTGGCTTTTATCTCCCTTGCCGTCCTGCTCGGCCTGCTCACTGGCGGCCGCCTGAGCTGGCTCGTTCGCAACACAACCGCCCTGCGGCTGGCCTGGCTTGCTCCGCTGGCCCTCATTTTCCAGTGGGTTTTCTTCGAACTGCCGGGCATGGACCGGCACGACCTGGTCTTTGCCGGCCACCTGCTAACTTATGCGCTGATCCTCCCGTTTATCTGGGCGAACCGCCGGATGCCCGGCATGCCGGTACTGGCCGCCGGCCTGGGCCTCAACCTGCTGGTCATCCTTTTAAACGGGGGCATGCCCGTCGACCCGGGGCTACTCCGGGCCATCGGCCGGGTTGGGGTTTATCAAGATCTGGCAAGCCGGGGCTGGTCGGGCAATGCCGTCGCCCTCACCGACCGGACCCTTCTGCCTTTCCTGGGGGACTGGCTGGTTCTGCCCGAGCCCTTCCCGGCCCGGGGTCCTTACAGCGTTGGCGACCTGCTGATCTACGCCGGCGGCTTCTGGCTTCTGGCCGGCCTGACCCGGCGGCCGGCCGAGACCGAAGCCCCGCTAAAGCCGGCGTAGGCCTCAGTCGGCGTAAAAGGGCCCGAGGGGGATGGGGCGCTGGGGGTTCGCCGGCGGGTTTTAACCCCCGCCTTTTAGCTCGTTGAAGGGGGTTTCGCCCCGGGAAGCCCGGTCGATAAGCTCCCGGACGGCCTCCCGGGCCCTGGCTTTGACCTCGGGCGGGTAGAGGTCCGAGGCCTCAAAGTCGGCTTCATCCAGTACCTTATAACCCCCGTCGGGGAAGATAAAGACGTCCAGGGTGAGGTCCCGCCAGGTTAGCTGCTGGCCGTCAAACTCGGCCGGGAGGCAGATGTTGCAGTAATAGCCTTTTAGCCGGCCGGCGGAGTCGAAGATTTTCATAATGTTGTACCAGCGGTCCCGGTAGTAATACTCGACCCAGGAATCCCCCGGCTCCAGGGTAACGCCCACCTCGGTCAGGAAGATGGGCCGGCCCTGGGGCGACTGAAAGGGCGCCCGGACGACGATGCGGTCGTCGGCCTCCAGGAGTTCGGCGGTGTAGGCGTAGCCGGGCTTGCCGTCGTAGGTCAGCTTCTGGACCCGGACCTGGCGGCCCGGCTCGGCCAGCGTGCTTTCCATTGTCAGGCATATATTAACCTGACCGGGCGCGGCGCCGTGCTCAGCAGCCGGGGCTTTCCGGTTTTCGGCGCCGACGCTTGCGGCCTGGGCGCGCTCGGTTTTAAAGGTCAGCGGGGCCCGACCTCCGGAGCGGCCGGGGGCCCGTTAAAGGACCGCCCGGAGGGGGATGCGCCACTCGTTGTTGGCTTTGAAGGCCTGGAGCTTGCCCTGCCGGATGAGCTGGCGGACGTGGTTCGGGGTGGAGCCCAGGGCCTTTGCCGCCTGGCTTACCCGCATGGTTATTTTATCCAGGTCCACCGGGGCGTCGTCGGCGTAGTCGGCGAGGAGGGCGGTTAAAACCTCGTACCGGTCGAGGGCGAACCGGATGGCCAGGGGGTCGCGGCTGCTGATGGCCGCCTGCCGCTCGGCTTCAAGGCGCTTTCGGATCTCTCCGGCCCGCATTCCCGTCGATTATACCCAACCCCTCCGGGGGTTATAATCTTTGGCGATGGGTCGGAAAAAGACGCTGCCCCACCGCCGGCTTAAGAAAAAGCCGAAGGCCCAGCCGACGGCCGCCGTATCCACGGCCGTGGCGGAGCCTTCGCCGGCGGCCGAATCCGCCCCGACCCGGCGGGCCGTCGCCCCACCCGGCCCCAAACCGGCGGTGGTCATCGATTTTAAAGATATCGAAGCCTACGTAAGGCGGGAGCTGGTTCGGATCGCCGTTGTGGCCGCCGCCGTCTTCGGCCTTATTCTTATCCTTGGAAGCCTGATAAATTAGTCGGTGGGCGGGCTTACCGCCGCCGGCTGGCGGGCCAGGGCGGCCGTGATGAACGGGCTTATCAGGTCGATGGGGATTGGGAAGATTACGGTGGAGTTGCGCTCGCTGGCGATCTCCGTAAGGGTCTGCAGGTAGCGGAGCTGGAGGGCCGCCGGCTGGGAGGCGATGATTCGGGCCGCCTCGGCCAGGGTCTGGGCGGCCTGAAGCTCGCCCTCGGCGTGGATGATCTTGGCCCGCTTCTCCCGTTCGGCCTCAGCCTGCCGGGCCATCGCCCGCTGCATCGCCTGCGGAAGCTCCACGTCCTTGACTTCGACGACGCTCACCTTGACCCCCCAGGCCAAGGTCTGCTCGTCGATGATGCGCTGGAGCCGCTCGTTTATCCGCTCCCGGTGG
>DAOUCL010000094.1:0-11128 GCA_034432015.1 Dehalococcoidia bacterium
TTCGAGCCCCACCGGCTTCCCATGGAGGAGATGGAGTACACCACCCTGCCCAAGCTTATGCAAAAGCTAAAGGACCGCTGGCTGCCCATCGAGGCCCCGGTCCCCACCGCCGATTAAAAACCGGGGACGGGTCGGGGTGCCCGGATTTGAACCGGGGACCTCCTGGTCCCAAACCAGGCGCGCTGACCAGGCTGCGCCACACCCCGTTCCGTCGTCCATTATAACACCCTTACCATGACCACCTCGCTGGCCCGGTTTAAGGCTTTCCTTTTCGACCTCGACGGCACCCTGGCTTACCCGAGCGGGGCTGTCCCCGGGGCGGCCGAACTCATCCGCGCCCTCAAAGGCCGGGGCAAGGGGGTCGCCGTCGTCACCAACAACTCCCGCCTCTCCCGCCGGGAGCTCAACGCCGCCCTCCGCCGCTACAGCATCCGCCTCGACGAAAAAGAGGTTATAACCGCCGTTACGGCCACCGCCCGCTTCATCGCCGGCCGGCAGCCCGGCGGCCGGGTGCTGGTGGTGGGGTCGGCCGGCCTGCGGGCCGAGCTTGCGGCCCACGGCCTCACCCTGGTGGATGGGCCCCCGGCGGACTACGTGGTGGCCGGGGTCGACCCCCGCCTCACCTACCGGAAGCTGGCCCGGGCCGTGGACGCCCTCCTGGGGGGTGCCGCCTTTGTGGCCGTAAACGTCGACCGGTTCATCCCCACCGCCGGGGGCGGCCGGCTCCCCGGGGCGGCCCTGGTGGTGGGGGCCCTGGAGGCGGTGGCGGGTCGGCCCCCGGACGCCGTTGTGGGCAAGCCGGGGCCCGGGCTTATCCTTGAGGCCTGCCGGACCCTGGGGGTAGCCCCCGAGGAGGCGATTCTGGTGGGCGATTCCCTCATTACCGACCTGCCGGCCGCCCGGGCGGCCGGAACAGCCTTCGCCTTGGTCCTCTCCGGGGTCAGCTCCCGGGCCGAGCTGGGTGGGGCCGACGGGCCCGATTATGTCTTTGAAAAGCTGACGGATATCTTAGCCGCCCCCGCCGGTTGACGGGAGCGAACCGGGTCGGTTAAAGTCGCCGTAGGGAGTTTTAAAATGGCCGAACCCCAGAGGCGCCGTTTTGCCGGGACCGTAAACGCCCCCGATTTCCCGCCGGGGCACGACTGGCTCAACACCGACCGACCCCTCTCCCTTCGGGAGCTCCGGGGCAAGCTGGTCCTCCTCGACTTCTGGACCTACTGCTGAATTAACTGCCTGCACATGCTTCCGCAGTTGCGGAGGCTTGAAAGGCGCTTCCCGGTGGAGCTGGTGGTTATCGGCGTCCACTCCCCGAAGTTTCCCAACGAGCGGGAGACCGAAAACCTGCGCCAGGCGGTGGTCCGGCTGGGTATCGAGCACCCGGTTATAAACGACCGGGATTTCGCCGTCTGGCAGGCTTACGTCGCCCGGGCCTGGCCCACCCTCTACTTCATCGACCCCGAAGGGAAAATCATCGGCCGGCACGAGGGCGAGCTGCCGTACCCGGCCCTGGAAGCCCTGGTTCGGGATATGGTGGCCGAATTCGACGGCCTGGGCCTCATCGACCGGCGGCCGTTCCGCTTTCCCCGGGAGCGGGAAAAGCTCAGGCCTTCGCCCCTGGCCTTTCCCGGAAAGGTGCTGGCGGACGCCGCCACCGACCGCCTCTTTATCGCCGACACCAATAACAACCGGGTGGTCGTGGCCGACTTGGCGGGCAACGTCCACCAGGTGGTGGGTAGCGGCGAGGCCGGCCTGGTTGACGGCCCGGCCGAGACGGCGAAGTTTTCCGGACCCCAGGGCCTCGCCCTGGAAGGCGCGACCCTCTTTGTGGCCGACGCCGAAAACCACGCCGTCCGCCAGGTGGACCTGGTGACCGGCCACGTTCGGACGGTGGCCGGGAACGGCGACCAGGGTCGGCCTTTCGCGGGGGTGCGGCCGGCGGACCAGACGGCCCTCAATTCCCCCTGGGACCTGGTCGTCCGCGGGGGTCGGCTTTACATCGCCATGGCCGGCTGCCACCAGCTCTGGGTTCTGGACCTCGGCCGCCGGACGGTGGAAGTTTTCGCCGGGACCGGCTACGAGGGGCTGAAGGATGGGCCCCGGGAGCTGGCCTGGCTGGCCCAGCCTTCGGGCCTCACCACCGACGGCGTCCGCCTTTACTTTGCCGACAGTGAGACCAGCAGCATCCGGACGGTCGGGCTCGAGCCCCGGGCCCCGGTGGTCACCCTGGTGGGCCAGGACCTTTTCGTGTTTGGGGACGCGGACGGGGTCGGACCCCAGGTCCGCCTTCAGCATCCCCTCGGCGTCTGCTATTACGACGGCGTCCTTTACGTAGCCGATACGTACAACCACAAAATCAAGCGACTTTACCCCAATACCCGGGGCTGTTACACTTGGCTTGGGTCAGGGGAAGCCGGCTTTCAAGACGGCCCCGGCAAAGAAGCCCGGTTCGCCGAACCTGGGGGCATCAGCGTCGCGGGCGGACGGGCCTTCATCGCCGATACGAACAACCACTGCATCCGGGTGGCGGACCTGAAAACCGGGGAGGTCCGCACCCTAACCTTAAACTTTTGGGAGTAGGTTAAGGACGTGGCCGAGAAGCTGGAAATAACCGTCGGTCGCTATACGGTCGAGCTTACCCACCCCGATAAGGTGCTTTTTCCCGGGGACGGGTTCACCAAACGGGACCTGGCCCAGTACTACCTGGAAGTGGGGCCGTACATGTTGCCCCACCTGCGGGGAAGGCCCCTGGTCCTTCACCGCTTTCCGGGCGGCATCGACCGACCCGGCTTTATCCAGCAGGAAGCCGAAGACTACTTCCCGGAGTGGGTCCACCGGGTCACCGTGCCTAAGGTTTCCGGGGGCACCATAACCCACCCCATGGTGGAGAACGTGGCCGCCCTGGTCTACCTGGCCAACCTCGGGACTATCACCATCCACTATTGGTTGAGCCGGGCCGACCGGCCCCGGGAGCCCGACCGCCTCGTCTTCGACCTGGACCCGCCCGACGAGGACTTCGGGCCGGTCCGGGCGGTTGCGGGTCTCTTGCGGGAACTGCTTGAAAGGCTGGGCCTGCCACCCTTTATCCTGACCACCGGCTCCCGGGGCGCCCACGTGGTGGTGCCCATCGAGCGGGGCCTGGACTTTGACGACGTCCGGGCTTTCGCCGACCGGGTGGCCGGACTGCTGGCCGAAAGGCACCCGGAGCTGGTCACCACCGAGGACCGGGTGGAGAAGCGGGCGGGCCGCCTTTACATCGACACCCGACGCAACGCCTACGGCCAGACGGCCGTCGCCCCCTACGCGGTGAGGGCCAAACCCGGGGCCCCGGTGGCCACGCCCGTGGACTGGCCGGGGCTCGATGAGGCCGGGTTTACCTCCCGGCGGTACAATATCCGGGAGGTCCCGGCCCGGCTGGCCGCTAAGGGCGACCCGTGGGCCAACCTGGACCGGCACCCGGGGGACCTGGGGGAGGCCCGGCGGAGGCTGGACCGGTTAGGCCGCCGTTAACCCAAACGACGGAGGTGACCCGTGGACAAGGAAATGATCCGGCCGGCAAACGTCCACCCGGCTACGGGTTACTCCCACGCCTGGAAGGTGGGCGACACCATCTACGTTTCGGGGCAGGTCGCCCTCGACCGGGACGGCAAACTGGTGGGGCCGGGCGACTTCGAGGCCCAGGCGGTTCAGGCCTTTGAAAACCTCAAGGCCGTTCTAGAGGCGGCCGGGGCCGGCCTTGGGGATGTGGTCAAGACTACCGTCTTTCTCACCCACTTCGCCTACCGGGATAAGTTTCGGGAGGTCAGGGCCCGCTATTTCAAAGAGCCTTTCCCGGCCAGCACCCTCGTCTCCGTCGAAAGCCTGGCCCAGCCGGAGTGGCTCATCGAAATCGAGGCCGTCGCCGTTGTCGGCTGAACAAGGCCGCCCCGCTTATTCGGTCCTTATCCGGGAACTGCCGGCCGCCGAGCGGCCCCGGGAGCGGCTACGGCGCCACGGCCCGGCCGTCCTGAGCGACCACGAGCTTATCGCCATTATCTGGCGGACAGGCACCCGGTCCGAAAGCGTTTTGGACCTGGCCCGGCGGGTTCTGGCCCGTTTCGGCGGCCTGCAGGGCCTGGCCGGGGCGGCCATAACCGAACTGGCCGCCGAAAAGGGGGTCGGGCCGGTCAAGGCCGTCGAACTTAAGGCCGCCCTGGAGCTGGGCCGCCGGTTGGCTACCTTGCAGCCGGCCGAGCGGCCGGTGGTGAAGGGTCCGGCCGAGGCGGCGGCCCTGGTGATGGGGGAGATGGCCTGGCTCCCCCAGGAGCAGTTGCGGGTTCTGCTTTTAAACTCTAAAAATCAGGTGCTGGGAATCCGGCTGGTTTACCAGGGGAGCGTCAACGCCGCCCAGGTGCGGGTCGGGGAGCTTTTCCGGGAAGCCGTTCGGGAGAACTGCCCGGCGGTGATCCTGGCCCACAACCACCCGTCGGGGGACCCGACCCCCTCCCCCGAGGACGTCCAGCTGACCCGGGCGGCGGTGGAGGCGGGCCGGCTTTTAGACATCGCGGTCCTGGACCACGTGGTTATCGGCCACGGGCGGTTCTGCTCCATCCGGGAAAGGCACCCCCGGCTGTGGGCCGACGAAGGGCCGGCTACCCGACCACGTGGCCGGTGAGCAGGTAGCCGATAATGTAGCCCACCACCGCCACCCCCAGCCCGACCAGGAACATATCCAGGCCGCTCCGGATCGGGTTTCGGCCGGTAAAGACGCTCCGGGCGGCGCCGATTACGAAGTGGGAGAGCATGCTGATACTGAAAGAGACCCAAATGGCCAAATCGCCGCTCAGGAAAAGGAACGGCACGATGGGGATGAAGGCCCCGAGGGCGGTGGCGACCCCGGTTAACACCCCCTGCCGCAGGGGTGAGACGTATTCTAAGCCGATTCCCAGCTCCTCCCGAACCTTCTCCTGAAGGGCCACCTCCGGGTTAGAAAGGATCTGTTCGGCCAGCTGGCGGGCCAGCGGTTCGGGAATTCCCTTTGCCTGGTAAATAAGGGCCAGCTCCTCGGCTTCCAGCTTGGGCATAAGGCGGATCTCTTCCTGTTCCAGGGCGATCTCGTGCTGGTAAACCTCCTGCTCGCTCTTGGCCGCCAGGTAGCCGCTGGCCCCCATGGAGAGGGCGTCGGCCACCAGGCCCGCCAGACCGGCCAGCAGGACTACCTCGGGCTCGACCTGGGCCCCCACCACCCCCATCACCAGGCCGAAGTTGGCCGTGAGTCCGTCGTTAAAGCCGTAGACGACGTTGCGCAGGATCCCCCCGCTCTCAATCCGGTGCCAGGGTTCCCCGGTCCGGCCCAGGAGCTGGCGAAGGACCTCGGCATGCTGGGCCTCGTCCCGGGCGAAGCGCTCACCCAGGGCCGGACCCCGGTCAACGGCCGCGGCCTGGAGGAGCTGCTTGACCTCGGCGGCCTCCTCCAGCAGGCGCACGTTCATCACCGCCCGCCGCGCCCCCAGGCGGGCGAGGCCGGCGAGGAGCCGGGCCCGGAGGCTCGGCCTGAAGGGTCCGGGGTCGTGGCCGGCCTCCCGGAGGAGGCGGGCATATTCGGCCTGATGCTGGGCCTCCACCGCCGCCAGCCGCCGCAGGATCTCCCGACGCTGGGGGTCAGGCTCGAGGTCGGCCAGAACCCGGTAGAGAAAATCGGCGTCGCCTTCGTCCTGCCACTGCTCCCGCCAGCGCTTAATATCGGTGCCGGCAACCGCCGTCATCACAATCCCCTGTGCTGAAAGTATACCACAGGCCGGACGGGACAACGCGGGTTGACATCCGACTCCCCGGCGGGTATACTGGCGGCGGTACGGTGGCCCGACTGCTTTTGGTGCTGGCCCTCCTGGCGGCCGGGTGCTCGGCGCCCCAGGCCGCCGCCCCGCCCGAGCCCCTTTGCCCACCCCCGCGTGTGTGCCGGCGGCCGAAGCCGCTTCGGCCGCCGGTCGGGTGGTCACCGTCTGCGGGCTCCTGGCCGAGGCCGCCTACCGGCCGGCAACGGCTGGCCAACCCACCTTTTTAAACTTCGAACGGCCGTACCCAAATTCTGTTTTTGTGGCCGTGGTCTGGGGCGAAAACCGGCCAAAATTTAACCCGGCCCCTGAGAAGGCCTTTGCCGTCGGCGACCGCCTCTGCGTTACCGGCCGGGTCGAGCTTTACCGGGGAACCGCCCAGGTCCGGCCCTGCTGAGCCCCCTTAAGGGACACCCCGACCCGTCCAGGCCCGGCCCACCAGGTTCGCCCGGTAAAGGAGCTCCCGGTCCCCCAGAATCCCGGCCGTGGGACCGTCGGCCCAGACCCGGTGGTCCTCGCCGATAATCACCGAACGGTCGGCCACAAGCCGGGCCAGTCCCAGGTCGTGGGTGGCCACCAGCAGGGTCTTACCCAGCCGGCGCAGGCCCCACAAAACCTCCACGAGCCGGTCGTTGGTGCGGGGGTCCAGGCCGGTGGTCGGCTCGTCCAGCAACAGCACGTCCGGGTCCACGGCCAGGACGGCCGCCAGGGCCACCCGCCGTTTCTGCCCCTCACTCAACTGAAAAGGGGCCCGGTCGACGAGGCCCTCAATCTCGAAAAGGGCCAGCATATCCCTCACCCGGCGGCCCACTTCCTCCGGCGGGAAGCCGAGCTGGGCCGGGCCGAAGGCAACTTCCTCATAAACCGTCGGGTTAAAAAGCTGGGCGTCCGAATTCTGAAAAAGCAGGCCCACCCGCCGCCGGAACTCCCGGAAGAAGCCCAGGCGGGCGAGGTTGGCCGGGTTGAGGTCCTGCCCGAAGGCCCGGACGCTCCCCGAATCCGGAAAGATGAGGCCGGCCAGCACCTTGAGCAGGGTAGACTTGCCGCAGCCGTTGGGACCCAGCAAGGCGACCTGCTCGCCCGGTCCCACCGTAAGGGTCACCCCGGCCAGGGCCGGGAACCTGCCCAGGTAACTTACCCAGACGTCCCTAAGTTCAAACACCGGTTGGCCGTCAGCCCAGAACATAAACGCCCAGGAGCACCAGCAGGGTGAAAACCGCCAGTAGTCCCGAGGCCCCGGCCGAGTAGGGCCCCCGGCCTATAAAGGCCGGCCGGCCCCGAAAGCCCCGGGCCAGCATCGCCTGGTGGACCTCCCGGGCCAGGGTCTCCGACCGGAAGAAGAGGGCGTAGGCGGCGGCCGCCCCGAGCAGCCGGCCGGCCCGGCCCACCGACCCCCCCATAACCCGGGTCTGCCAGGCGTAGTACATATCTTGGGCCACCGTAAGGAGGACGAAAATATACCGATAGGCCAGGGTTAACACCATCCCTACCGTCGCCGGCAGGCCTAACCCCTGAAGGCCCCGCAAAAGGTCGAACCACCCGGTGGTCAAGGTGAGGATGGCGGCCAGGGAAACCGAGGTGGCCGCCCGCAGCATCACCAGCAGGCCCCCGGTCAGGCCCTGGCGGGTAATGCTCACCTCCGGGGGCAGCCCTAAAGGCCCGAGCCGGGCCTCGGGCCCGAACCGGAGGAGCACCACCAGAGGCTCCCCCGGGGTTACCAGGCTGGTCGTTCCGGGAAGGACGACAAGGCCCGTGAAAACCAGGACCACAAGCCAGGTCCGCAGCAGAAAAGACCGGGCATCCAGCCGTCCCAAAAGGGCCAGGAGCAGACAGCTCCCGTAAAGAAGGGCCAGGGGCGGCAGGCTCCGGCTGAGGCCGGCGGCCAGGATGAGGCCCAGAAAACAGAGAATCTTTACCCGCGGGGCCGCCCGCTGAAGGAAGCCGTCTCGGCGGGCCAATTCCTCGGCGAAGAGGGCCCGCCGGACCACCTCCAAGGTACCCACCAGGGTCCTGGCCGCAAAATCGAGCCGAACCCGGCGGCCGTTAAGGCCGGCGGGTCCCGCCGGGCCAGCCCCCCGCCCGAGCCAGGGCGGGAGGGTTAGGGTCGAACCCGGGGCCGGGTCAGAAGCTGCCGCAGGATCAGCCATGCTAGGGTCACCAGCAGGATCCCCGCCAGGGCCGAAATTACGTAACCGATGACCGCCCCGCCCGGAAGCTCGGCCAGGGCCGGAATACTGTACCCCGGCAGCAGGCCGGGCCACCGGCCGCTAAGCTCGGCCACGCCCCGGGGCACGTAGCCCAGCAGGCCGCCCAGCTCTTCCGGCGCCCACTCCCCAAAGGGGGTGCCCTGGGCGATAAGGCCCAGCGGGGTGAGGACGACCAGCACCCCCAGCCCCAGGGCCAGGGGTAGCCAGGCCCGGCCGCCCGTTCCCGGGGCGTGGCGGCCAAGAAGCTCCGGCTGGACCCGCTGAACGTACCCGACGATAAGGCCCGTTATCAGGGCCTCCACCGGGCCCGCCACCAGCAGGTGGGCGAACATCATCGCCGGCACCGCCAGCTCGAGGGGATAGGGATTATAAAGGGGGGTGCCGTCGGGGGCCCGGAAGAGGAGGGGCTGAAGGCCCAGCTCGATGCCGGTGGCCAGGGCGGCCACGTTGATGCTTAAATAGCCGGCGAGCACCGCCCCCACCAGCCGGCGCCTCCCCGAAGGGGCGCTGCCGCCCCCCACCGCCTGATAGGTCACGTAGGCCGCTGCCGGGGCGAGGATGCCCATGTTAAACACGTTGGCCCCCAGGGCCAGAATGCCCCCGTCCCCGAAAAAGATGGCCTGAATCACCAGGGTGACCGTCATGGCCAGCATCCCGCCCCACGGCCCCAGCAGGATGGCGGCCAGGGCGGCCCCGACGGCGTGGGCGGACGTCCCGTCGGGGACGGGAACGTTAAGCATCTGGACCACAAACCCGAAGGCCGAGGCCATGGCGACCCGGGGCAGGACCGCAGAATCCGCCTCCTGACGCAGGCGCCGGGCCGCCAGGTAAAGGACCGGGGCCGAGCCTGCGGCCAGAACGGCGCAGGTTTCGGGGCTTAAATAGCCGTCAGGGATGTGCATTTTCGGCCTCCCGACAGTTTGGGCAGAGTCCGAAGACGTTTACGTGGAACTCGGCGGGCCGGTAGCCCCGCCCGGCCGCCAGCCGGGCGATGGCCGCGGCCAGCTCCCCGTCGACGAAGTTTTCCACCCGCCCGCACCGGGTGCAGATGAGGTGGAAGTGGGGCTCCTCGGCCCACTCGTACTGGGTTTGACCCTGGCCGGTAACCAGCCGCCGGACCAGGCCGTGGGCCTCCAGGAGGTCGAGGGTTCGGTAAACGGTGGAGATGTCTGTGAAGGGCAAAAGGCGGTTAACCTCCCGGTAGATGTCATCGGCGGTGATGTGGCCGGAGGCGGCCTTAATAAGCCGGAGGATAAGGGCCCGCTGGGGGGTGACCCGCAGGCCCCGGGCCCGGAGCTCTTCGGTCACGTCAACCCCTTTTAGGTGCGGGCGGTCGTTGTTGCCATTCATTGCAGCTACATTTGATTTTAACACTGAGCCTTCGGGGTCTGCAAGGGCCGGATTGGGCCAGGGGAACTGGGAAGCCTGGGGAGAACCCGGGGCGGCCCTTTACTTTGGGCCGCCCACGGGCGTATAATCTAAGCGCAGTGGAGGGAAGGCTTTACCCGCATGGAATCGGATTTTGCGGATAGAGGTCGTGGTATCGGCCAGCGTGACGACCCCCTTACCGACTGGTTGCGCCACGAGCCTTTCGGCCGAACGGTATTACGGCGGGGGGATGCGGTTACCGGCCGGATCGTCCGCATCGACCGGCAAGGCATCCTCGTTGATATCGGCTCCAAGTCTGAGGGCCTAGTTCCGCCCCACGAGGCCCAGGCCCTCCTCCAGCACGGGGTAAATCTGACGGTGGGTCAAGAGGTCCTCTGTTTCGTCGTCCGGCCCGAGGATGCTGAGGGACAGGTGATCCTCTCCTTGCGCCGCGGTCTGGTGGAGCAGTCTTGGCAGCGGTTGGAGAAGGCGGCCGAAGCCGGTGAGGTCGTTGAGGGCCAGGTCGTCGAGGCGGTTAAGGGCGGGGTGGTGGTGAGCGTGGCCGGCCTGCGGGGTTTCGTCCCCGCCTCCCAACTGGTGAGCGGCCGGACCGAGGCCGAGCTGGCCGGCCTGGTGGGCAAAGTCCTTCCCTTAAAGGTTTTGGATATAAACCGGCGGCGCAACCGGCTCATCCTTTCCGAGCGCCTTGGCCAGCAGGCCCGCCGCCTCCAGCAGCAGGCCGAACTGGTCCGGTCGGTCCGGCCGGGGGAGATCCGGACCGGCCGGGTGACCGGCATCAGCGACTTCGGGGTTTTCGTCGACCTCGGCGGGGTCGAGGGCCTGGTCCACATTTCGGAGCTTTCTTGGGACCGTGTCGAACACCCCAGCAAAGTTGTTAAAATAGGAGAGGAAGTGCAGGTCTACGTTCTGGCCGTAGACCCGCAGGCGAAGCGGATCGCCCTCTCCCTCAAGCGGGTCCAGCCTGAGCCCTGGGCCACCGTTGCCGAAAGATACAAAGTGGGGCAACTGGTGAAGGCGAGCATTACCAGGCTGGCCAGCTTCGGGGCTTTCGCCCGGGTCGAGGCCGGGGTAGAGGGGCTGGTGCACCTTTCCGAGCTCAGCGACCGCCCCGTCAAGCACCCCAAGGAAGTGGTTAAAGAAGGGGACGTGGTGACCCTTAAGGTCATCAGCGTCGACCCCCAGCGAAGGCGGCTCGGCCTGAGCCTCCGCCAGGCCCAGGAGGAGCTTGCGTCGGAGGGGTAATATTAAATTAGCTACGCTGGCTAAAACTGGTTTCTTGGAGATCCGGCCATGGCAGATAGACAGTTTGAAAGATTTACCGAACGTGCCCGTCGGGTGCTGAGCCTGGCCCAAGAGGAGGCTCAGCGCTTCAACCACAACTATATCGGCACCGAGCACATCCTGCTCGGCCTTGTCCGAGAGGGCGAAGGGGTGGCCGCCCGCGTCCTGCTCAACCTGGGGGTGGACCTTAACAAGGTCCGGGCGGCCGTGGAATTTATCATCGGCCGGGGCGAGCGAACGGTCAGCGGGGAGATCGGCCTTACGCCCCGGGCCAAGAAGGTAATCGAGCTGGCCATCGATGAGGCCCGCCGCCTCAACCACCACTACATCGGCACCGAGCACCTGCTGCTCGGCCTGGTCCGGGAAGGCGAAGGCATCGCCGCCGGGGTGCTGGAGAGCCTGGGGGTGAACCTGGAGCGGGTTCGGGCCGAGACCATCCGG
>DAOUCL010000095.1:0-5483 GCA_034432015.1 Dehalococcoidia bacterium
TCACCCCCAACCTCCAGACCCGCCCGACACACCCGGGGCCGCTCACTGGGATAGAGGAGGGAGAAAGTAAAAAGCCGGAAGCGCTTCCCGCCACCGGCAAACCCCTCATCGTGGAGCTTTCGGGCCAGCTCCGGGTTGTACCCGGCCAGGGCCAGGTAAACGAGCCCCTGCAGAAAGTTAAGGTAATCCCACTTGAGCAGCCCCCGCTCGAACCAGAAATCAACTACCAGCCTCACACCAAACCGCCTGACAGGCCTCTCACCAGAATTTATAGCTCATTAGTTCGATTCTGTCAAGGCCAAACAACTTGCCGCCGCCTGACGGACGCATCGTTTTATTGGCTGATTATACATCAGACCCTTGGCTGGTGCAAACAGCCTTTTGCCGGCCTATCCGGAACTACTCCCCAGCCGGCCAGACCGCCCGCCCGTCGGTCCAGAGGGTGAGCCGACCCGCCGCCGGCAGGCTTAAACGGCCCTCGCCTTCCCCGGTTCCCACCACGTAGCCGCCGAGCCCTTCCCACCCGCCGTCCCCGGGCCCGGGGACCACCACTTCGGCGGCGAAGACCCCCTCCGAAGGTTCTACCCCCGCCCCACCGAGGCCTAGCGCTACGTCCACCTCCCCCACCGTAAGCACCACCCAGGTGGCCGGACCCTTCGGCCCGGGGTAGGCCCGCAGGCGCACCGACCGGCCCAACCCCAGCTCGGGCTGGTCGGCCAGCCCGTCTGGGCCGAGCACCCGGCCCAGTTTAAACTCCCGGCCCAGGGCCGAAACCGCCTCGGCCGGGGGCAGGCTCGGATCCGTCCAGACGACCAGGTCCAGGTAACGGTCCCAGGCCGGGAGCCGGTTTAGAAGGGTTCGGACAAGGCCACCGGAAGCCCGGGTTGACCCGATGAGCACCCGCCCTTCGGCGGTTTCGGCCAGGAGAAGCCGACGGCCGCCCAGGTCGTAAAGGTCCAGCCGGACCGGGGTGGGGAGCAGGGCGGCGGCCAGAAAGGCCCCACCCAACAGGCAGGCCGGTCCCAGCGGCCAGGTCCGAACGACCACCCTTCGGGCCGGGCCGAAGGCCAGCACCCCCAGCGCCCCCAGCCAGAGGGCCGCCTCCGCCCCGCCCCACGGCCCCACCCCCACCGCCGCCCCCGGCAAATCCGCAAAGGCCCGGACAACCCCCAGGATAAACCCCAGGGGAATCCTGGCCACCGCCCCCAGCAGGTCGGCCAACTGACCGAACGGTCCGGCCAGGGCCAGCAGGGCCGACCCGAAAAGGGCCGGGGGCACCGCCGGGCCGATAAGCACGTTTACGGGGACGGCCACCGGCGAAAGCACCCGAAACCCGGCCAGCATCACCGGGGTGGTGGCGGCCCAGGCCGCCACCGTCACCGCCCCCACATCCGCCAGCCCCAGCAGTCCCCGCCGAATCAGGCCCGGCCGACCCACCCCACCCAGTCGGGGCAGGTACCACCCCTGCATCGCCGGCACCAGGAAGATTATCCCGGCCGTGGCCAGCACGCTCAGTTGAAAGCTCAGGTCGGCCAGAAACCCAGGGTCGGCCAAGAGCATGGCCGCAACCGCCAGGCCCAGCCCGCTCGCCGGCCAGGTCGGGCGGCCCAGCCCCAGCCCCGCCAGGGCCAGCGCCCCCATTATGGCCGCCCGGATTGTGGGCGGACTCAGCCCCACCAACCCGACGTAAAGGCCGACCCCGACCAAACCCGCAACCCACCCCCAACGGCCGGCCCCCATCCGGCCGACGGCCAGAAAAACGGCCCCCACCACCGCCACGTTGTAGCCCGAAACTACCAGGATATGGGTTGTGCCGGTGCGGTTAAAGGCCTCCCGGGCCTCGGCCGAAAGGCCCGACCGAAGGCCCAGGAGCAACCCCTCGGCCAGGGCCGCCTCGTCCGAAGGGAGCCGGCTCCGCAGGTTTGCCCCGAGCCAGCGGCGCACCCGCCCGGCCATGGCCATTAGGGAATCTCCGGGTTCGACGGCCAGAATCGTCCCGTCGTAGACAATTCGGCTTACGCCCCGGGCGGCAAGCCAGGCCCGGTAATCAAAGTCGGGACTCCGGCCGGGAACCCGAAGGGTCCCGCTGATGACCACCCGGTCGCCCGGAAGGATCGGCCCGGGGTACGCCGTCCGCACCACCACCCGCCCCGCCGCCGACTCCCACCCCAGGTCCGACCGGCGCCCGGCCAGCTCCAGCCAGACCTCCTGCCCGGCCGCCCGGGGAATCGGCTCCCCGAGGACCGTCCCTTCAAGGACGGCCCGGGTACCGTCGGCCGCGGCCGGCCAGCCGGGGTCGGGGGCCGGGCCGAAGGCGATACGCACCCAGAGGAGCCCCCAGACGACGAGGCCCAGGCCGGCCTGCCGGACCCAGAAATTTCGGTTTAGCAGGATAATGCCCAGACCGGCCAGGGCGATAATCGCCCCGGCGGCCCCATCCGCCCCGGCCGAAGCCCAGGCTCCCAGGACGGCCCCGATGCCGGCCCCCATCCGCCCTATAATTCTCCCGGAAGAATGGGGTGTTTAAGCGCCTGGTCAGGGCTGGGGTTCGGCGTCGGCCTCTTCCTGGCCGTGGCCCCCGGGCGCCCCTGGTGGCAGCGGCTGGTGGGGGTTGGGCTCGTCTGGGCCTTCTTTTTCTTCATCGGCTACTTCTGGCTTGTAGGGGCGGTGGCCCAGTCGACCCAGTTTGCCGAGCTAGGCGGTACCCAGCGCATCGATGAGATCTCGGTGGCCGTAGTTGGCTTCTTCGGCCAGGTTGCCCTCTGGTCCGAGGGGCTGGCCGCCCTGACGGCGGCCGCCCTCGGCCTTTTCTTTAAGAGCCGGGGCACCGTCCGGCCGGCCCTGTCCGGCCTGGTGCTCCTCTTCGCCCTGCCGCCCGGGTTTCCCCTGATGACCGCCCTGGCAGGCATCCTTACTTACAGTCAGTATCTAGTGGGCAGCCCCGCCTTTGCCGGAGCCGTCCTCGAGCTTCTCGGGTGGCTCGCCCTGGCCGCCTTAAGCCTGACCGCCGGCTTTATCCTTTCCCTTTCTAAGGTTCGATAAGGTCTTTTATCCGTTCAAAGGTGGCGGCCGAAACCAGCCGCAGGTCCCGCAGCTCTTCGATGCGGGTAAAGGGGCCGTTTTTCGTCCGGTACTCGACGATCCGGGCGGCCGTCACCGGGCCGATGCCGGGCAGGGCCTCCAGCTCGGCGGCAGTGGCCGTGTTGATGCTCACCCGCCCCGCCCCGGCTGGCGCCCGGCGGGGCACGTGGACCTGCATCTCATCCCGCAGCCGAACGGCCAGGTTTATCCGCTCCAGGTCGGCCTCCGCGGTCGGGCCCCCGGCGGCCCGGATGGCGTCTTCAACCCGGTCGGCCCCCGAAAGCTCGTAAACCCCCGGCCGGGCCACCGCCCCGGAGACGTAAACTTTGACCGGCCGGGGCGCCGGGGTCGCCAGCTCCGGAAGGGGCCGGATGAGCCGGGTCAAGGTCGGCCGGCCCAGGGCGTAGGCCCCGGCCCCGGTTGCCACCAGGGCCAGCAAGAGGGTAAGGACCAGCCGCCAGCGCCGCCCGATAAAACCCATTGGTCGTCCCGCCGAGGTCTTTTGAGGGCAGGATAACGCCCGCCGGTTTGTCAAGCCGGGACGGCCGTTAACGGTATAATGTAAACGGGACGTATTTTCGGTGGCGAGAACGGTTTTAATTGTCTTTCTCGGTCTGGTCGCCCTCTTCGGCGGAACCTTCTGGGGGTCGGCTTGGGCGGCGGAGCCCTGGGTTGCGGTTCTCGAGCTTAAAGGGGTCATCAACCCGGTTTCGGCCCGCTACATCGACCGGGCCCTTACGGAGGCGGAGGAGGGCGGGGCCGCGGCCGCGGTCATCCTCTTAGACACCCCCGGCGGCCTAGAGTCCTCCATGCGGGATATCGTCCAGCGTATCCTCAACGCCCGAATTCCCGTCATCGTTTATGTTTACCCGCCCGGGGGCCGGGCCGCCTCGGCCGGCGCCTTTATAACCATGGCCGCCCACGTCGCCGCCATGGCCCCGGATACTGCCATCGGTGCCGCCCACCCGGTGGGCATCGGCACCGGCCAGGCGGATAATACCGTCGTCGAAAAAGCCACCAACGACGCCGCCGCCTTCATCCGGTCCCTGGCCCAGCGCCGCGGCCGCAACCCCGACTGGGCCGAGCGGGCCGTCCGGGAGAGCATCTCCAGCAACGCCGACGAGGCCCTCCGGGACCGGGTCGTCGACGTGGTCGCCCCGGACCTCGGGTCGCTGCTCCGCCAGGTGGACGGCCGGGAGGTTCAGCTGGCCGTCGGGCGGGTCACCCTCCGGACCGCCGATGCCCGAACCGTAAACCTGGAGATGAACCTGGTGGAGCGGTTCTTCCTGGCCATCACCGACCCCAACGTGGCCTACCTGCTCCTTACCCTGGCGATTTTAGCCATTTACTTTGAGCTGGCAAATCCGGGGGCGGTCCTGCCGGGGGTTATCGGGGGGATCTCCCTCCTCCTCGGCCTGCTGGCCCTGGGGATGCTTCCCGTGAACCTGGTGGGCCTCCTGCTGCTGGCCTTCGCCTTCCTGCTCTTCGTGGCCGAGGTCTGGGTTACTAGCCACGGGGTCCTCACCGTCGGGGGGCTCATCTCCCTGGTGCTAGGCTCTTTACTCCTCTTTAACCCCGGCGGGCCCCTCTTTGCCGTCTCCCTGCCCGTTATCCTCGGGGTTACCCTGACCATGGCCGCGATGATGGCCCTTACGGTTGGGGCCATCATCCGGGGCCAGCGCCGACGGCCCTATACCGGCCTTGAGGCGCTGGTGGGTCAGGTGGCCACCGCCCGTACCGTCCTCGACCCCACCGGAATGGTCTTCGTTAATGGGGAGCTCTGGGAGGCCCGGAGCCTTAACGGCCGGGTCGAGGCCGGCGAAGAAGTTAAAATCGAAGGGCTGAGCGGCCTCACCTTGCTGGTGAGCCGGTTAAAGCCCCCAGAAAAGCCGGCTCCGGCCGAAGCGGTCCCGGAGCCGACCGAAGTCCGAAAGGAGGAGGTAAATGCCTAGCGGCACCCTGGGACTGGTCATCGGGGCGGTCGTCCTGTTATTTATCTTCATCGTCCTCACCTCGGCTATAAAGATCGTCCAGGAGTACGAGCGGGCCGTCGTCTTCAGGCTGGGACGGCTGGCCGGAGTTCGGGGGCCCGGCCTGATTCTCCTCTGGCCCTTCATCGAGTGGGTAAAGGCCAAGGTAGACCTGCGGGTGGTGCCGATGAACGTGCCCCCCCAGGAGGTCATCACCCGGGACAACGTCACCGTGAAGGTTAACGCCGTCGTCTACTTCCGGGTTATCGACCCGGCCGCCGCCGTCCTTAAGGTCCTCGACCACATTCAGGCCACCTCCCAGATCGCCCAGACGACCCTTCGGAGCGTGGTCGGGCAGAGCGAGCTCGACGAACTGCTGGCCCACCGGGAGCGGATAAACGAGCGGCTCCAGCGCATCATCGACGAGCAGAC
>DAOUCL010000096.1:0-2983 GCA_034432015.1 Dehalococcoidia bacterium
CATGGGCGGCGTCATGGCAACCACCGGCTTCCCCGACGGGCCGCCGGTCAAGGCCGGACCGGCCGTCTGCGACTTCACCGGCGGGATTCACCTCTTTGCCGGGGTGATGGTGGCCCTCTTCCAGCGGGTCTTTACCGGCCGGGGTCAGCTGGTCGAGGTCTCGATGCACGATGCCATCTACCCCTCCCTGGCCTCGCCCCTGGGCGCCCTTTACAACGCCGTTCGGGAGGTTCCCGAGCGGACCGGGAACCGCCACAGCGGCCTGAGGCTGGCCCCTTACAATGTTTATCCGGCCGCCGACGGCTACGTGGCCATCTTCTGCGTCTCCGAGCGGCACTGGGAGGCCTTCGCCCGCTATATCGGGCGGCCGGAGCTCCTCGAAGACGACCGGTTTAATACCAACTCGGCCCGGGCGCTGAACATGGATGAGCTCGATACCATTGTGGCCGAGTGGACCTGCCGGCGGACCCGGTGGGAGATAGTCTGGGGCCTGATGGAGGTCGGGGTTCCCTGCGCCCCGGTCATGTCTATTCGGGAAGTTGCCGACGACGAACACCTTAAGGCCCGGGGGATGCTGCGGGACGTCGAACACCCCGAGTACGGCACCATCCGGCTGATGGGGAATCCCATCCGGCTCTCGGACTCGCCCCTGGAAGAGATCCGGCCGCCGGCCAGGCTCGGGGCCGATACTGACCTGGTCCTGCGGCAGTATGCCGGCCTGACCGAGGCCGAAATCCGGCAGTTGCGGGAATCCGGCGTCGTCTTTTAGAACACAACGATGCTGCGAATCGAAGAACTCAAAGGCAAAGTCGCGATTGTAACCGGGAGCTCCAGCGGGATCGGCTACCGGCTGGCAGTCGGGCTGGCCCAGCAGGGTGTCAGGGTCGTAGTGAACAGCCGCAAGCTGGAACGGCTGGAGGCGGTCTGCCGCGAGATTGAGGACCTCGGCGGCGAGGTCCTGCCGGTCCAGGCCGATGTGCGGGACCCAGACCAGGTGGCGTCCCTGGTGGAACAGACCGTGGCCCGGTTCGGAACGGTGCACTTCCTCATAAACAATGCCGGGGGCACCTTCTGGGCCCCAGCCGAGCAGATCTCCCCCAATGGCTGGCGGGCGGTCGTTGAGACGAACCTGACCTCCACCTTCCTGGTGTCGAAAGCCGTCCTCCCCGAAATGCGAAAGAACGGCTACGGGGTGATTATTAACGTCTCGTCGGTGGCCGCCTTCGAACCGGGCTCCAGCGTCCACTACAGCGCCGCCAAGGCCGGGGTTGTTCAGCTCACCCGGTTGCTCGCCATCGAGTGGGGCCGGTACGGAATCCGGTTCAACTGCATCGTCCCGGGGGCGATTATGACAGCCGCTTCCCGGTTCGCGAAGGACCCCGAATTTGCCAGGCGGGTGGCCGAGCGGGTGCCTCTGGGGCGGATCGGGACGCCGGACGACGTGCTTGGGCCGGTGCTGTTCCTGCTGAGCGATGCAGCCGCCTACGTGAACGGCGCGGCCCTGCGCATTGACGGGGGCCTGTGGGGCGGCCTGTCCTAGGCCGGTCCGAAGACCGGCCTAAAGGCCCAAGGATAAGCAGCGAAGCCTTACCGTTCGTTGGGCCCAAAACGGAGGGCCTGCGCCGATTTGGCTTTTGGTGCCGAGGGCGGGACTCGAACCCGCATGCCCCCTCCGGGGCGGGGGATTTTAAGTCCCCTGCGTCTGCCAATTCCGCCACCTCGGCCTGACGCCCTGCGGACGGCTAAACACCGGCCGCCGGGCCTCCCACTAAAATTCATTCTAGCCCCGCCCCCACCACCCTTGCAAGGCCAGCCCGCCTCACCAGACGGTCGCCTGCCGTTCAGAAACCACCCGCCGGTAAACTTCAGCGGTCTCCCGGGCGATCCGGTCCCAGTTATAACGCTCCTTGACCAGCCGGTAGGCGTTCTCTACCCGCTGCCGAGTCCATTCGGGGTGGAGCAGGGTGTGCAGAACGCCCCAGGCCACCGAATCGGGACTACCCGGATAAACTAAAATAGCCGTCTCGTGGTTGGTAATTATCTCCCGAAAACCGCCCACGTCGGAGGCAACCACCGGCGCCCGGGCCGCCATCGCCTCCAGGGCCACAATCCCGAAGGGCTCATAGTGGCTCGGAAAGACGGCCACGTCGGCCAGCACAAAGAGGCGGTCCCGGTCTTCGTCGGGAATGAACCCGGTGAAGTAAAATTTCGGACCTAACCCCAGGCTCTCCGCCTGAGCCCGCAGACTATCAAGCATCGGCCCGCTTCCGGCCACCACAAACTTGACGTCGGGGGCCCGGCCCAGAATCGCCGGCCCGGCCGCCACCAGGTCCTGGTAGCCCTTTTCCCAGACCAGCCGCCCCACCCCGAACACAATCCGCTCCGACGGCAGGGCAAACCTGGACCGAAAATCGGCCAGGTCGACCCCAAACCACCGCCCGAAACGGGCGGCATCCACCCCGTTCGGAATCACGTCAATTTTATCCGGAGGAACCTGCAGGGCCTGGACCACCTCGTCCCGCATGAAGCGGCTACAGGTTATCACCCGCCAGGCCTCATACGTAAGCCACCACTCCACACTGTGGATGGCCCGCGAAAGGTCCCCCGTTAGCCGGCCGCGGTGGCGGCCGTACTCGGTGGCATGAATCGTAACCACCAGCGGCGTCTTATAAGCGTGCTTGAGGGCCGCCGCCGCATACGCCACCAGCCAGTCATGCCCGTGGATTATGTCAAATCCACCGAACTTTTCGAAAAGTCGCCGTCCGGCGAGCTCCAGGTTTACGTTGGTCCGCTGGACCACCCCGAAAAAGTCCGCCGGGTCGACCCCGGCCGGGGGCTCCACCCGGTGGACCACCGAGTTCGCCGTCACCTCCTCAACCTCATACCCGCCCCGCAGCCTCGGGGTTAGCAGGTGGACCTGCACCCCCAGACCGGCCAGGTGGGGCACCAGCTCGGCGACGTGCTTGCCTAGGCCGCCGATATT
>DAOUCL010000097.1:0-2896 GCA_034432015.1 Dehalococcoidia bacterium
TGGACCGAAAGGCCGGTCCCCTTAACTTCGAGGCGAATGTCCGGGCCAAGCCGCGCCCGGAGCCACCCGGCCAGCTGGATGATGGCCGGGTCGGCCGACCGGCCCTTCCCCCAATCGGCCCCGTGGAGGCCGACGTAGACGAGCCCCGGAAGGCCGACCCGGGCCCGGAGGTCGGCCGCCGTCCGGCCGGAGACCAGGGCCACCAGCTCAAGCCGCCCCCGGAGGGCCCGGAGGGCCGTCCGGCAGGCCGGGTGGGGGCGGGCGGCCTCCGGGGTTGGGGCGATTTCGCTTAAGGTGCCGTCAAAGTCGGAGATGAGGCCGGCCGGGCGGTTTTGAAGGACCCGCAGCGCCTCGCCGACCAGCCCCTTCACGGGCGGTAAACCTGCCGGTAGGCCCCGTAAAAGCCGTAGACGAGCCGGACATACGCCTGGGTTTCCCGCACGGGTATCAGCTCCACGAAAAGGTCCGGGTCGTCGACCCCAAGCTGGTCCCGCCAGCGCTGGGCGTTGCCGGGCCCGCCGTTATAGGCGGCCAGCCCCAGCCACAGGTTGTCGAAGCGGGTTAGCTGGGCCGAAAGGTAGTAGGCCCCGAACTCGATGCTTACCTCCGGCCGGAAAAGCTGGTCGAGGTCGAAGTCGCCATACCCCAGTCTGGCGGCGATATCCCGGGCCGTTGGGGGGATCACCTGGGTGAGGCCCCGGGCCTGGGCCGAGGATACAGCCCGGGGGTCGTAGCGGCTCTCCTGCCGGATGAGGGCGTAAAGGAGAAGGGGGTCGATATTAAACCGCCGGGCGGCGGCATCCACCAGCCCGGCATAGGGCAAGGGGTAAAAGGCCCGCTCGGTCCCGGCCGGCACCTGACCGGACCTCCCGGCCGCCCAGGTGAGCATCGAAACCCCGTCGCTGTAAAGGCCGGCATCGACCAGCAACGGCCCGAGCCAGCCGCCCAGTCCGGGGTCCACGGCCCAGCTAAAGGCCCGGACGATGCGCCGGGCGTCGTCGGCAAAACCGGCCTTCCAGAGGAGAAGGCCCGTCTTAAAATCGGCCGGGAGGGGAACCGGCTCCCCGCCGGCCGAACCTGGGGTTCCGCCGGCCGGGGGCAGGGGCCGGTAGGGCCGGCCGGGGGCAGGGGCCGTCTCCCCAAGAATCTCCCGGGCCCGGACCTGGTAGTAGACGGCCTCCCCCAAGGCCCCAGGCAGGCCTTCCAGCAGCGGGCCCCAGCGGTGGGCCGCTTCGTCAGGCCCCTGCCGGAGGGCGAGCCTACCCAGCCAGAAACGGGCCTGGTAACCGGGGAGGCTTGTCCGGTCGGCCAGCAGTTCCCAGTGGGCGGCGGCCAGCTCCGGCCGGCCCTGCCGGTAGGCCGCCAGGCCCAGGTAGAACCTGGCCTCCTGACCCCGGTTGCTTTCGGGCAGGCTCTCAGCGAGGCGGCGGTAATAGGTCAGGGCCCGGTTGGGGTCCCCGTAGCGCTCCTCCACCCGGGCCAGGTCCCAGAGGGCGGCCTCGGCAAAGGAACCGGCCGGGTCGGCCTCGTAGCTTTTTAGATAATAGGCCCGGGCCTCGGCCGTCCGGCCGGTGTAGAGGTAGGCGTCGGCCAGGTAGTAATAAGCTTCGGCCAGCCGGGCTCCGCCCAGGCTTCCGAGGGCCGGCTCGAGGAAACGGATAACGTCGGCCCAGCGCCGCCGGTAATAGGCCACAAAGGCCCGCTGGTAAGGGGGAACGGCCGCCCCAAGGGCGTCGAGCCGGTCCAGGGCGTCGGCCGCCGCCGGAAGGTCGTAGCTTCCGGCCACCAGCCCCAGCAGTCGGCGGACAGCGGCCTGGGCCCGGCCCAGGTCGGCCTCGATCTTCGCCTGCGCCAGCTCGGCCTGGGCCCGCTCGGCCCGGACGGCAGCATTGCGGCCGAACTCCTGCCAGGCCGCCAGGGCGGCCTCGGCCTGGCCGGCGGTGTTTAAAACCTCGGCCAGCCGGGCCCGGGCCGGTTGCCGGAGGGCCGCCGGCAGGGCAGGAATGGCGGCGGCCAGGAGGGCGGCTCCCTCGTCGACTCGGCCCTGCCCGAGGCGGAGCTCGGCCCGCTCCCGGGCGGCGATGGCGGCCAGCTCGGGGGAGGCCTCCCCGGCCCGCCGAAAGGCGGCCTCGGCCCCGGCCGGGTCCCCGGCCGCCTGCCGGACCCGGCCCAGCAGGAGCCAGCCCGGGCCAACATGGGGGTCTTCGGGGTGGGCCTGAAGGAGGGCCTCCAACTGGCGGGCGGCCTGACCGAAGTCGCCCAGCTCGAGGAAAACCCGGCCGTAAAGGAGCAGGGCCTCCGGCCGCTCGGGGGCGTCGGGAAAGGCGGCGAGCAGGGCGCTTAAGGTTTTCCTTGCCGCCTCGAAGTCGAGGGCCTCGGCCTGGGCCCTGGCCCGGGCCAGCAGGACGTGGGGCGGGGGGAGGCGGGGCTCGGCCGGCTCGACGGCCCGGAGGGGGGCGACCGGCCCGGCCAGGAGGGCGAAAAAGAAGATAAAAACCAGCCGAACCGACAGGCTTAAAGGAGCCAGCCAGGGGAAAGGCCGGGAAGAAGGCCTTCGCCGCCCCCCACCCGCGGGCCGCAGGTTAGGTTTGGGCCGAAAAGCCCGCCTCATCCGCACCATTCTAAGGCCGGGCCGCCGAATAATTCTAAAAAACCGGCCGGAGCTTAAAGCTCCGGCCGGCGGAAGGTTCAGGACGGGACCCTTCTTACGCCGTCCGGCGGGTGGCAGTCGGCGCAAAGAGGGCGCCCGAGACCGAGGCCACAATCACGCCCAGAAGCACCACGATGAGGCCGACCCAGAACGTCTCCGGCATCGGCAGCCGGATGCCCAGGTAGGCATCCAGGGAGTAGGCGCCCGGACCGAGCAGGCCGACCACGAAGGCGACGGCGCCGTTCA
>DAOUCL010000098.1:0-3064 GCA_034432015.1 Dehalococcoidia bacterium
ATCGTCGGGGCCCCGGTGGGTGGGGCCCTCTCCGACCGGGTCGGCCGCAAGCCGGTCATTCTCCTATCGGTGCTCCTGTCCGGCCCCTTGCTCTATCTTATTACCCTGGCGCCCCACGGGGCCGTCCTTTACCTGCTTATCGTCCTTTACGGCCTGGCCATCAGCATGCGCATGCCCACGATGGAATCCCTCATCGCCGACGTGGTTCCAGCGGCCCGGCGGGCGACAGTCCTGAGCGCCTATTACTTCCTGGCCAACGAGGTCTCGGGGGTCGCCACCCCCCTCATCGGCCTCCTGAGCGACCTGACCGACCTCAACACCGCCTTCGTGGTGCTGGCGATTTTCTCCATTATCGCCGGGGGCCTGGCGGCCCTTCTGCGGGGCGGCAAAGAAAAAACTACTTCCGGGGCGGGGACGTAGGCGGGGCTATGGACGGGTTTAAAGGTTATTTTATCGCCGAGTTTGTCGACGAGTACGTCTCGGGGCTTATAACCCGGCGGGAAGCCCTCCGGAAGTTGGCGGCCGTTACCGGGTCGGTGGCCGCGGCCAGCAGCATCCTGGCCGCCTGCTCCCCAAGTCCGCCGCCTACCCAGCCCCTCCCGACCCCGACCCCTACCCCGCAACCCACTCCCCACCCCGGGGTCACGGTCCCGCCGGACGACCCGGCCATTGAGGTGGCCGACGTGAGATTTCCGGCCGAGGACGGGGCGGCCGTTATGGCCTACCTGAGCCGGCCCCGGGGGGCCGGACCCTTCCCGGCCGTGATGGTCTGCCACGAGAACCGCGGACTGGTGGAGCATATTAAGGACGTCACCCGACGGCTGGCTAAAGCCGGTTACGTAGGCCTGGCCCCGGACCTCCTATCCCGGGAGGGCGGAACCAACCGGCTGGACGGCGCCCAGATTCCGGGGATTTTAAGCAACACGCCCCCGGCCCGCTTCGTCTCGGATTTCCAGGCTGCTTTTAAATACCTTCAGGCCCAGCCCTTCGTCCGCCGAGACCGCATCGGGATGGTCGGGTTCTGCTTCGGGGGCGGGGTGACCTGGCGGGTGGCCACGAAGCTGCCCGGCCTGCGGGCGGCGGTGGTCTTTTACGGCCCCAATCCGCCCCTGGAAGACGTGCCTAACATTCAGGCGCCGGTGCTGGCCATTTACGCTGAGCGGGACAACTTTGTAAACCCCGGCATACCCGCCATCGAAAACGCGATGCGCCAGCACAACAAGGTCTTTGAGCGGGTCGTCTACCCAAATACCGAGCACGCGTTTCATAATGATACTGGGCCGCGGTACAATGCTGAGGCGGCCCAGGATGCCTGGGCCAGGACCCTGGCCTGGTTTGAACGATACTTAAAGGCCTGAGCCGGGAAACCGGCCCGGCGAAGGCGGGAGGTGGTTGGGATGACGGCAGAAAGCAAGGCGGCGGTCCGGTCGGTGAAGATTCCGGCCGGGCGGGTCGAGCTGGCCGGGGACCTGGCGGTTCCGGCCGGGGCGTCGGCCCTTGTCATCTTCGCCCACGGCAGCGGCAGCAGCCGGTTCAGCCCCCGCAACCGGTTCGTGGCCGGGGTCCTTAATCAGGCCGGCTTTGCCACCCTCCTTTTCGACCTGCTCACCCCGGCCGAGGAGGACCTGGACCGCTACTCAGGCCGCTATCGGTTTGATATTCCCCTGCTGGCCGCCCGGCTCGAGGCCGCCACCGTCTGGGCCCGTCAAGAGCCGGGCTTGGCCGACTTTAAGTTCGGCTACTTCGGGGCCAGCACCGGGGCGGCGGCCGCCCTCATCGCCGCCGCCAACCGGCCCGAAGAGGTCGGAGCCATCGTCTCCCGGGGCGGCCGGCCCGACCTGGCCGCCGAATACCTTGACCGGGTCCGGGCCCCGACCCTGCTCATCGTCGGGGGAAACGACCCCATTGTCTTGGAGCTTAACCGGCAGGCCCTCCGCCGCTTCCGTTGCGAGGCCCGGCTCGAAGTTATCCCCGGCGCCGGCCACCTCTTTGAGGAGCCCGGGGCCCTGGAGCGGGTGGCGGAGCTAGCCCGGGACTGGTTTAAGACCCACCTGCTGGGGGACAGGGACCGGGCCGGGTAGACGACGACCGGGCGGCTGTGTCATTATTCCAACGTGAGCGGCTTTGACATTTTGTGGTCGCCCTGGCGGATGCAGTACATTCAGGCGGCCCGCGAACCTGGCGGTTGCTTTCTCTGCGAAAAGGCCGGCCAGGAGGCCAGCCACGACCGGGATAACCTGATCCTTTACCGGGGGGACCGGGCCTTCGTCATCATGAACCTTTACCCCTACAACCCCGGCCACCTGATGGTGGTCCCGTACGACCACCGGCCCAACTTGACCGACCTTACCCCCGAGGTCAGGTGCGAGCTTATGGAGCTTTTAACCCTCTGCCTTAAGGTGCTGGCCGAGGCGATGCGGCCCGACGGCTACAACCTGGGTGGCAACATCGGCCGGGTATCAGGGGCCGGGGTGGCCGACCACGTCCACCTGCACGTGGTGCCCCGCTGGGAAGGGGATACGAATTTTATGCCCATCCTGAGCCACACCCGGGTCATGCCCGAGGGCCTCTTGACCACCTACGACCGGCTTAAACCCCTCTTCGAGACCGGCGGGGCCGGCTAGGGGTCCGGTTCTTCGGCCAGCCGCCGAAGGCCTTCGGCCGTCAGCCGGTAGATAAGCCAGTCATCCAGGCGGGTTGCGCCTAGGTTCTCGTAAAAGCTTATGGCCGGCCGGTTCCAGCCCAGCACCAGCCACTCCATCCGGCCGCAGCCCCTTCGGAGGGCCTCCCGGGCCAGGGTCTGCATTAGGGCCCGCCCCACACCCCGCCCCCGGGCCTCCGGCAGCACGAAGATATCCTCCAAATAAAGGGTCGGCCTCGCCAGAAAGGTTGAATACGCCCAGAAATAAGCGGCATACCCGACCGCCCGGCCATCCAGCTCCGCCAGCAGAACATTAATCTTGGGCGGTATTGCCAGGGCGTCGGCGGCCAGCCGCTCCCGGGCCCCGGGGTCGGGGCGGGGAAGCCCCTCATAGTCGGCCAGGGCATCTACCAGGCCGAGAAA
>DAOUCL010000099.1:0-1533 GCA_034432015.1 Dehalococcoidia bacterium
GTCCCGGGCACGGTCTACCTGACGGTCCTGGAGAGGGATTTCCCGGCGGTGGACCGGGTCTTTCGGCTCCAGGGGGGCCAGCCCATGTGGCGGATGTGGGTGGACCGGGGCCGCTTCCGGCCGGTGGAATGGTCCCGGGCGGTCCGCCTCCAGCCCGAGGATACGGTGGAGGTCAACCGGCTCTACCGCCGGGGCGCCGGAAGCCTCATCACGGCCCGCCAGCTCTCCGATGGGGTATACTACGGTATCTGGCAGGACGGCCGGCTGGTGTCGGTGGCCGGAACCCACTTTATCGACCGGGTCCACCGGATCGCCGCCGTAGGCAACGTCTTTACGGACCCCGACTTCCGGGGGCTGGGTTACGCCACGGCCGTCACCGGCCGGGTCACCGCCGACCTGCTGGAAATCGTTGACGACGTCGTCCTCAACGTTAACCGGTCAAACACCCCGGCCGTCCGGGCCTACCGGAAGCTGGGTTACGAGGCCGTCGCCAACCTGATCGAGGGGGTCGCCGAGCGGCGCCACATCGGGCCGTTCTGGCGGCTCTTCGGCCGAATCATCCTGGGACAGGAGGCAAGATGACGACTGCCGGATACCGCGGAGATATCAGGGACCCGGCCCTGGCCCCGAAAGGCCGGCTCCGAATCGAATGGGCCGCCGCCGAGATGCCCGTCCTCGGGCTCATCCGGGAACGCTTCGAAAGGGAAAAGCCCCTGGCAGGAGTTCGGGTCGCCGGCTGCCTGCACATCACTTCAGAGACGGCCAACCTGGCCATCGCCTTAAAGGCCGGGGGTGCCGACTTGGTCCTCTGCGCCTCGAATCCTTTGAGCACCCAGGACGACGTGGCCGCCGCCCTGGTGGTGGATTACGGCATACCCGTCTACGCCATTAAGGGTGAGGACACCGAAACTTATTACCGCCACATCCACCGGGCCCTGGACCATCGGCCTCAGATTACCATCGACGACGGGGCCGACCTGGTGAGCACCGCCCACAAGGAGCGCCGGGACGTTCTAGAAGACATCATCGGGGGCACCGAAGAGACCACCACCGGAGTGATCCGGCTTAGGAGCATGGCCCGGGCCGGGGCCCTGCGCTACCCCATCATCGCCGTAAACGAGGCCGAGACCAAGTATCTTTTCGACAACCGCTACGGCACCGGCCAGAGCACCGTCGACGGCATCACCCGGGCGACCAATATCCTGTGGGCGGGGCGGCGGGTGGTGGTGTGCGGCTACGGCTGGTGCGGCCGGGGGATCGCCCTCCGGGCCCGGGGAATGGGGGCCCGGACCATTGTGACCGAGGTAAACCCGGTCCGGGCCCTGGAGGCCCTGATGGACGGCCACGACGTGATGTCCCTGGCCGACGCCGCCCGAATTGGGGACGTCTTTATCACCGCCACCGGGGACATAAACGTTATCGACGAGCACCACATTCGGGTGATGAAGGATGGGGCGATCCTGGCCAACGCCGGCCACTTTAACGTGGAGATAAATATCCCCGCCCTGGAGCGGCTGGCGGCGCGCCGGCGGA
>DAOUCL010000100.1:0-6899 GCA_034432015.1 Dehalococcoidia bacterium
CGGCAACCACGGCCGCCGCCAGGTTCACCAGGGAGTGGCCGTCGTACGCCGGGGCGACAAACCCTTCCGCCCAGGGTAGCCCCGGCGGCCGGTTGGCCAAAAGGCCTTTTAACGCCTCGGACATAGGCTTACCCTTCGTAGGCCGGGCATAAAGCTTCGGCCAGAATCTCCAACTGCTCGGCCAGGGCCTCCGGGGGTCCGACCGGCCGCAGGACAAACTTTACGGCCCCGGCCGCCAGGTAGCGGTCGATAACGGACCGGCAGTCGTCCAGGGTGCCGATGGCCGAATAGGCCGCCGGTTCGACGTCAGGCCGGCGGCGCCCGAGGTAAGGGCCAGCCAGCTCCCAGGCCTGGGACTGGGCCCTGGCGACGAAGAAGGGGAGGTAAACCCCGTAGTGGTCGGGCTCGATGGTCCGGCCGTAGCGGTCGAGGAGGGCTTCAATGCGCCGGCGTCCGGCGGCGAACTCTTCGGGAGTAATGCTGGAGGCAAGCCAGCCGTCCCCGAGGCGGGCCGCCCGGTCGAGGGCCGCCTCCGACCTTCCCCCAACCCAGATGGGTGGGCCGCCCGGTCGGAAAGGCTTCGGCCAGACTTCGACCCCTTCAACCCGGTAATAGCGGCCCGAAAAGGTTACCCGGTCCTCGGTCCAGAGCCGCCGCAGCAAAACTACGGCCTCGTCCGTCCGGCCCGCCCGCTCCCATTTGGGCACCCCAACGGCCGCAAACTCGGCCGCGTCGTCGGCCCCCAAGCCGACGGTCAAAAGGAGCCGGCCCCGGGAAAGAAAGTCCAGGGCTGCCAGCTCCTTGGCCAGAACGACCGGCGGCCGAAGGGCCGGGATGAGGGCGCTGGTTCCGAGCTTGAGCCGCCGGGTGCGGCCGGCGACGACGGCCAGGGCCACCACCGGCTCCAAGACCGACCCGCCCACCAGCCGCTCGCTCAGCCAGACGGAGTCGATGCCCAGGCCTTCGGCCCGGTTTATATATTTTAAAAACAGTTCCGGGTCAGCCCGACCGAAGGGCCAGGGCCCGAGGCCGAGGCCCAGCTTAACCTTCTCGGGCATGGTCCGGCCGTCAGCGTCCCTTCCAGGTGGGTTTGCGCTTTTCGGCGAAGGCCCGGGGGCCCTCGACGGTGTCCTCGGCCCGACGCCAGCGGTTCACCCACTCGTAGTTAAGGTTCATGGCGACCTCAAGGGGCCAACCGAGGCCCTTAAGGGCGGCCTGTTTGGTCGCCCGAACGGCCAGCGGCGCGCACTCGAGGATCTCCCGGGCCCACCGTTCGGCGGTGGGGATGAGGTCCTTGAGGGGGACCACCTCGTTGACCAGCCCCATTCGGTAGGCCTCCTGGGCGGTGACCCGGCGGCCGGTTAAAAGCAGGCCCATGGCCAGCTTGAGGGGAATGTGGCGGGGCAGGCGGTGGACGCCACCGGCGGCGGCAATAAGGCCCACCCGGGGCTCGGGTTGGCCGAATTCGGCGTGTTCGGCGGCGATGATGATATCGCAGGCCATGGCCATCTCCATCCCCCCACCCAGGGCGTAGCCGTTCACCGCCGCGATGATAGGCTTCCAGCACTCAAAGCCCGTGGTGATGCCCCCGAAGGGGATATCCCCGAACTCGGCCAGCTGCTGGGCCAGGCCCCCGTGCTCGGCCGTCCACTTAAGGTCGTTTCCGGCCGAGAAGGCCCGCTCCCCGGCCCCGGTCAGGATGGCGACCCAGCACTCGGGGTCATCCCGGAAGTCGCAGAAGGCTTCGTAAAGCTCCTTGCTGGCCGGCGGGTGAATGGCGTTTAGCACCTCCGGCCGGTTGATCGTCACGTAGGCGATGCGGTCCCGCTTCTCGTACAGAATGTACTGAAAACCCATAACGCCTCCTTCGGGCTCGGCCTCCACAGAATAATAGCAGGTTAAAGAACCTTTCGGCCGAATAGGCCGAAGGCTCTGCGTCGGGCTGGGGAAAAAGGCTCCCCCCTTTGGGCCGGCTTCGAAACCGGCCGGTGAAGCTGCTCGCCCGGGCGTCGAAGACGGCCCAGCCGCCTCGGGGTCCGGGCGGGCGTGTCCGTCGGAAACCCAAACGTAACCGGGAGCTTTTAATCGAATAACGGTGCCATTAGGACCCGGCAGGCCATAGGTTCGCCTGAAAGGGTGGCGCTCCGGGTGTTAACTGTTGAAGATGCCTGACAGGTTGAGGAGTGGCCGGCCTTGGGGTCAAGAAGGCTGTGGGCAGCCGGGTTGTTAGGGCTTGCCCTCCGCGAGAAGAGGGCGGCTCTGGCTCGGGGGCAAGCTTCGGCAGGGGGCTGTTGCGACCGAGGTTGCCCGGGAACTTCTTGAGGCCGGCCAGCCTCCTACTTGACGCCAAAGTTAGGGGTAAAACTTCTGCCAGGGCGTATTGACAGTGGCCGTTAGGCGGGGGATAATGGACTGAGGATGGAGGTCAGGGAGCATTTCGCCCTCTTTGAGCCCCCCGAACTTGGGGAGTCGGTTTTAATTGCGGCCTTCGCCGGTTGGCCGGACGCCGCGGAGGTGGCCACCACCGCCGCCCGATTCCTGGTCCGGCACTGGTCGGCCCGCCGGTTCGCAGCCATTGACCCTGAGCCATTCTACGTCTTCACCCTCGTCCGGCCGATGGTGCGCCAGGTCGGCCCCTACCAGCGGGAGGTCCACTGGCCCAGCAACGACTTCTACGCGGCCCGTAATGCCATCCCGGGGCAGGATGCGGTCATCTTAATCGGGGTCGAGCCCAACCTCCGCTGGCGGGCCTTCGCCGAGGCGGTCCTGCATGTGGTCCGAACGTGCAACGTCCGGTTCGTTCTGACCCTCGGCGGCCTCCTGGCGGATGTGCCCCATACTGGGCCCGTCCGGCTGACCGGAACGGCCAACAGCCCCCAGGTGCTGGAACGCCTCGAATCCGTCGGGGTCCGCCGCTCCCGCTACGAGGGGCCCACGGGTATCCATTCGGTCCTGCACGAGGCCCTCACCCGTAACCGGATTCCCGCCGCCAGCATCTGGGGCAACGTCCCCCACTACCTGGCAACGGCCGCCAACCCCAAGGTCGTCCTGGGCATCCTCTCGGCGGTGCGCCGCTTCTTCGGAGTCGACCTCGACCTATGGGAGCTGGAGATTGCGGCCCAGCGATTTGTCCGGCAGGTGGACGAGGCCATCGCCCAAAACCCCGAGATGGCCGCCTACGTCCGGACCCTGGAAGAAAAAGAGGGTGTCACGCCGCCGGCCGAAACCCCGGAAACCGAAGAGGCCCCCGGCGAACTCCCCAGTAAAGAGGCCCTGCTGAAGGACCTGGAAGAGTTTCTGCGGAGCCTTCAGCAGCGCCGCCGGGAAGACGAGTCCGCCGAGTCCTAATTAAGCCTGCTGAACCTGCGCCCGGCGCCGGGTAAGCACCGCCCGGATGAGGGGCAGCAAAAAGAGGAGAATGGCCACCCCCATCAGGGGTCCCGAAATCGGCCGGGTGAAGAGGATGGCCGGCGACCCGTGCCCCATGATAAGCGTCTGTCGGAAGGCCGATTCGGTGGGGTCGCCCAGCACCAGGGCCACGATCAGGGGCGCCGCCGGGTACTTCAGCTTGCGCAGGACATACCCGAGCAGGCCGAAAATTAATACAATCCAGACGTCGAAGAGGGAATTGTTCACCGCGTAGGCCCCGAGAATACTTATCATCACGATAAACGGCGTCAGCAGGGCGTAAGGCACCCGCATTATGGCCGCCAGTAGGGGCGTGGCCAGGATGCACAGCCCAAACCCGATCAGGTGGCCGACGTAGAGACTTCCCACCAGACCCCAGACGAAATCGGGCCGCTCCTGGAAAAGCTTCGGCCCGGGGATGAGGCCCCACATGAAGAGGCCGGCCATGATCACCGCGGCGGTGGGTGAACCGGGAACCCCCAAGGTAACCATAGGCAACAGCGACCCGATGCCGGCGGCGTCGGCGGCCGCCTGGGTGGCCATCACCCCTTCAACGGCCCCCCTGCCGAACCGCTCGGGATTGCGCGAATACTGGCGGGCCAGACCATACCCCATAAAAGAGGCGGGGGTGGCACCGGTGCCCGGCATCACCCCGACCCAGAAGCCCATCAGGGTGGCCGCAATCAGCAGCCAGAGCCGCCGGCCGACCTCCCGGACGGCCGCCACCAGGTCGTGCCAGCCGAGCCGGGCCTTTATTTCTTCGACCTTTTCCCGGGCTTGCTCCTCGGCCGAGATCAGCAGTTCGGCGATGCCGAAAAGGCCGATGGTCATGGGCACGAAGTTAAACCCCGTTAGCAGGGTGATGGTCCCGAAGGTGAGGCGGGGCTGGCCGGTGACCAGGTCAAGACCCACCGCCCCGAGGAGAAAGCCGAGGGCAATCATAATGAGGGTTTTGAGGGGCGAAGCGCCCTCCCCGATACCCACAAAGGTGGCGAAGGCCATCAGCATAATGGCGAAAATCTCGGGTGGCCCGAACCCGAGGGCAAATTCGGCCAGGGGAACTGCAAAAAAAGTAAAGAGGAGATTAGATACAAAGGCCGCAAAGAGGGACGAGACGAACGCGGTGGTCAGGGCGAGGCCGGCCCGGCCAGCCTTGGCCAGGGGGTGGCCGTCAAAAACCAAGACCGCCGACCAGGGCTCGCCCGGAATGTTGAAGAGAATTGAGGTGATTACGCCCCCGTAGAGGGCTCCCCAGTAAAGGCCCGCCAGCATCATAATGGCGGCGTTGGGGTGAATGAAAAGGGTCAGGGGCAAAAGAATCGCGACCCCGCTGGTACCCCCAAGGCCGGGCAGAACCCCGATGACAAGCCCAAGCACCACCCCAAGGAAAAGAAAGGCCAGGTTGTAAGGCTGAAAAACCTGGCTGAAGCCCAGGGCCAGGCCGCTTATCGGGTCCATCGCCAACTCCTCGGTTTAAAATGGCAAGAAGTAGCCGTAAAAGATGCTCTTGGGAAGTAAGACCTTAAAGCCCTGCTCAAACGCGTAAAAAGCGACCACTGCCACCGCGATGCCCAGGGGCAGGACGAGGTACCAGGGCATTCGGCCGTACCAGACGGCGAAAAGCCCCATGTAGAGGGCCGTTACAATGTAAAAGCCCAGGTACGGGAGCACCAAGACCGCCACCACCATTGGGGCGGCCACCTTGATAACCTCGACGAGCTCAGATTGCTCGGCGAAGGGGCGGTCTCCGGGGCCCGGGTTTGTAGCCTGGGCGCAGACCAGCAGTCCGGACGAGCCCATCACCAGGGCCGAGATGAGGGGGAAGAGACCCGGCTGGGGCCCGGCGCTCCCCCAGCCCGCCCCCAGCAATACCGATTCCCGGACCAGCACCAGGGCCAGGGTCACGAAAGCCGCCCCGACGAAAAGCTCGAAGTGACGGGTGGACGGTAGCCGGCGCATCTTTAATTATCCTCCGTTAGATCCAACCGGCCTGGGTCATGATATCCCGGTGAAGCTTCTCGAAATCGTCTAGGAACTTCTGGAAGTCGTTGCCGGTCAGAAACTTCGGTTCCAGGGCGTTTTGCCTAACGAAATCCTGCCAGTCCTGAGTCTCATAAACCTGCTTCATCAGGTTAATGTGCCAGGCCTGGTGGGCCGGGCTGAGCTCGGCAGCCCCGACCACGGCCCGCATGTTCACGTAGCTGATGTTGAGCCCCAGCTCCTTGGCGGTGGGCAACTCCTTGTAGGCTGGGGTGCGCTCGTCCAGAAAGGCCGCCAGGGGCCGGGTCCGCTCGGGTTAAAACTGGACGCACTCGCTTGGGTTGTTAACCGTGGCCTCCACCTGCTTTCCGGCCAGGGCGGTGCAGACCTCCCCACCGCCCCGGAAAGGGACGTAGTTAAAGGGCTTGGTATTTGCCCGAAGCTCAATTAACTTGAAAAGGATTTCGTCCTCCTGCTTGGAACCGGTGCCCCCAACGGTGATGGACCGCTGGCGGGCCTCCTTAAGAAAATCGTCCAGGGTCTTAATGTTTGAGTCTGACCAGACCCAAAGAAAGAACGGGTCAAGGGCCAGCAGGGCGATGGGTGTGAAACTACGGGTCGTAAAGGGCAGCTTCTGGAGCATGGGGGTGGTGATGAAGCTGTTAAGGGTGATCATGATAACGTGGGGGTCGGCCCGCTTGGAAGCTACATACTGCATCGCCTCGGCCCCGGCCCCACCGGCCTTGTTGACGGGCACAAAAGGCTGGGGCGAAAGCTTGTGCTTTTCAATAATGCCGATAATAAAGCGGGCATAGATGTCCGAACCGCCGCCGGGGCTCGTCGAAATTACGAACTCGACGGGGCGCGTCGGCGGAGCCGGGGTTACCTGACCTGTCTGGGCGGCCGGCGGGGACGCCGGGGCAGGCGAGCCCGTCGGGGCACAGGCCGAAAAACCAGCAGCCCCAACCGCCGAAAGACCGTAGCCGAGGAACTGCCGCCTGGATATCCGAACCACGGTCCCTCCTCCTTTCGCCATTTTAAGTTGTCAGCAAGTCCGACGGTCTGACCAGTCAGGCCGAAACTAAAAACGCCGTGCCCAGGAAAGCCCCTTTACCTTCTTACACGGCGCAAATACCTGACAGGCCGCCGATGCCGGCTCTCACGCCTTGATTTACCGCTACTGCCGTCTGCCGCCCTATTATATTCCCGACGGGCCTCCCCGTCAAGGATTGCCAGCCAGGCCGTAGCTGCCGCCCGGACCCCCTTGGCCGGGACCCCGGGAAATGGCCGTCCCCGGGCATGCCGGCATGCCCGGGGACGGCTCGGGATCCCCCTCGCCTAGCCGCCGGGAGGCCGGTCGGCCAGGTGCTGGGCCTGCTTGAGCATCTCCACTGCTTCTTCAACCGTGAACAGAACCGTCGTTGCATAGGACTTCAGGGCGCCGCCTGAGAAAGCCCTCGCCGCAACGGCCCCGGCCGCAGCATTATTCGGCGCCTCAAACAGGACCAGCC
>DAOUCL010000101.1:0-12405 GCA_034432015.1 Dehalococcoidia bacterium
CGGGTGGACGGGCCGGTCGGCCGGCTCGAAAATCCCCTGACCCACATAAATTACTCGACGGTGGGGGAGATTTTCGCCAAACAGCGGCGCTACGCCCCCCTGGAGGTTCTTCGACTCCGCCAACAGGGGGTGGGTTCCCGGCCCCACCGGTTTTTAACCTTTCCCCTTCGGGAGTTTTACCGGCGGTTTGTTCGGCTGGGGGGTTACCGGGACGGTTGGGTCGGGCTGGTGCTGGCGGTTGCTATGGCCTGGCAGGCCGTCATCGTCCTTCGGGAGCTGGGGCGCCTTGAGGGAGGTTGAACTTTCGGTCCTCATCGTAAGCTACAACAGCCGGGCCCACCTTCGCCGCTGCCTTGAGTCGGTGCTGTCGGAGGTCCGGCCCCTCGGGGCTGAGGTCATCGTCGTCGACAACGCCTCGACGGACGGAAGCCCCGAGGTCGTTCGGGACTTTGCCGGGGTCCGGCTCATCGAAAATCCGGCGAACCTGGGCTTCGTCCGGGCGGTCAACCAGGCCCTTAAGGTCGCCGGAGGCCGGTATATTTTAGTGTTAAATCCGGACACTGAGGTCAGGCCCGGGGCCGTGGGCGCCCTCCTGAGGTTTATGGCCGAGCATCCCCGGGTCGGGCTGGCCGGGCCGAAGCTACTTTACCCCGACGGCACCATTCAGCCCTCCCGCCGCCGGTTTCCGGGCCTGCTCACCCTGTTTACCGAGGGCACCTTCGTTCAGTGGCACCTTCCTGGCCTGGGCATCTTCCGGAAGTTTTACTGCCAGGACCTGCCCGCCGACGCCCCCCACCCCGTCGACTGGGTGACCGGGGCCTGCATGCTCGTCCGGCGGGAGGCCGTCGAAGCGGTCGGGCCGCTGGACGAGCGGTTCTTTATGTACGCGGAAGAGCTCGACTGGTGCCGTCGGCTGTGGTCGGCCGGCTGGCAGGTTTACTACGTGCCCGGGGCGGAGGTGGTCCACCAGGAGGCGGCCAGCAGCCGCCAGGACCCGGTCCGGCAGCGGGCCAACTTCTACGCCAGCCGCTGGAAGTATGCGGCCAAATATTATGGGCCCGGGGTGGGGGCGCTTCTGCGCTGGTTTCTCGTTTTTGGCCTCTGGGTGGAGCTGCTTGAGGAGGCCATAAAACTTGCCCTGGGCCACAAGCCGGACCTCCGACGCCGGCGGATCCGGATTCTGGCCGGGGTTATCCGGTCTGGACTGACTTAAATGAGGGTCTTGTTTATAAGCGGGGAGTTTCCGCCCGATGGGGGCGGGGTTGGGGACTACACCGTCAGGCTGTCGGACAGCCTGACGGCCTTAGGTTTTGGGGTGGGGGTCCTCACCCGGTCGGGGCCGGCCGCCGGGGTGCCCGGGGTTGGGGTGTTCCCCCTGGCCGAGGCCTGGTCCTCCCGGGCCTGGGGGCTAATCCTCCGGGCCGCCCGGGAGTTTCGGCCCGACCTGGTCCACCTGCAGTATCAGGCGGCCGCCTTCGGCCTGGCCCCGGCGGCGATGTTTCTGCCGGCGGTGCTGGGCCGGCTGGGGGGATACCCGGTGGCCGTCACCTTCCACGACCTTCGGCCGCCCTACCTTTTCCCCAAGGCCGGACGCCTCCGCCGGCTGGCCGTGGGGATGCTTTACCTAAGCTCGGCGGGGGCGGTGGCCACCAACGGCGCCGACCTGGTCCGCCTCCAGCGGGTCGGGTTCCCCGGGGTTCGGTTTCGGCCGCCCCTGGCCTTCATCCCCATCGGCAGTAACGTCTTGCCCGTTCCGACCGAACCTGAGGAGGTGGGGACCCTCCGGCGGGAGGTGGGGGCCGGGCCGGGGGAAAGGCTTATCGGCCACTTCGGCCTGATGAACTGGAGCAAAGGGGTGGAGCTGGTGCTGGCCGCCTGCCGGCGGCTCCTGGACGGGGGCTATCGGGTCCGGCTGGTGGTGATTGGGGGGACGGCCGGGCGGACCGACCCCACGAACCTCAAATACGCCGAGTTTATAAGGCGCGAGGTGGGGCGGCTCGGCCTTGGGGACCGGACCTTCTGGACCGGCCCCCTTCCGGCCGACGGAGTCTCCCGCTGGCTTCAGGCCGTGGACCTGCTCCTTCTGCCCTACCTGGACGGGGCCTCCCTGCGGCGGGGGAGCCTGGTGGCGGCCCTGGTCCACGGCCGGCCGGTGGTAACCACACGGCCCCCGGACCCCCGGGCCCTCCGGCCCCTGGTGGCGGGGGAGCACCTGGTCACGGCGGAGGCGCAGGCCGAGGCCCTGGCCGAGGCCGTCCGGAAGGTGCTGGACGACCCGGGGCTGGCCGCCCGGCTGGGCGAGGCCGCCCGCCGGCTGGCCGATTTCTTCGGCTGGGACGCCATCGCCCGGCGGCACGCGGACTTTTACCGGGTCTGCCTGGAATACGGGGCGTGGTAGAATAATCTGTGCGTCTACCAAGGAGGTAATCTGAAGTGGGGTCGGGGCTTCGTCGGATTGTTCTTGCCGGCGTCTTTGTTCTCCTCGTTTCCAGCCTGAGCTTCGGGGCCGGCTTTGGGTTCAGCCGCTGGGCCGAAGAGACGGGGAGCCTTGCGGCCCTGGCCCCGGCCCGGCCGCCCGCCGACCTGAATGCCAATTTTAACATCTTCTGGGAGGCCTGGCGGGTCATCGAGCGGGATTACGTCGACCGGGACAAGCTCGACCGCCAGAAGATGATCCAGGGGGCGATTAAGGGGCTGGTCGAATCCCTGGGTGACCCCCACTCGTCTTACGTTCCCCGGGAGCAGTACCAGCGGGAGCGGCTGGAGATGTCGGCCCGCTACGAAGGAATCGGGGCCTTCGTCGAGAAGGACCAGAATAACTTCATCGTCATCGTCGCCCCCATTGAGGGGTCGCCGGCGGAGAAGGCCGGCCTCCGGCCGGGGGATCGGATCCTGCGGGTGAACGGGGAGGACATCCGCCAGCTTTCCCTGGACCAGGCGGTGACCAAGATCAAGGGGCCCCGGGGCACGAAAGTAACTTTGACCATCGCCCGGGACGGGCAACCCCAGCCTTTCGACGTGGAGATCGTCCGCTCGGAGGTGCGCCTCCAGACGGTGAACACTGCCCTGGTGGACGGGTACGGTTACGTGCGGATCTCGGTCTTTAGCGAGGTCACCAACGAGGAGCTGGTGGGGAAGCTACAGGACCTGCTGGCCAAGAACCCGAAGGGGCTTATCCTGGACCTCCGCAACAATCCCGGGGGCCTCTTGGGCGCAACGGTGGACGTGACCGGCCAGTTTCTCAAGGAGGGCGTCGTCCTTTACGAGGTGGATGGCCGGGGCAACCGCCGCACCTGGCAGGTTCGGCCGGGGGGCGTGGCCACCGACCTTCCCCTGGTGGTGCTGGTAAACCGGGGCAGCGCCAGCGGTTCGGAGGTGCTGGCCGGGGCCCTTAAGGACCACGGCCGGGCCGTCCTCATCGGGGAGGAGACCTTCGGGAAGGGGTCGGTGAACACCCTCCGGGAGCTTTCCGACGGGTCGGCGGTCTATATTACCATCGCCCACTGGCTTACGCCCAAGGGCAACGAGATCGAGGGCAAGGGGCTGGCCCCGGACATCCCCTTTCAGCCGCCGGCCGACGCCCCGACGCCCGGCCGGAATCCCGAGCAGGACCCGGCCGTCCGGCGGGCCATCGCCTACTTCGAGACGGGCAAATAGGCCGACCGCCTTTTGTGGGGGCTAGGCAAAAGTTGGGCTGTAAGCTATAATAATTGCGTGGGGAACGGGCCTTTTCGGCCCTTGCGAAGGCCCGCGGTTTATCAGGGCCTGAACGCTTAAAACTGCCGCGTCGGAAAATACTGTCCCCTTAACCGGCCCCCCAGGCAATCAGGGTAGGAGCCGGCGGCAGCCAGGGTAACCAGGCCCGGCAAGGAGCGAGGCCGTGAATCGACCCTGGCTGGCGATTTTGCTGGTTATTTCGGCGGTGGCCCCCGCTTGTGGGTCGGCCCCACCTTCTCCTCCAGACGGGGGGCTTCAGGCCTTTCAGACCGTGGCCGAGCTGACGGTAGGGGTAAACCGGTTTGCCTTCGCCCTCGAAGAGGCCGACGGCGCTCCCCTGGCCGATGCCCGGGTCCGGGCGGATTTTTACAGCCTGGCTTCGGGAACGCCCCAATTCGCCGGCAGTGCCTGGGCCCGTTACGAGGCCCTTACGGCCCAGACCCCCCACCGCCACCCCGACGGGTCCGTCCACATGCACGCCGAGGTCCGCGGGATTTACGTCATTCCGGGGATTCGGTTTGACCGGGCCGGGCCTTGGGGCGCGGCCTTTTCCGTCACCGGGTCTTCGGGACGGACCCGCCAGACGGGCCTCGCCTTTTTTGTCCTGGAGCGGCCCGCGACCCCGGCGGTGGGGGCCCCCGTCCCGGCCGTGGACACCCCGAAGGCCCGGACGGCCGACGGCCTTTCCGAGGTCTGCACCCACGACCCGCCTGACCACATGCACCAGGTCTCGGTGGCCGAGGCCCTGGCTGCCCACCGGCCCTTTGTGGTGGTGTTTGCCACCCCGGCCTTTTGTCGCAGCCGGGTTTGCGGGCCCGTCCTGGACCTGGTCTTGGGGGTTGAGCCCCGATTCAAGGATCGGGTCGAATTTATCCACGTCGAGCCTTACGACCTGGAGGCCGCCCGGGCAGGCCGCTTTGGGCTTGGGCCGGCGGCCCGGGCCTTCGGTTTGCCTTCGGAGCCGTGGGTTTTCGTGGTTGGGGCTGACGGCCGGGTGGCCGCAAAGCTTGAGGGGATTTTCGGGTCCCAAGAGCTTGAGGCCGCCATCCGCCTGGTAGCCGATTGAAAGGGGGTGACGGCCGAAAGCAGAAAGTGAGCGGGCCCGAGGGGTGGCGTTGCGGAAAGTTAAAATAAGCTCTTGGAGGTAGGGTGAAGCAGCCGCGACCTTTAACCCTTCTGTTCCTTATCGGGATCGGGCTTCTCTTGGGCCTGGGCGGGCCCAGCCCGGCCCGGTCCCAGGAATGGCCGCCCCTGACCGTTGAAATGCGGGCGGCCCGATCGGGCAACCTGGTGACGTTCGTGATGTTCGTAGCCAACCGGAGCCCCCTGACCTACTCTTATGAGGTTAAGGCCAGCATCCCCGAGGGGGAACCCTGGTTTCCTGCCAGTACGGCACCCACCGGGCCGACTGGCGGCAGTGCGGGCTGGACGGCCAGGGCAACCTCGGTTGGACCAGTCCCGTGGGGGTCCGGGGTGGGGCGGTGGTCGGCCCATATATCTTCACGGTGGACGTTTCCGAGGCCTGGCGGCCGGTAAGCTTCGCCTGGCTTAACTTTTACAACAACAGCCCGGCCGGCTCCTGGACGGGTCCGCTGGTGGCGCCGGCGGACACCCGGCCGGTGAGCACCGTCTTTGTGGGCACCGGCCGCAGAACCGTCGCCGGGAACGCCTTTATGCCCCAGGACGTCACCATCCCGGCCGGCCGCACCTTAAACTTTGTTTTCAGCTCGGACCAACCCCATACCCTGACTTTCCTCGCAGCCGGATCGCCCCCGCCCGCCGGCCCGCCGCCGTTCTGGCCGGCTAATGTGCGGTCCGGGGATTCGGTGGGCTACGACGGCTCCCAGTTTATCAACACCGGCATTCAGGGCCGGGGTACCCGGCTTGCGGTGACCTTTCCGCAGGTCGGCCGCTTCGGCTATTTTTGTGCCATCCACCCGGGAATGGCCGGCTGGGTGACCGTCGTTCCGGCCGGCCAACCCTACACCACCGAATCCGAGGGCTGGGTCCGGGCCGAGCAGGAAAGTCGGGCCATCCTGGGGCTGGTCCCGACGGCCCGCCAGCAGGGCTTGGCCGGCCATCGGCAGGTTACCCGGCCCGACGGCACCGTCCGCTGGGAGGTTCAGGTTGGTTCGGTGGTTCGGACGGCCACGGGCTACCTAGAGCTCCTAGAGTATTTCCCGCCAACGGTGCGGACCCGGGCCGGGGACACGGTAAGGTGGAAGGCCCAGACGCCCCATACCGTCACGTTCTTGCCGCCCGGTCAGCCGCCCTTTGACCCCTTCGAAACGCCCCCAACCAAGCCGTCCCAAAATTACGACCCAACGCGGCTTTATCACTCGGGGGTCTTAGGGCTTACGGACTTCATCGGGCCCGAGGCCCCGACCGATTTCGACCTGACCTTTCCCGATCCCGGGACCTTTCCCTACGTATGCCTCCTCCACGGGGCCTTGGGCCACGTGGGAACGGTTGTGGTCGAACGGCGCTGAGGCCTGGAAACTCCAACCCGTAGAGGGCGCGGCACGCCGCGCCCTCGAACTTTGGTAAACTCAAAAGGGCGCCGAATTCGCCGCAAGCCTGCCGTTCCCTTGACCTAGACAGACGGCCAATATCATGGTGCGAATTTTAAAGGCAACCCCCGAAGCCGTGGCCGAAGGCGCCCGTTTATTGCGGGAAGGCAAGCTGGTGGCCTTTCCCACGGAGACGGTTTACGGCCTGGGGGCCGACGCCTTTAATCCCTTGGCGGTGGCCCGCATCTTCGAAGTCAAAAACCGGCCGGAGTTTGACCCCATCATCGTCCACGTCGCCGACCCGGCCCAACTGCCGGAACTGGGGCGGGAAATACCCGGGACCGCCCGCCGCCTCATGGAAAAGTTCTGGCCGGGTCCCCTCACCCTGATCCTGCCCAAGACCGAAAAGGTGCCCGATATCGTCACGGCCGGCCTGCCCACCGTGGCCGTGCGGATGCCGGCCCACCCGGTGGCCCTGGCCCTCATCCGGGCGGCGGGCCGGCCGGTGGCCGCCCCCAGTGCCAACCCCTTCGGTTACCTGAGCCCGACCACCGCCGAACACGTCCTGGCCCAGCTCGACGGCAAGGTCGACCTCATCCTGGACGGGGGACCCTGCCCCGTCGGGGTCGAGTCGACGGTCCTGGACCTGACCGCCGACGTCCCCACCGTGCTGAGGCCCGGGGGGCTGGCGGTGGAGGATATCGAAGCGGTCATCGGGCCGGTGCGGGTCGCCGCCGGACCGGCCGACCGGCCCAGGAGTCCGGGCCAGCTGGCCCGCCACTACTCGCCCCGAACTCCCCTGGTGCTCTTCAACGACCAGGCTTACCCCGACCCCGGCGGCCGGCGGGCGGGCCTTTTGCTCTTCCGGCGGCCGCATCGGGTTCCCGAGGGCTTTGCGGCCGTGGAGTGGCTCTCGGAGACGGGGGACCTTCGGGAGGCGGCGGCCAACCTCTTTGCGGCCCTCCACCGCCTGGACCGGGCTCACCTCGACATAATTTTTGCGGAAAGGGTGCCGGAGGTGGGGCTGGGCCGGGCCATCATGGACCGGCTCCGCAAGGCGGCCGCCCCGACGGTTGACGGCCCCGACCCCCTTACCGGATAATTCGGTTGACCGTGGATACTGTCGTCGTCCTCGATTACGGCTCCCAGTACAGCCGGCTGATCGCCCGTCGGGTCCGGGAGTGCCGGGTATACTCGGAGATCCTCCCCTATGATGTTCCTCCGGCCGAGCTGGCCCGCCTCAACCCCCGGGGAATCATCCTCTCCGGGGGGCCGGCGAGCGTGTACGAGCCGGGGGCCCCGGGTCTGCCCCAACATGTCCTGGACCTGGGGGTGCCCATTCTGGGGATCTGCTACGGCATGCAGCTTCTGGCCCACGCCCTTGGGGGGGTGGTCGAGCCCAGCAACCGGCGGGAGTACGGCCCGGCCCGCCTCGAAGTGGACGACCCGGCCGTCCCCCTTTTTGAGGGCCTGCCCCGCGCCTTCCGGGTCTGGATGAGCCATGGGGACCGGGTGGCCGTTCTGCCCCCCGGTTTCCGGGCCGTGGCCCGGAGCGAAAACTCCCCGGTGGCGGTGATGGTCGGGCCGGGGGGTCGGTACGGGGTCCAGTTCCACCCGGAGGTGGCCCACACCGAGTTTGGGCGGCAGGTCATTTGCAACTTCGTCCTGGGGGTGTGCGGTTGCTCCCCCAGCTGGACCCCCGGCAACTTCATCGCCGAGGCCGTCGCCCGCATCCGGGCCGAGGTCGGCTCCGGCCGGGTCTTAGGGGCCCTTTCGGGCGGGGTAGATTCGACGGTGGCCTGCGAGCTGGTTTACCGGGCGGTGGGTCCCCAACTTACCTGTCTGCTGGTGGATACGGGCCTGATGCGGGCCGGGGAGGTGGCGGAAACCCTGGGGGCTTTCCGCCGGCACCTGGAGCTGGAGGTCCGCCACGTGGATGCCTCGGGGGAGTTTTTCGCCGCCCTGGCGGGGGTCACCGACCCCGAGGAGAAGCGGCGGCGCATCGGGGAGACTTTCATCCGGGTCTTTGAGCGGGAGTCGGCCCGGGCCGGGCCTTTTGAGTTTCTGGTTCAGGGTACCCTCTACCCCGACGTCATCGAGAGCGCCGCCGACGCCAAGGCCGCCGCCCGGATAAAGACCCACCACAACGTGGGCGGCCTGCCGGAGCGGCTCCCTTTCCGGCTGGTAGAGCCCCTCCGGTATCTTTTTAAGGACGAGGTTCGGGCGGTGGGCCTCGCCCTCGGCCTGCCCGAGGCGGTGGTCTTTCGCCAGCCTTTTCCGGGCCCGGGCCTGGCCGTCCGGGTCATCGGGGAGGTGACCCCGGAGCGGGTGGCCATGGTCCGGGCGGCCGACCAGATCGTCCGGGAGGAGGTCGGCCGGTTCGGCCTGGAGCGGGAGCTCTGGCAGTGGTTTGCCGTGCTCACGCCGGTCCGGACGGTGGGGGTGATGGGCGATTACCGGACCTACGGGTACGTGGTCGCCGTCCGGGCGGTGACCAGTGAGGATGCCATGACCGCCGACTGGGCCCGTCTGCCCCCGGAGCTTCTGGCCCGGATAAGCAACCGTATTGTTAACGAGGTGCCCGGGGTTAATCGGGTCGTTTACGACATCACCAGCAAACCCCCGGCCACCATCGAGTGGGAGTGAGCGAGCCGTGAAGGTCCTGGTGGTGGGAAACGGCGCCCGGGAGCATGCCCTCGTCTGGAAGCTGCTTTTGAGTCCCGACGTTTCGGAGGTCTACGCGGCCCCGGGCAACGGCGGAACGGCCCTAATCGCCCGGAACGTGGAGATAAGTGCCGCCGACGTTCGGCGGCTGGCCGACTTTGCGGCGGCCGAGGGAATCCGCCTGGTGGTGGTCGGCCCGGAGGCCCCCCTGGCGGCCGGGTTGGTGGACGAGCTTAAGGCGGCCGGGGTTCCGGCTTTCGGCCCGACCCGGGCGGCGGCCGAGCTGGAAGCCAGCAAGGTCTTCGCCCACCGGCTTATGACCGCCTACGGAATCCCCTGCCCCAAAGCCGAGTATTTCGACGACTTCGGGGCCGCCCGCCGCTACGTCGAGGCCCACGACCCGCCCTTCGTGGTAAAGGCCGACGGCTTAGCCGCCGGAAAGGGCACCTTTGTGGCCGGCGACCGGGCCGAAGCCCTTCGGGCCCTGGAACTGATGATGGTGGAGCGGGTTTTCGGGACGGCTGGGGAGCGGGTTTTGATTCAGGAGTTTCTTCGGGGCCGGGAGGTGAGTCTTCTGGCCTTCTGCGACGGCGAGACGGTTTGCCCGATGCTCCCGGCCTGCGATTATAAGCGACTTTTAGACGGCGACCGGGGGCCCAATACCGGGGGGATGGGGGCCTATTGTCCCCCCTCTTTCTTCGGCCCGGCCGAGGTGGAGCTGGCCACCCGAACCATCCTGCGGCCGACGGTGGCGGCGATGGCCCGGGAGGGCCGGCCCTTCGTGGGGGTCCTCTACGCCGGGCTGATGGTCACCGCCGAGGGGCCCAAGGTGCTGGAGTTTAACGTCCGGTTCGGGGATCCGGAGGCCCAGGTCATCCTGCCCCTGCTCCGGTCGGACCTGGTGGACGTCATCGGTGCCTGCCTGGAGGGGCGGCTGGGCCGGGTAAGACTCGGGTGGGAGCCGGGGGCCTGCGTCGGGGTAGTCCTCGCCGGGGCCGGCTATCCCGACGCCCCGTCCCGGGGCGTTCCCATCGAGGGCCTGGACCGGCTGGAGGAGGGGATCCTGGTTTTCCACGGCGGGACGCGGCTGGTGGAGGCCGGGGGGGGCCACCGGCTCGTAACCGACGGGGGCCGCATCCTGACGGTGGTAGCCCGGGGTCCGACCCTCGCCGAGGCCCGGCGGATAGTTTACCGAAACGTGGGCCGCATCCGGTTCGCCGGGATGCAGTTTCGGCGGGACATCGCCCTCCGGGAAGTGACACCGGAGGCGGCCGAAGAACCCGAAGGCCCGAAGGGTTTTAATTCCGGGGGAGGTTCTCCGGTGGCCCGGGTTCCGCCGGCCGAAGGACCCATTTCGGAGCTGGAGGCCCGGGCCCAGCAGTCCCGGGGCGACCTGGGGGCCTGGGTTCAGCTGGCCGACGCCTGCGCCCGGGCGGGACTGCTGGAGAAGGCGGCCTCGGCCTGGGCCGTAGTTACCCAGCTGGCCCCCAACGACGCCCAGGCCTTCTATCACTGGGGGGCGGTTCTGCTTCGGCTGGGACGCCTCAAGGAGGCCAGGGTGGCCTTCGACCACGCCTTCGCCCTGGCTCCCGACGACCCCGAAGTGAACCGGGCCCTGGGCGTCCTTTGGGCGGCGGAGGGGGAGGAGGGCCTGGCGCTGGCCCACTTCCGCCGGGCCCTGCGGGCTGGCGGGGGAAGCCCCGAGGTTTACATTGACTTCGCCGACGTCCTGCTTCGGTTCGACCGGGTGGCCGAGGCCGGCAAAATCCTGCGGGAGGCCCTCGCCCGGCCGGACCTGGGAACCTACCGGGCCGAGGTGGAAGCCCGGCTTAGAAGACTTGCCGCCGGAGGTATCGCCGAATGAAGCCCCTGGTTGGGGTCTTGATGGGCAGTCGCTCGGACCTTGCGGTCATGCAGGCAACCCTGGATACCCTTAAGGAATTAAAGATTCCCCACGAGGCCTGGGTGATGTCGGCCCACCGGACGCCGGACCGGGTGCGGGAGTATGCCGAGACGGCCCGGGACCGGGGCATCGAGGTCCTCATCGCCGGGGCCGGGGGGGCGGCCCACCTGCCCGGGGTCCTGGCCGCCTGGACGACCCTGCCCGTCATCGGGGTTCCTATCCCTTCAACGGACCTTAAAGGTCTGGATGCCCTGCTGGCCATCGTGCAGATGCCGGCCGGAATCCCGGTGGCCACGGTGGCCGTGGGCGGGGCCGGGGCCAGGAACGCCGCCTTTTTGGCGGCCGAAATCCTCGGGCTTAAATACCCGGAGATTGCCGCCGCCTACGCCGAGTACCGGCGGCAGGCGGCGGCTAAAGTGGTCGAAAAAATTGGGGAGGCTGGCGATGGCTCTTAAGCGCTGGACCGAAGCCAAACCGGTGGAGATGGCGCCGGGGGTGGTGCGCCGCACCTTAAACTACGGGGAGCGGACCCTCCTTTCGGAAGTTACGATGGAGCCGGGGGCCGTGGTTCCCTGGCACTCCCACCCCCACGAGCAGATCGGCTACCTGGTTTCCGGCCGGCTGCTGATGGAAGTGGGTGAGGAGAAGCTGGAGCTGGGCCCGGGGGACACCTGGCTCATCCCGGGCAACGTTCCCCACCAGGCCACGGCCATCGAGCGGTGCCTTATTATCGACGTCTTCTCCCCGGTCCGGGAGGAGTACATCGACCGGTAAGGTGTAAGAACAAAGCTGGGAGGGGGCTTGGGCCGAGCGGGCGTTTCGGTTTCGGGCCGCGGCCGTCGGAAGATGCCGTTAAAGCTTATCCTGGCCGCCGCCCTTCTGGTCGGGTTGCTCGGGGCGGGGCCGGGCGGGGCGGGGGCCGAGCCGGCCGTCCGGCTGGAGGCCGCCGGCGGATTCGACGGCTACTACCGGTCGGGACACTGGGTACCCTTCGTTATCAGCCTGGCCAACCAGGGGGATGAGGTCCGGGCCGAAGTGCGGCTGGAGTGGGCGGCCATGGGCGGAAACGTCGCCGTTGCCGCCACCCCGGTGGAGCTTCCGACCGGCTCCCGCAAGCGCATCTTTATGTTCGCCCCCATATCGGGCTCGCCCCCGCTGGTTACGGCAAAGGTGGTGGCCGGGGCGAAAACCCTGGCCGAAGCCCCGGTTCGGCTGCGGGCCGTGCAGCCCGGGGAAATGCTGGTCGGGGTGGTTACCGCCGACCCCCGGTCCTTCGAGTTTTTGGGCTTATTGAGGCCCGGCAACCGCCGCCTGCTTCCGGTCCGGCTTTCCCCGGCCGACCTCCCCCCGAAGGCGGCGGCCCTGCGACACCTCGACCTTTTGGCCTTCGGGGCCGTCTCCACCTCGGACCTTTCGGCCGACCAGCGGGCGGCCGTCGGCCGCTGGGTGGCCGAGGGGGGAACGGTCCTCCTGGGCGGGGGCCCGGCCACCGCCCGGGTCCTGGACGGCCTTCCGGAGCTGGCCCCCGTTCGGCCGGCCGGAACGGTGGTTCTGAGCGAGCTTCCGGCCCTGGAGGCCTTCGCCCGGGCCCCCCTGCGGCTGAGCGGCCCG
>DAOUCL010000102.1:0-12588 GCA_034432015.1 Dehalococcoidia bacterium
GAGACGGCCCGATGAAGCCCGGCAACCGTCCGGGGTCCGGGCTTGGCCTTCAGGGCAAAGGCCCACTGCCCTGAAGGCGGGCTCAGGATGCCCGGAAAAGGTGCCAACTCCGGTCCAAGCCTTTAAGGGCTTGGACGAGATGAGAGGCCCGGCTCCGCACAGAATTTTCTGAGCGGTTCTCGGTTCCTCAAAGTTCCCAAGCCGTCAGGGGGTGGATCACGTTAAGCGGCGGCAGGCCGCAATGAGGGTAAATCTATTTTAAGGAGTTTGGCCGATGAGCACGACATTCATGCGCGCCCCGTCGCTCCTTTTTACGTCGGAATCGGTCACCGAGGGGCATCCGGATAAGCTTTGCGACCAGATCTCGGACGCCGTCCTCGACGAGGTCTTCGCCCACGACCCCTACGGGCGGGTAGCCTGCGAGGTGGCGGTGACCACCGGACTGGTAATCATCGTTGGGGAGATCACTACCGCACACCCCGTCGATTACCCGGAGGTGGCCCGCCGGGTGGTTCGGGAGGTGGGCTATACCAGCCCTGAGGCGTGCTTCGACGCCACCGTGAGCGGGGTCATCGTCTCGGTAAAACAGCAGTCGCCCGACATCGCCCTGGGGGTGGACCGCTCCCTCGAGGCCAAGCTGGGCGAGGCCGAAGCAGACTTAGAAAGCCTCGGGGCCGGCGACCAGGGGATGATGGTGGGCTTTGCCTGCACCGAAACCCCGGAGCTTATGCCCCTGCCCATCATGCTCGCCCACCGCCTCTGCCGCCGCCTGGCTGAGGTCCGCAAAAAGGGCATCCTGCCCTACCTGCTCCCTGACGGCAAGGCCCAGGTGACCGTTGAATACGCTTACGGGATCCCCCAGCGAGTTCAGACGGTGGTGGTTTCGGCCCAGCACCGTCCGGGCGTCCACGAGCGGCAGCTTCGGGACGATATAATCCAGGCCGTCGTCGAGGAGGTGATACCCCGCAAGCTCCTCAGCCCGGAGACCAGGTTTCTGGTCAACCCGACGGGGCGGTTCGTTATCGGCGGCCCCATGGGGGATGCCGGCCTGACCGGCCGTAAGATCATCGTCGACACCTACGGCGGCATGGCCCGCCACGGCGGCGGCTGCTTTTCGGGGAAGGACCCCACAAAAGTCGACCGCTCGGGGGCCTATGCCGCCCGGTACGTGGCCAAAAACCTGGTGGCCGCCGGCATCGCCGACCGGGTCGAGGTCCAGATCGCCTACGCCATTGGGGTTGCCAGCCCGGTGTCGGTAAGCGTGGAAACCTTCGGGACGGCCAGGATTCCCGACGAGCAGATCGTAAAGCTCATCCAGCAGCATTTCGACCTGCGGCCGGGGGCCATCATCCGCGACCTTCGGCTCCGCCGGCCCATCTACCGGCCCACCGCCGTTTACGGCCACTTCGGCCGGACGGACATCGACGCCCCCTGGGAGGAGACGGATAAGGCCGAACTGCTTCGGGAGGCGGCGGGGCTACGGGGCGAGCCCGAACAGCCTGTTTACGCCCGCTTCCTGGCCGACTGAACCCGGCCCGTTTCCCGGAACCCGATGCGGGCGCTGGTTACGGGCGTCGCCGGTTTCGTGGGCACCCACCTGGCCCGCGCCCTCCTGGCCGAGGGGATCGAGGTCTGGGGGGTTATTCACCGACGTCCTTTCGAGAATGGAGAGCTGGCCGGACGGGTCCGGCTGATCCGGGCCGACCTTACTGACCCGGCCGAGGTGGGCCGCCTGGTGGCCGAGGTCCGGCCCGACTGGGTTTTCCACCTGGCTGCCTCCTCGTCGGTAGCCAGGTCGTGGGAAGACCCGGCCGAAACCTTCCGGGTAAATGTTATCGGCCAGTTAAGTCTTCTTCAGGCCCTGGTGGCCGGGGGTCAGCGGCCGCGCGTCCTCATCGCCGGCTCCGCCGAAGAGTATGGCCTGGTCAGGCCCGAGGAGCTTCCGGTCCGGGAAGAAAACCCCCTCCGGCCGACGAATCCCTATGCTGTAAGTAAAATCGCCCAGGATTTTTTAGGCTACCAGTTTTTCTTAAGCCACGGCCTGCCGGTAGTCCGCATCCGGGCTTTCAACCAGGTGGGACCGGGCCAGAGCCCGGAGTTTGTGGTCTCGGCCTTTGCCCGCCAGGTGGCCGCGGCCGAATTGGGGCTGGCCCCCCCCGAGGTGCGGGTCGGCAACCTGGAGGCCAGGCGGGACTTTACCGACGTGCGGGACATGGTTCGGGCGTACATCCTGGGGCTGAGGTGCTGTCGGCCCGGGGAGGTTTACAATGTGGGAAGCGGGGTATCCGTCCGGGTCGGGGACCTGCTCGCAAGGCTGTGTGCCCAGAGCCGGGTTCCCGTCCGGGTTGTGCCAGACCCGGCCCGCTTCCGGCCCCTGGACGTGCCTGAGATTTACGCCGACGCCAGTAAGTTTCGGGCGGCCACGGGTTGGGAGCCCCGGATACCCCTGGAGCAGAGCCTGGCCGAGGTTCTAGAATTCTGGCGGGTAAAACTCCGCAGGGAGGCGCCGTGAGGGCGATAATCCTGGTTGGGGGTGAGGGCACCCGCCTGAGGCCCCTCACCTACACCACCCCCAAGGCCATGGTGCCGGTCCTTAACCGGCCTTACCTGGCCCACCTGCTGGCCTACCTGGGCCGGTACGGGGTAACCGAGGTGGCCCTGGCCCTGGGCTACCTGCCCGACCGGATCCGGGCGTATTTCGGCGAAGGCGAAGCCTTGGGCATTCGGCTGGTCTACTCGGTTGAAGACCGGCCCCTCGGAACGGCCGGCGCCGCCCGGCTCGCCGCCGCCCGAATGTCCGTGCCGATGGACGAGCCCATCCTAGTCTTAAACGGCGATATCTTCACCGACCTGCCCATTGACCAGTTGGTCGGCCACCACCGATCGACCGGGGCCAGCGTGACCATCGGGTTGGTGCCGGTGGCCGACCCCAGCCAGTACGGGGTGGTGGAGGTGAGCCGGGGCAGCCGAATAGTCTCTTTTACAGAAAAGCCGCCCCCGGGGGCGGCCCCTTCGAACCTTATCAATGCCGGGATTTACGTTCTGGACCCGGTGGTGCTGCGGCTTGTCCCGCCGCAGGCCTTTTATCAATTTGAGCAAGGAGTTTTCCCGGCCCTGCTCAGGGCCGGCGCAAAGCTTTACGGCTTTAGCTGGTCGGGCTACTGGATAGATATCGGGACCCCCGAAAAGTACCGCCGGCTGAACTTCGACCTGCTGGCTGGGAAGGTCCGTTCGCCCCTGCTGGGCCCCGTTGAAGGCACCCCCTGCTACCTGGGCGAGGGCTGTGTTGTGGACGGGGCCCGCTGGGTGGGGCCGGTGGTTATGGGGGACCGCTGTCAGGTGGGGGGTGGGGCGGAGGTGGGCGAGACGGTCGTCTGGGACGACGTTTTCATCGGGCCCGGCGCCCGGGTAATCCGCTCGGTGGTCGGGCGGGGCTGTCGGGTCGGGCCCGGGGTCGTCCTTGAAGACGCGGTGGTCGGCGACGGGGTGGAAATCGGGGCCGGCGTCTGGCTCCCGCCCGGCGCCCGGGTCGACCCGGGCGCGGTGGTCGCCGACCAGGCCAAAACTTTTTGAACTCCGGGAGGTTGCCCTTGCGGGTCCTGATTACGGGCGTTACCGGAATGGCCGGAAGCCACCTGGCCGAATACCTGGTCAAGAAACCCGACATCCTCCTCTTCGGAACTTACCGCTGGCGAAGCCGGCTGGAGAATCTGGCCGAGCTTCAGGCCTGCGGCCGGGTTAACTTCATCGCCGAAGGGGGGAACCTCCACAACCCCGACGTCGTCCGGAGGCTTGTCGAGGAGCAGGCCAAGCCGGGCGTCTTAAACCTTATCGAGGCCGACTGGACCGACCCCTTCTCGACCCACAACGTCATCGCCGCCGTCCGCCCCGACCGCATCTTCCACCTGGCGGCCCAGAGTTTCGTGCCCACCTCCTGGAACGCCCCGGCCGAGACCATCCGCCTTAACGCCCTCATGCAGCTTAATATCTTCGAAGCGGTCCGGCGGGAAAAACTGGACCCCCGCATCCACATCGCCGGCTCCTCGGAGGAGTACGGCTACGTAAAGCCTGAAGAGCTCCCCATCAAGGAAACCAATCCCCTCCGCCCCCTCAGCCCTTATGCCGTAAGCAAAGTCACGCAGGAGATGCTGGCCTACCAGTATTTCCGGAGCTTCGGCCTTAAAAACATCGTCACCCGGGGGTTCAACCACACCGGACCCCGCCGGGGCCACGTTCTGGTAACCAGCAACTTCGCCAAACAGATCGCCGAAATTGAGGCCGGCAAACGCCCCCCGGTTATCCTGGTGGGCGACCTCTCCTCGAAGCGGGACTGGGTGGACGTCCGGGATATGGTCAGGGCCTACTGGCTAGCCCTGGAGAAGGGCGAGCCTGGGGAAGTCTACAACATCGGAAGCGGGGTTGCCAGGTCGGTGGGCGACGTGCTCAATATCCTTCTTTCGTTAACCGAGGCCAGGATCGAGGTCCGGCAGGACCCGGCCCGGTTGCGGCCCTCCGACGTTAAAATCCTTCAGGCCGATGTGACCAAGTTCCGGCAGGCGACCGGCTGGGAGCCCCGGATTCCCTTCGAGCAGACGCTGTTAGACCTGCTCAACTACTGGCGGGCGCGGGTCTGATGGGAGGAGCCGAGATGACCGCAAAGACGCCCATCAAATTCGGGACCGACGGCTGGCGGGGAATCATCGCCGAAGATTATACTTTTGAAAACGTCCGCTACTGCGCCCAGGGTCTGGCCGAGTACCTGGAAGACCAGGGTCTCCACTTTCACGGGGTCGTTGTCGGCTACGACACCCGTTTTGAGTCCGAGGATTTTGCGGCGGCCGTCGCCGAGGTGCTGGCCGGAAACGGCATTCGGGCCTACTTAACCGACCGGGCCAACCCCACCCCGGTGGTCTCTTTGGGAATCCTGAGCCAGAAGGCCGGCGCCGGGGTGATGATCACCGCCAGCCACAACCCCGCCCGGTACAACGGCTTTAAGGTGCGCAGCGCCTACGGGGGAGCGGCCGCCCCGGAGGTGCTGGCCGAGCTGGAGGGGCGCATCGCCGACGCCCAGGCCCAGGGCCGCATCCGGCGGGTGCCCCGCCGGGCCGCTGAAAGCGAGGGACTTATCGTCCTTTTCGACCCCGGCGACGCCTACCGGCGGCAGGTGGGCGGCTTGGTCGACCTGGAGGCCATCCGCAATGCCGGCCTGCGGGTGGTAGCCGACGCCATGTACGGGGCCGGGGCCGGCTGGCTGGCACACCTGGCTAGCGGCCGAACCACGGTGGTGGAGATCCGGGGGGAACGCAACCCCATCTTTCCCGGCATCAACCCCGAGCCCATCCCTCGCAACCTGGGTGCCCTCTTTGAAAAGGTCCGGGAGGTCGGGGCGGACGTGGGCCTGGCCACCGACGGGGACGCCGACCGGCTCGGGGTCTGCGACGAGCAGGGCCGTTTCGTCGACCAGCTCCGGACCTATTCCCTGCTGGCCCTTTACCTGCTGGAGGTTCGGGGCTGGCGGGGCCCTATCATTAAAACTATCTCCACCAGCTCCATGCTGGAAAAGTTGGGCCGGCTTTACAACGTTCCCGTCTACGAGACCGGGGTCGGCTTTAAATACGTTGCCCCGAAAATGCTCGAAGTGAACGCCATCTGCGGAGGCGAAGAGAGCGGCGGCTACGCCTTCCGGGGCCACCTGCCCGAACGGGACAGCATCCTGGCCGGCCTCTTCTTCCTGGACCTGATGGTTAAGTTAAACCGCCGGCCCTCGGAGCTGGTCGAGTATCTCTTTAGTAAAGTGGGGCCTCATTATTACGACCGAATTGACGTGGAGCTCGAGCCCGAGGCCCGGCCCCGAATTGAGACCCGGCTCCAGACAAGTCCCCCGGCCGAAATCGGCGGCTACCGGGTCGAACGGCTCGATACCACCGATGGCTATAAGTTTTACCTGGCCGACGGCTCCTGGGTACTGGTGCGGTTTTCGGGAACGGAGCCCCTCCTGCGGATTTACGGGGAGACCGACGACCCCGAAAAGCTTCGCCGGCTCCTGGCTGAGACCCGGGACCGGCTGGGAATTTAGGCATCGGCCCGTGGACGTGAACTGGGATTCGGCCGAAGGCTGCCGGAGCTTGGACCGGGGCGACATGCTGGGCCGCCTGCTGGAATTTCCGGCCCAGTTCGGCCCGGCCTATGAGGCCGGACGGCGGCTGGCCCTGCCGGCCGGGTATAAGCACGTCCGGCAGGTGGTGGTGGCCGGGATGGGGGGCTCGGCCATCGCCGGCGACTACGTGGCCGCCCTGCTCCGGGACCGGTGCCGGGTGCCCATTTTCGTCTGGCGGGACTACGGCCTGCCCGCCTTTGTCGGGCCCGAGACGCTGGTGGTTGCCTCCAGCTATTCGGGCAACACCGAAGAAACCCTGAGCGCCTTTGACCGGGCCCGGCGGGCGGGGGCCCGGGTCGTCGCCCTGACCGGGGGCGGGGAGCTGGCCGGACAGGCCGAGGCGGCGGGCTACCCGGTCTTTAAAATCACCTACCAGGCCCCGCCCCGGGCGGCCCTGGCCTACAGCCTCTTTCCCCTGCTGGGAATCCTTACGGCCCTGGAAATCGGCCCCGACCTGAGGGCCGAAGTAGCCGAGGCCGGGGCGGTGGCCGCCGCCCTCCTTGGGTCGGTCCGGCCCGAGACCCCCGAAGGGGCAAATCCCGCCAAGGCCCTGGCCCGGGCCGCCCGTGGCCGGGTCGTGGTCGTCTATGGGGGCGGAAGCCTCGAGCCGGTGGCCCGCCGCTGGAAGACCCAGGTTAACGAAAACTCGAAGGCCTGGGCCTTTTTCGAGGTCCTGCCCGAGCTTAACCATAACGCGGTAGTCGGCTACGCCCACCCGCCGGCCGCCCGGGATGGGGTGCTGGTGGTCGGCCTGGCCTCGCCGGGGGAATCGGCCGAGCTGGACGCCCGGCTGGAAATTACGGCCGAGCTCCTGCGGCGGGAAGGCTACGAGCCCCGGCTTGTTGCCGCCCAGGGTGCCTCCCGCCTGGCCCGGATGATGCACCTGACGGTCCTGGGTGACTGGTTTAGCTACTACCTGGCCTTCCTTAACGGGGTCGACCCGACCCCGGTTCCGCCCATCGACTTTTTAAAGGCCGAGCTAGGCCGCCGGCGTCAGGGTCGGCCGCCGGCCTAGGCCGGGGGCCGCGGGATGTCCCGCCCCAATCCGGCCCAAAGGGCGGTCGTCCGCCGGCTAGTCTGGGCCGGGGTGGTGGCCGTCGGGCTGCTGGCCCTCCGGGCCGGGCTTACGGAAATGCCGGAGCCTTCCGCCTGGCAGGTCCGGGCCGACCGCTGGCTTCCCGAAGTTTCGGCCGTCCGACGCCTGGAGCAAACCTTTACCCCCGAACGGGACGGTCTGGCCGGGATGGACATCCTGGTAAACCCGGCGGCCCTCAAACCCGGCTGGACCGTTACGGTCCGGCTGGCGGCCGAGGCCGACGGCCGGGAAGTGGCCGCGGTTGCGCTAGCCGCTACCGGTCCCCCGGAGCCAACCGTCGTCCGCTTCCGGTTTGAACCCCAGCCCGGCTCCGCCGGCCGGCCCTACCGGCTGGTGGTCGACGCCGGTGGGGAGGAGCTGCCCCCCGGCCTGGTGGCGGCCGCCGGGGATGACCCTTACCCGGAAGGGCGGCTGGCGGCGGATGGGGACCCCATCCCGGGGAGCTTACGTTTTCGGGCTTACTACCGGCCCGACCCGGGCCAGTTGCTGGGGACCGCCGCCGGGGCCTTAAGAGATATTCCGCCCGTGGCCCTGGGGGTGGGGCTCTGGCTCCTGCCCGGCCTGGGCATCTCGGCCCTCCTGGGCTGGCCTGAGGCCCCGGGCCTCCTGGGCCGGGCGGCCGCCGGCAGTAGCTTTAGCCTGGCCTACTGGCCCCTGGTTTACTACTGGGCCGGTCGGCTGGGCCTGCCGGCGTTCCAGGTGGGGCTGGGCCTCGGGGTGGGGCTGGCGGGGACGGCGGTGGTCCGCCGCGGCCGGTCCTTTCGGCCGCCCCGGGTCGCCCCGGACCCGGCCGAGGGGCTTCTGCTCGGGGCGGTCCTGGGCCTCACCCTGCTGGTCAGGCTTTACCCCCTCGGGGACCTGTCCCTTACGCCCTGGGTTGATGGACCCCACCACGCCCTCATTGCCCGAAAGGTCCTGGAGGCCAACCGGGTCCCCGATTCTTACGGTCCCGAGGTGGAAACCCCGGCCTTTTACCATTTCGGGTTTCACGTCCAGGCCGCCTTCCTGGCCCGGATAACGGGGGCCGACCCGGCCGAAGCCGTGGGGCTCGCCGGTCAGCTTCTCACCGCCTGGTCGGCGGTCCTGGCCTACTGGCTCGTTCGGGAGTGGACGGCCGACCCACGGACCGGGCTGGTGGGGGCCGGGCTAGCCGGCCTGATCCTGACCTTCCCGGGCTATCTCCTCTCTTGGAGCCGGTTCAGTCTGGCCGCCGGCCTCAACCTGCTGCCGGCCGTTTTTCTGGCCGGCCGGGAGTGGTTTCGGGCCGACCGGGCCGCCGGCGTCCTGGGAATTCTGCTGGCCGGCCTGGCCCTGACCCATTACCGGCTGCTGGCAATGGGGGGTCTCTTTTTGCTGTTGCTTACCGCCTTTTCCTGGAAAGCCGTCGGGCGCTGCCCACGGTTCGGGGTGAGGCTTGCACTGGCCCTGGGGGCCTCGGTTTTGGCCTTCCCCTGGCTTATTTCGGCCGGCGGCCGGCTTTTGTTCCCGGCCGCCCGGGCCGTTGGGGAGGCCGGCTTAAAGTCCGACCCGTTCCCCTGGGACCTTGTCGCCCGCTGGCCCGACGGGCCGGTCTTTCTTCTGGCCGTGGGGGGCCTGCTGGCCGGCCTGAGGTGGGGCCGGCCCGATGCGCTCGCCCTGGGCCTTACCCTCCTGGGCCTTGGGTTTCTGGCCGGTGCCCTCCCCGTCCCACCCCCCATCCCCAACGTCATCGACGGGGTCACCGTGGCGGCCTCCCTCTGGCTGGGAGCGCTGGTCCCGGCCGCGGCGGCCGCCACCCGATTTTTAGACCGGGCCTGGGCCGGAAGTAAGGCCGGTTTGGGGGTTGTGGGGGCTCTGGTGCTGGTAGTCTGCTGTTCGCAGGTGGGCCGGCAGCTGGCAGTGGTTAACCCCGAGCTGGTGCTGGTCCATCCGGCCGACCTGCCGGCGCTGGCCTGGGTTCGGGCGAGCACGCCCCCGGATGCCGGATTTTTGATCAACGGCTTTGAATGGCGGCCGGGGTTTTACGCCGGGGCCGACGCCGGCTTCTGGCTACCGGCCGCGGCGGGTCGGACCACCCTCCTTCCTACCCTCCTTTACGGGAACCTGCCGGTCGAGGACTTTTCCCGGCGGAACCGGATCGCCCGGGAGCTGGCGGCCGGCCGGACCGATTGGGGGCGGCTTATTCCCGAGCTCCGGGCTCTAAAAATAGATTACGTGTTTATTGGCCGGCGGGGCGGGCCCCTCACGGCCGGGAAGCTCCTGGGACGTCCGGAATTTGAGGCCGTCTACCACCGGGCTGGGGTCTGGGTCTTCCGCCTCCGGCCGCCTTAGGTAGGCTTTGCAACTTTTCCCCGCGTGGTTTTAGGGGCGCACGTCAGAGGGGGCGGCTTGCGCCGGTCCGGGACGGACCGCTAGAATCGTAAGGTGGATCCTGCCAGGGGGAAGCGGCCATGCGCCTCAGCCGAGAAGAGGTCCTGCACATCGCCTGGCTTGCCCGGCTCGGGCTCGATGAGCAGGAACTGGAACGGTTCCGGGAACAGCTGTCTAATATCCTGGAGCATTTCCAAGTCCTCCAAGAACTTAATACCGACCAGATACCCCCTACCGCCCACATTCTTCCCCTCGAGGACGTGATGCGGGATGACGAGCCCGAGCCCGGCTATCCCCTCGAGGAGGTTCTGGCCAACGCCCCCAGGCGGGAGGGACTGTATTTTCGGGTGATGGCGGTACTGGAGGAATGAGCATGGGCCGAAATCCCCTCCGCCGGGAAACGATCGAGCAGGCAATAAAGCTCATCCAAGCCCAGCTGGAACGGGAGAAGGTACTGCGGGCTACCAACCTCTCCCCCGAGGCCAAGGCGGAGCTGGTTGCCCGGCTCAAGCTCTTACTTAAGGGCCAGGAGCTTCCCGATGTCGAAGGAAAGTGACGGCCTTATCGCCGAGGTCGAGGCCTTCCTCGCCTCGGAGCGGCGGCGGATCCAGCAGGAGCGGGTCTTCGACGCCGGAATGCTCCTTATCCTGCTGGCCATGCGGGGGGTGACACCCTCCACCCCCGAGTTCACCGTCCGACCCGGTGACGCCGATGCCCCCCGCCTGAGCCGCTACCTGCTGGACCCGGGTCTGGATACTAACCTGGCGACGGTCAGGATCGAGACGGACCCGGACGGGCGGCCGGTGCTGGTTCTGCGGCCGAACTGGGAGCGAATCGCCGGCCTGTTCGGGCGCAACGTTCAGCAGCTTGATACCCTGATGACCCGCCGACTGCCGGGGGTTATAAGCCGGCACCGGGCAACTATTCGCTTTCTCCTCCAGCTCGACAGGCACCAATGGCCGTAAACGACCTCTGCCGCCTCACCATCCACGAGGCCCACCGGCTGCTTTTAAAAGGGGAGGTAACCTCCGTCGAGCTTACCGAAAGCGTCCTCAAAAGGATTGAGGCAGTCGAGGACCGGGTTAAGGCCTTTATCACGGTGACGGCCGACCTCGCCCTGAAGCAGGCGGCCGAGGCCGACCGGCGAATCCGGGCCGGGGAGGCGACGCCCCTCACCGGCATCCCCATGCAGCTTAAAGACGTCGTTGTGACCCGGGGCATCCGGACCACCTGTGGCTCCCGGATGCTGGAAAATTTTATCCCCATCTACGACGCCACCGTCGCCCGTCGGCTGGCCGAAGCTGGGGCGGTCCTGGTGGGCAAGGGCAACATGGACGAATTTGCCATGGGCTCTTCCACGGAAAACTCAGCCTTCTTCCCGACCCGAAATCCCTGGGACCTCGAGCGGGTCCCCGGCGGCAGCAGCGGCGGCTCGGCGGCGGCCGTGGCGGCGGACGAATGCGTCTACGCCCTGGGCTCTGACACCGGCGGAAGCGTTCGGCAACCGGCCGCCCTCTGCAACGTCGTCGGCCTTAAGCCCACCTACGGGCGGGTAAGCCGGTTCGGCCTCATCGCCTTTGCCAGTTCCTTAGACCAGATCGGCCCCCTCACCAAGGACGTGGAAGACTGCGCCCTGGTGATGAACGTTATCGCCGGCTACGACCCCAACGATTCGACCACCGTCGACATCCCCGTGCCCGACTACGCCCAGTTTTTGGTTCCCGACCTTAAGGGGTTGCGGCTTGGGGTGCCGGCCGAATATTACGAAGGCATTCAGCCGGAGGTTAAAGAGGTTCTGATGGCCGCCATCGGGGTCCTGGGCGAACTGGGGGCCGAAATTGTCTGGGATATCTCCTTACCCCACACCCGCTATGCCCTGCCGTGTTATTACATCATCGCCCCCTCGGAGGCTTCGTCGAACCTGGCCCGCTACGACGGGGTAAAATACGGCTATTCGTATTTCGAGGCCGAAAACGTCTGGGATGCCATGATGAAGACCCGTCAGTACGGGTTCGGGCCCGAGGTTAAACGCCGGATCATGTTGGGCACCTACGCCCTCTCGGCAGGTTATTACGACGCCTACTACCTTAAGGCCCAGAAGGTCAGGACCCTGATTCGGGCCGACTTCGACCGCGCCTTCGAACGGGTTGACGCCCTGGTTACGCCGACCTCGCCGACGGTGGCGTTTAAATTAGGGGAGAAAACCCAGGACCCCCTCCAGATGTATTTAAGCGATATCTGCACTATTCCGGTGAATATCGCCGGGGTCTGCGGCCTCTCCATCCCGGCAGGGTTTGCCGACGGCCTGCCGGTGGGAATGCAGCTTATCGGCCGGGCCTTCGACGAAGGAACCTTACTACGGGTGGGCTACGCCTTCCAGCAGGCGACCGACTGGCACCGGCGCAAGCCGCCACTGTAGACCCCTTGCGGCCGGGTGTGCGGTTGACCAAGATGGGCGAGTTCGTTAAAATTTGCACAGACTTGGGCCGGTAGGACTTAGCCCGACCGCGCGGGAGATGAGGCCTTGTTCGGACAAAGGCTGACCCGAATTATCGGACCGAACTTAGTTCTTCTAAGCGTGTTAGTTGGGGGCTGTACCCAGTCGATGGGGCCGATGGACTGGGTGGGGCCGGTGGCTGGGGACCAGGCGGAGGCCCAGCGGTGGGTTACCTGGTATCTGATTTACCTGGGGGCGGCTGTCTTTGTGGTGGTAGAGGGGCTGCTCCTTTATGCGATTCTGAAATTTAGGCGTCCGGTGGAGGGCCTTCCGCCCCAGGTTCACGGGCATCGGGCCTTAGAGATTTTCTGGACGACGGTTCCGGCCCTTATTGTTTTAGCCATTGCGGTTCCGGCGGTGCCTTTGACCTTCTCCTTTGCGCAGCCGCCGGATGAGGCGGGTGGGTTGCGGGTGGAGGTTTTAGCCCACCAGTGGTGGTGGGAATTTAGATACCCCGAGGTCGGCCCGGGCAAGACCATAACGGTGGCC
>DAOUCL010000103.1:0-5045 GCA_034432015.1 Dehalococcoidia bacterium
TCTGCGCGGCGATGGGCCGGCCGGAGCTGGGCGATGACCCCAGGTTTGCCACCAACGCCGCCCGGGTCGAGCACTGCGAGGAGGTCCGCCGCCTGGTCACCCAATGGACCTCGGCCCGGACCAGGGCCGAGGTCGTTGCCGTCCTGGGCGGCCGGGTCCCCTGCGGCCCCCTGAACGACGCCGCAGATATTCTTAACGACCCCCACGTGGCTGCCCGGAAGATGGTCGTTTGGCTGGAGCATCCGGGCTGTGCGGCGCCCAAGGCCGTCGCCGGGACGCCGGCCAAGCTCACGGCCACCCCGGGAGGTGTGCGGGGACGGGCGCCCCTGCTGGGCGAGCACACCCGCCCGATTCTGGCCGAGCTCGGTTACAGGGCCGCGGAGGTCGGCCGGCTGGCGGAATCCGGGGTTATTCTCGCCGCCGAATAACGTTTGGGAGGCAGGAGAATGCGTCTGAGAAGGTCTGAGCTTTCGACCCCTGGCAGCAACGAGCGGATGATTCAGAAGGCGGCGGCAAGTAGCGCCGATCTTGTCTTTCTGGACCTGGAGGATGCCGTGGCCCCGCCGGAGAAGGTCTCGGCCCGCAAAAAGGTTATCGAGGCGGTCCGGGAGCTTGACTGGGGGCTCAAAACGGTCGGTGTACGGGTTAACAGCCTGGAGACCGAGTGGGGCTACGACGATTTGGTGGAGCTGGTAGCCGGCGCCGGCAACCACATCCACGTCCTGATCCTGCCGAAGGTGAAGTCGGCGGAGGACGTCAGGTGGGTCGACCGGCTCCTGGGCCAGCTGGAGCGAAAGTATGGGGTCAGGCGGCCCATCGGCCTGGAGGTGCTTATCGAGGAGGTCGAGGCACTTATAAACGTGGAGGCCATCGCCGGTTCGAGCCGCCGGCTTGAGGCCCTCATCTTCGGACCCGGGGATTTTTCGGCGTCGCAACGGATCCGCCACTCCCTGGCCGGCCTGTATCCGGGTGACCCCTGGCACTACGCCCGGAATCGGATCGTGGTTGCCGCCCGGGCGGCCGGCATCGACGCCGTCGACGGCCCGTACGCTGACTTCCGGAATCCTGAGGGTTACCGGACCGAGTGTATCCGGGCCAGCTACCTGGGCTTTGACGGGAAGTGGGCAATCCATCCGAGTCAGATCGACATCGCCAACGAGGTCTTCTCCCCAACTCCGGAGGAGGTGGAGCGGGCCCGGAGGCTCGTGGCGGCCTACGAAGAAGCCCAGGCGTCGGGCCTTGGGGCCGTGGCCGTGGATGGTACCATGGTGGATGCGGCCTCGGTAAGGATCGCCCGCAATATCCTGACAAAGGCCGAGCTTATCGAACGGCTCGCTGCGAAAAAGTAAAACCGGACCGGAAAGGAGGGCAAGGCGGTGGAGAGGCTTTCGCGGCGCCGGTTTCTCGTTCTGGCCGGCGAACTGGGCGCGGCGCTGGCCCTTTTCGGCTGCGCGACCGCCGGGCGGCAGGCGTCGGAAACAGGCCCGGCCGAGGGTCCCCGGCGGGGCGGCGTCTGGAACGGCTCCATCAACGGCGACCCGCCAACCATCGACCCGTTCGGCAACATCAGCTTTTTGACAAAGTTTGTCTCTGGCTTCGTTTACAGTCGGCTCTTTATGTTCAAGCCGGCTCCGGTGGACCGCCTATCCTTCGAGATCACCGGTGACCTGGCCGAGTCTTACCAGGTGTCCGACGACGGGCTGGTTTATACCATCCGCCCGCGGCCGAACGCCCGATTTCATCCGCCCATCGACCGTCAGGTGACGGCTGACTACGTTGTTTACTCCTACCTGCGGTTTACCGGGGAGGCGCCGGGGTCTAAACTGGCGACCAACTACCGGGAGCTGGCGGACTTCGTGGAGGCGGTCGAGGCCGGCGACCCCCTCACCGTCGTTTTCAAGCTGAAGCAGCCGTACGCCCCGTTCATTACTCGACTCGCCGACACTTACCTGCTCTTCATCATGCCGCGGGAGACGGGTCAGGCCTTTGACCCGGCGAGACAGATGGTGGGGTCAGGACCGTCGATACTCGAAAGTTACGAGGTTTCAAAGGTCTTTAAGTTTCGCCGAAGCCCCAGGTGGCACCTGGGCCCGGAGCGGCCCTATCTTGACCGGGTTGAGCTGAACGTGTTACCCGAATATTCGAGCCGAGTGACCCAGTTCCTTGGGGGCAACCTGGACGCCGTCGGGCCCGACGGCTCCGACGTCATCCGCATCATGGATGGGGTCAAGGGCGTCCAGCTAGTGACCGAAACGGACCGTTCCGTCACAATGATCTGGTTCAGCGGGCGGGACCCGTCGGCCCCGTGGCGGGATCCCCGGGTGCGCCGGGCCATCTCCATGGCCATCGACCGGGATGCCCTGGTCGAAGCCACCGGCGTCCGGGAGGTCGAGGGCCGGGGTGTAAAGGTTTTCAAGGCCTGGAATAACCTGGTACCTGCCATCTTTGGAAGCTGGTGGCTTGACCCCCGGGGCCGAGAGATTTCTCCCGAAGTGGCCCGTTATTTCCGTTATGACCCCGAGGGGGCAAAGCGGCTCCTGGCCGAGGCGGGTTACCCGAACGGCTTTCGGGTTGATTTCCGGTATGTAACAACAGCCTACGGTCAGGTTTTCAACACCCAGGCGGAGCTTGTGGCCCAGTACTTAAGACGGCTTGGCCTTGACGTCAACGTCGTCATTGAAGATTACTCGTCGCAGTTCATCGTGAGAACCGTACTTGGGAGTTTGACGGTATCGCGATGGGCCGGCATGCGCCCTTCACTGATCCTGGTAACTACCTGGAAATCATGCTCGAGTCGACCAACCCGAGGAATCGGGGTAAGATTAGGGACCCAAAGCTGGATGCGATGATTGCGGAGATGCGCACGACCCAGGATGAGGAGAGACGCCGGCGGAAGGTCCTGGAGATTCAGCAGTATGCCAACGAGCAGATGTATTACGTCCCGCTTTCAGCATCCATTCAGTTCACGGCATACCAACCCTGGGTGAGGGGTGCGGCGGAGAACCGGATCATCGACCGGGACTTTGGGGATGGAGCCGAAAATCTTCCGCTCTTCTGGAAGGTAACCTGAAGGGGGCGATAGGCCGGTACTTCGCCTACCGGGTTCTCTCCCTGGTGCCGACGGTTGTCGGCATCACCCTGGTGGTGTTCGTCGGCGTCAGGTTGCTGCCCGGCGACGTGGTTCAACAGATGCTGGGCGAGTACGGGGCCGCGTCCCGGGAACTGCGGGAGCGGCTCCTCCGGGAATACGCGCTGGACCTGACCCTGCTGCAGCAGTACATCCGTTGGGCGACGGGGGTAGTACGGGGTGACCTGGGAACCTCGATCGTGAGCGGCCGGCCGGTCATCGACGATATCAGGCAACGGCTTCCGGTGACCTTTCAGCTCGGGGTGATGGCCCTTCTAATCGCCTGGGTGCTGGCCCTGCCGGTGGGAGTTATTTCGGCCGTTTACCGGGATACGTTGGTCGATTACCTGCTCAGGGCGATAGCCATCGGGCTACTGGCCCTGCCCACCTTCTGGATGGCCCTTCTTATTATCGCCTACGGGTTTTTGTTTTTCGGGTGGACCCCGCCCCTCCGGTATTACTCCCTTCAGGAGGACCCCGTCCGGAATCTGCAGACCATGGCCGTCCCGGCCTTTGTCTTGGGGACCCACCTGTCGGCCGTCGTTATGCGATTGCTTCGCTCGACGATGCTTGAGGTCCTGCGGCAGGATTACGTCCGGACTGCCCGGGGCAAGGGGCTTTGGGAACTGAGCATGGTGGTACGCCACGCCCTGCCTAACGCCCTTATCCCGGTCGTTACCGTCATCGCCCTCCAGATTCCCCTGGTCGTCGGCGGAACGGTCATTATGGAGAGGATCTTTGCCCTACCCGGGATGGGCAATTACCTGCTGAGCACCGTCCAGCAGCGGGATTACCCGGTGGTCCAGGCGATAACCCTGCTTTCGGCCGTAACGGTGGTGCTGAGCAACTTTGGGGTGGACCTCCTTTACGGGGCGATCGACCCCTGGCTCAGATACTCGGAACGGTGATGCGGGCTCAGGCGGAAGTTTTGGAACGAACACCGGGACGGCGGGATATTGCGCCGGCCTGGGTCCGGCGGATACTTCGCCGAAAACCCATAGGCCTGATTAGCCTGGGCTGGGTTTTGAGCCTGATAATCCTGGCCTTTTCGGCCGGAGCGGTCGCGCCGTACGGGTACGATGACTTCGACGTCACCGGACGCCTCCAGCCGCCTTCCCTGAACCACCTGTTCGGGACCGATGACCAAGGAAGGGATGTTTTCAGCCGCGTCCTTTACGGCACCCGAACCACGGTTATCATCGGCTTTACGGCGCTGGGCATATCCGTCACCCTGGCCACCCTGGTCGGAGTCGCATCAGGCTACCTTGGCGGTTACCTGGATATGATGATTCAACGACTCGTCTTCATATGTCTGGCCTTTCCGGGTTTGATTTTTGTGATATTCGTAATTTCGATATTCGGGAACAGTCCGGGAACTATAATTTTAACGATTGGCTTCTTTTTTCTTTCAGCATGTCTCGGATTCTGCGGGCGGCGGTACTGACGCTGAGGGAAAGCCCGTTTGTTGAGGCGGCCCGGGCCTTGGGGGCCGATGGTTTTCACATCGTGTTCCGCCACCTGTTGCCGAATGTAGTGCCCGTTATTCTAAGTTCCTGAGCATTGAGTTTTAAACTCAGTCCCTTCAAGTAGCCGCACGACAGCTGCGCCCAGGGCGCAGCGCTGCTTTGAGCTCGGCAACCGTCGGGGAAACTAGACATAAATCCCTTTAGGATTTATGTCTAGTTTCGGCATCAAGAACCCCTTTGTCCGCCGCCAGACACCCTCCATCGGGTTCAGATGCGGACTGTACCTGGGCAGGTATCCGTTCCCACTCGGCCGTCCGGGCTCTAAGCCTTGCGGACCGGTGAAACGGCGCATTGTCCAGGAACAACACCACCGGCTTGCCGCCGCACTCAGCCTGCCGGGCCAGAGCACCTGCTCGGTCCGGCACGGCCCCTCAAGGACACCGAATCTGACC
>DAOUCL010000104.1:0-7322 GCA_034432015.1 Dehalococcoidia bacterium
TCAAGGGCCGGGGCAACGCCCGTGTAGTCGGCAATGTCCACCAGGTGCTCCACGATATCCCGGGGGTGGCAGGCCCGGGGTGTGATGTTGTGCTCCCGGTAGTACTCGAAGATAAAGTCGACGGCCGCCGGGTCGAACCGGATGCCCTGGGCGGCGCAGACCCGGCTCAGGATCTCGGCGTAGGCCTCCTGGGTCGGGTCCGGCACGTAAAACTTGTAGCGGATCCGCCGGAGAAAGGCCTCGTCCACCAGGCTGGTGGGCTCCATATTGGTCGAAAAAATCACCAAGGGGTCGAAGGGGACCCGTAGCCGCTGGCCCGAACGCAAACTTAAAAAATCCTCCCGCCGTTCCAGGGGAACGATCCAGCGGTTAAGGAGGTCCCGGGGGGAGATCTGTTGGCGGCCGAAGTCGTCGATGATTAAGATGCCCCCGTTGGCCCGCACCTGGACCGGCGCCTCGTAATAGCGGGTGGCTTCGCTGTAGATCAAGTCGAGCTGGGCCATGGTAAGCTCCCCGCCCACCACCACCGCCGGCCGCCGGCACAGCAACCACCGTCCGTCCGTCACCCGCAGCCCGAAGGTCTCGGGGTCGACCGCAAAATGGTAAGCCGGGTCGTAGACTTTTATAACTTCCCCGTCGAATTCGACGGCGTAAGGGACCCAGATATAGCCCCCGAAGAAGATGCGGGCAACCGTCTCGGCGATGGAAGTTTTGCCGTTGCCTGATTCCCTGAACAGGAAAATGGACCGGCCGGAGTTGATGGCCGGCCCGAGCATGTCCAGGATCTGCCGGGGCAGCACCAGGTGGTTGAAGGCCCGGCTAACCTCCTCCCGGCCGACCCTCAGCCCGAGGATGGACTGGGTTTTAACGGCCTCAAAATACCGGTCCATGGGAACCGGCGCAATCCCGGCGTAGGTGGTTCGGGCGACCAGCTCGGCCGCCTTGTTGTAGCCCTTGTCCGTCAGGGTGTAGGCGTAGCTGGTGGCAAGGACCGATGCCCCGCTGGTGACCTCGACTAAAAGCTGGCGCCTGAGATTCTCCAGCACCCGCTCGACAACGCTACCAAAGGGCAGGCCCATCCGCCTGGCCACCTCCCCGGCGGCTATATTGCCGGCGTAGTAAATAATTCGCAGGGCCAGGTCGGAGAGAAAATCCGGGGTAAGACCCGTATCTTTAACGGTGCGAATCTCCGGGGGCGAAAAGAGGGGCAGGTCGGCGGGATTCCGGCCCAACGGACTTATCCGGGTCTGCATCGCTCCGCTCCGCGGGGAGATTATAGACCCGGCCGCCTTCCCGGCTTAAAGTACTTTCGTCCCGGGCGGCTATAATCCAGGGTGTGGCAGCCTTCGGGGGTGAACGGCCGACCAGACCCCAATGGGGACGAACGGCCCCTCGCCTACCGGGTAGTTCGGGGGAGCCTCTGGCTCGCCTTTAGCTCTTATTTTCAACTGGTCTGGGGATTCGGGGCCAACCTCATCCTGACCCGGCTTTTGGAACCCCAGCATTTCGGCACCTATGCCCTGGCCCTCTTCTGGTTCTCCCTCCTCAACCTCCGGACCAAGGTGGGCATCGGGCAGGCCTTTGCCCAGCGGAAGGAGACAACGGCCGAACTGGTGGGAACCCACCTCACCCTGGACCTGACCGCCGGGGTAGCAACCCTCTTCCTGCTGGGGGCGGCCGTCCCTGTCCTTATCGGGCTGGGATACCCCCCGGAGCTGGGGTGGGTGGTGTTGGCCCTCGGGGCGGCGGGGTTGGTGGAGGCCGCGGGGGCCACGGCCCTCATCCTCCTGGATAAAAACCTGCTCTTTCACCGTTCGGCCCTGGTCCAGGGGCTGGCCTTCGGGGCCTCTTACCTGCCGGCCTTCTGGGTGGCCCTGAGCGGCGGGGGCTACTGGAGCATCGTGGCGCAGAATGCCGCCCTGGCGGCCCTTACGACCCTCGGCACCTGGTGGGCGGCGCGGGGTCTACCGGCCGCGGCCGTACGGGACTGGGGCTTCAACCCCCAGGTTGCCCGGCAGCTTATCAGGTTCGGCCTGGCCGTGGGGCTGGCGAATTTAGGGGCACTCTTTTTGACCCAGTTTGACAACTTCCTGGTGGGGACATTCGTCGGCCTGGCGGCCCTCGGCTTTTACGACCGGGCCTACCGGACCGCCCAGTGGCCGGCCACCCTTTTAAACGTGGTGGTCAACCGGGGGGCCTTCTACACCTACGCCCGCCTCCGGGACGACCCGGCCCGCCTCCACCGAACCGCAACGATGCTCCTCTGGCTTATCCTGATGGGGGCGGTGCCCCTGGCCATCGCCGTGGCCATCGGCGCCCCCGAGCTTATCGCCGTCCTCTACGGCGACCGCTGGCTCCCCGCCGCCCCCCTCCTGCAACTGTTGGTGGTTTACGCGGTCTGCCGGCCCCTCTGGGAGAATGCCGCTTCCCTGTTTACGGCCCTGGGCCGGCCGGGCCTTAACACGGCCCTTACGGCGGCCCAGGCTTTAATCCTGGCCGCGGCGGGCCTGCCCCTCACCCTCCTCTGGCAGGCGACGGGCACAGCCCTGGCGGTGGGCCTGGCCTTCGGCCTGGGCCTGGCCCTTACCTACTGGCAGGTCTGGCGTCAGACCGGGGTGAACCTGGGGGCCGAACTGTGGCCGGCGGCCGTGGCGGGGGCGGCCGTTGGGGCCGGCTACTGGCTTCTTTTGGGGGCTCCCTTTCTGGGCGGCCTCGGGGTCGAAGGCCGCCTCGGCCTGAAGTTTGGGTATGCCTTTGGGGGTTTCTGGCTGCTTATGGTCGGCTTAAGACCCCGGCTGGTGCTGGGCCGGCTGGGCTACGTGGTTCGGCTGCTCCGGGCAGGCTGAACGGCAAACAGCTTATAGGGAGTTTATGGCCAGCACTTCCCACGCCGGCCGCCGGTTGCCGGTGCAGCTGATGCGCCTGGGACCGGGCACAAGCCGCAGCTCAAAGCCGAGGCCGGCGTAGAGGCGGCAGACCCGTTCGGTGGCATGGTTGGAGATGACCACCGGGCCGGGGTGTCGGGCGAGCCACCGGGCCAGGCGCACCTGGTCGGCCCAGGTGAAGCCGGCGGGGGCATACTGGCAGAAGCCCACGTCGTAGGGCGGGTCGGCGTAGACGAAATCGTCGGCCTCGAGGGGAATGGCCTCAAAGTCGGCGCAGGTAAGTTCCCAGTTTTTAAGGACTCTCTGATAGGCCGAAAAATTGTGGTAATAGTTGAGCTTGACGTAACGGCCAAAGGGGACGTTAAACTCGCCCTTGCGGTTGAACCGACAGAGGCCGTTGTAGCAGGTCTTGTTAAGGTAGTAAAAAAGCTGGGCGGCTTCGGGGGTATCGGCTTGGCCGGCCCGGACCAGCTGGTTGAACCGGGCCCGATAGCGGTAATAAAGCTCCCGGTCGTTGGCCAGGGGCAGGGTGATTTTAAAGCCGGCCTTAAGCTGCCGGAAGAAGTTGATAAGGTGGGGATTAACATCGTTAAGAAGGGCCCTTTCGGGGAGGAGGCCTAGGGTGACGGAAAGGCCACCGCAGAAGGGCTCCACCAGGCGCCGATGGCGGTGGGGCTCGTAAAGGGGCCTCAGGTAGGGCAGAAGCCAGCGCTTTCCGCCCGCCCACTTGAGGGGCGGCGGAAGGGCCGCCGGCCTGGCTTCAGTAAACGTTTTCACACCAAAGATTTTAACCCGGCCGGCGTCTCCCTTTACGAGTACGACGGTACCGGACCCAAGTTTAATTTTTTAGGCCCCCGATACCGTGCCCCTGGCGGGAGAGGGGGACCGTTGGCGGAGCTGAGGAAGCCAAGTCGGCGCTAACGGCAGGCCGGTCCCGCATCCGGGCAACAATGGTCCTCACCCCGGCGCCGTCTCCTGGTCGCGGGAGAGGGGGGTCAGAGGGCCCCTTCCCGGTTGACGGCGGATGAGCCTGCCAATACCGCCGCTTCAGGCACCGGCGCGGTCAATGTTTATCCCTGTCCGCGGGAGGGAGACAGAGAGGACTTCTCGCTCCCGCCCTAGCTGGGGATGGGGTCAGGCGGTGGAGGCTATCACAGGGCCGAGTGCGCTGCCGACGCCTGCCGCGGTTGCAGAGAACCGTCGGAGCGGCATCTCAGAAGTCGGCTGTGCCGTCAACATCTCTCCCTTTCCCGCAAGGGGCGCGGGGGTCAGGGAGTAAAACAAAACTTTAAGACCCAGCGGGTCTTTCCCATAGGGGGTGGGAGTCGACCGCGGGGCAGATGCTCCCGGGAGGTGCCTGCCGGCCGACCGAGCCCGAGGGCCGGCCAGCGGTTCGGGCACGGCTACTGCCGGCGAAGCCGGCGCCGCCGAAGGCGGCGGTCAAGCAGGTCATCACCGTCCGTTACAAGTGCGGCCGGTGCCACCAGACTTGACATAAACAAGGTTTATGTCAAGTCTGGCCGGCCGTCCCGACCAGAGTCAGCGGCGCTGCTGTTGCCTGGCCAGCGGGCTTCGCCCGCACACGTTTGGGGCCGGAATCGGCGCTCTTCCTGACCTGCGCCAGGCTGACGGCCTTGAAAGGCAAACTTAACATAAGTCGCAAGGCGACTTATGTTAAGTTTGGGGCCACCCAGGACCTTAAATTCCTCCCACCATCTCTGGGACAGAGGGGACCCAGCCAGCCGTTCGACTGCCGTCGGCCGCAGGTGGTAGAATTATTACTCTAGTAAAAACTCTTGCCAGGAGGTACGTGGAGTTGCGGCGCAGGCGAGGTACGGAGACCAGCTCCTTCGGCTCGCCCGGCCGAATAAGCCACGATTCTTCGGCTTTTTACGCCGGCCGCCTCTACGAGGGCCTCCCTAAGGAGCAGCGGGCGGACTACCGAGAAAATCCCGTCCCGCCGGAGGTTGAGGACCAGATTTTCTGCAAGTCCTCCGAGAGTATGGATGAGCTTCCGGACCTTTCCGTCCATCTAGTCGTGACTTCGCCGCCCTATAACGTCGGCAAAGAATACGACGAGGACCTGACCCTCGACGAGTACCGGCGTTTTATCCGGCGGGTGATGGCCGAGGTCTATCGGGTGCTGGTCCCGGGCGGCCGGCTCTGCCTTAACCTTGCAAACCTCGGACGCCGGCCGTACCTTCCCCTCCACGCCTTTGTAATCCAGGACCTTTTAAGCCTTGGCTTTCTCATGCGGGGAGAAATCATCTGGGACAAGGGGGCGAGCGCAAGCCCCTCGACCGCCTGGGGAAGCTGGGCCTCCCCAGCAAACCCGACCTTACGGGATACCCACGAATACATCCTGGTCTTCTGCAAGGAGACCTTCGCCAGGCCGCCAATACCGGGCCGGCGGCCGACGATTACGGCGGAACAGTTTCTGGAGTTTACGAAGAGCGTCTGGCGGTTTGCGGCCGAGCCGGCCACTAAAGTGGGGCATCCGGCCCCGTTCCCGGTGGAGCTCCCTTACCGGTGCATCCAGCTTTACACTTACTCGGACGAGGTCGTGCTCGACCCCTTTATCGGCAGCGGGACGACTGCCGTTGCGGCGATAAGGACCGGCCGCCGCTTCGTTGGCTATGAAATTGAGCCAGCCTACTGCCGCCTGGCCCGGCAACGGATCGCGGCCGAACAGGTCCGGGTTCCATTGCCAGGTTTCGATTCGCCAAAATTCCCGACGTGAATCAGCTTATAGTTGACGTTCTTCAAAGGTACGCCGACATCATCCGTAGGAAGCTGCCTCCGGCTTTTGCGATGGTTGAGCAGAGCTTTAAGGGGCCAGAAGTTGGTATTGGTCGTGAACAGATACCCATCGCAATGTTTATGGCGTTTGTTCGCCAGGGTCTGGTTCAACCTGTATCACGATCTGTTGATCCCGATATTGACTGCTATATCGGCGGTCAAGCCCTTTCAATCAAGACTGTTAGCGGGTCGGGTGGTATCCGAATTAAGTGGACAGCTAACGCGGACAAGGCGTATCAGTTCATTCGTGACTACAGGCCTATTTCCGATCTACTTGTGGTTCGGCTAGTTTGGGGTGGCCAAGGTTATATGTCTTACATCCCTATCGAGGCTCAGCTAGATATCTTCGATCAGCTTGGGCGTGAGAGGTATTTAGACTACCGGGCAACAACTAACACGCGTGGTATTAATTTATCCGCTGATGCTTATCGAAGACTCCGTGCGCATGATAAATCTAAGTCGATTGATATTAGGTGGGACGTTACTGGAACAACAGAGAGTCCGTATCAACGCTGGGTGACCTATTGGTTGACGAGATAAACCAACAACGCGGACGGCGAAACACCGGTGCGAGCGTTGATAGAGGTTATGGCCTTGGCCTTAAGACCCGGCCGGGCAGGGCGCCGGTATGTTCGCCCCGGTCGATGACCACCGTGCCGTTAACCACCACGTACTCGATGCCGGCCGGGTACCGGTGGGGGTCGGTAAAGGTGGCCCGGTCGATGACGGTATTGGGGTCGAACACAACCAGGTCGGCAAAATAGCCCGGCCTGACCTCCCCCCGGCCCCGGAGCCGGAGCTTGCGGGCCGTCTTCGACGTCATCTTGGCGATGGCCTCCTGCCAGGTTAAAACCTTCTCCTCCCGCACGTAGCAGCCGAGGACCCGGGGAAATGTGCCGTAGGTCCGGGGGTGGGGCTTGCCGAAGCCCATGATTCCGTAGGGGGCCCGGGCGGAGGAGTCCGAACCGATGACGGTGTGGGGGTAGCGCATCACCGTCCGGACGTCCTCCTCGCACATGCCGAAGAAGATCGCTCCGACGTAGCCGCCGTTTATCAATAAAAGGTCGAAGACGGCCGTTAGGGGGTCTTTGCCCTCGGCCGCGGCCACCTGGGCCACCGTCCGGCCCTCGTACTGGGGGGCCTGGGGCGAGTCGGCGATGAGGATCCCATCCCAGCCGGCCCCCCGGCTTAAGTTTTCGGCGTTCTCGTATTCTTCCCCGGCCTCCGCGGCCACCCGCTGGCGGACCTCAGGGTCGGCCAGCCGGGCCAAAAGCTTTTCGTTGCCCCCTTCAAAGACCCAGCGGGGAAGCACCACCCCCAGGTTAGTGCTGGAGGCGATGTATGGATACTGGTCGCAGTCGACCCGGACACCCCGGGACCGGGCCCGCTCGATAAGCTCGAGGCTGTCGTTCACCTTGCCCCAATTGCGCCGACCCACCGCCTTGTGGTGGCTTATCTGAACCGAAACTCCCGCCTCCTCCCCAATCCGGATGGCCTCGGCAACGGATTCCAGTAGGCGGTCGGCCTCGTTGCGCATGTGGGTGGCGTAGATGCCGTCGTAGGGGGCGATTACTTTGGCAAGCTCAATTATCTCCTCAGTTTCAGCGTAACAGCCGGGCGGGTAGATAAGGCCCGTCG
>DAOUCL010000105.1:0-2203 GCA_034432015.1 Dehalococcoidia bacterium
TGTGGGCAGCGGTGCTGTTGGGGCTTGCGCTCTTTTTGTGGGAAGTAAAACGTGAGGAGAGCCCCTTCAAAGACCTTTTGCTCTGGCTTGGGGGCAAGCTTGGGATACCGAGCGAACGGGATGGGCAGGGCGCCGTTGCGCCCGATGCGGGGCTTTCTAAGGCTGCTAAACTACGAGGTCGCCCGGGAACTGCTGGAGTCCCGCTAGCCTCCTACTTGACGCCAAAGTTATGGGTAATCTCCTGTAAAATTGTGGAAAAGATCGCCCGGAACCTCTTGACCGGTATGGTGATTAGCGTCATGGTTCTAGCGAAAGTTTAGTAATTAAAGTAAACGAAAGATGGCTGGTCTGGTCAGCAAGGTTGTCGGCAGTCACGACGCCCTCCTGTGGAACCGGATCTTCCGCGTTCGCCGGATTGCCTCCCAGCCCGGCACCATCCGCTGCCTGGGGACCCGGCCCGGCAGACCCGGCGCCGAGTACCTCATCCGGTTCGAGGCCGACCCCCGCCGGTCCTATCACGTCGTTCTGCAGCAGCCCTACGACCCCCGAGGGCGGCCTTTGCGTCTGCCCGGACACCCACCCTCGGCGGCGCGGCCCGAAAGGGCTGCTGCCTGGGGCGACAACCCGAGAAACAACCAGGACTGGGACTTAATTCGGGAGCCGGGGTCATGACCCCGGCTTCCGATTATCCCTGTTGATGGAGGAGGTGAGTGTATGGGCAAAAAGCGCGGTCACGGTGAGGGCACGGTTTACCAGGTCGGGAACCGCTGGCGGGCCCAGGTGATGGTCGGCGGCGTCCGGCATCGGGCCTACTTTGAGACCCGCAAAGAGGCCCGGCTGTGGCTGGCCGAGGTCCGGCTCCGGGCCAGGCAGGGGCTTCTGCCCGAGCCCAGCAAGGTTACCGTGGGCGAATATCTTCAGCATTGGCTGGAGAACGGCGCCCGGCACACGGTCCGGCCCTGGACCTACGTAAGCTACGAGTCCCGGGTCCGGGTCCACATCATCCCCGAGCTGGGTCACATCCGGCTCCAGGCCCTGAAGCCTTCGGACCTGGAGGCCTTTTACAGCCGCAAGCTCCAGGCCGGCCTTTCCCGCCGGTCCGTGGCCTTTCTCCACGCCGTCCTGCGCCGGGCCCTGGGCCACGCCGAGCGCCTGGGCCTTATCGACCGCAGTCCGGCCGGCCGGGTCGAGCCGCCCAGGTGGAATGCGCCCCAGGCCCGGACCCTCTCGCCGGCGGAGGCCGCCCGCTTCCTGGAGGCGGCCCGGCGTTCGGAGTACTATCCGCTGTTCGTCCTGGCCCTGGCCACCGGGATGCGGAAGGGGGAGCTTCTGGCCCTGCGCTGTTCGGACGTGGACCTGGCCGAGGGGGACCATCCGGGTAACCCGGACCCTCTACCGGGTTGGGGGCCGCTGGGTTGAGGGCGAGCCGAAGACGGCGGCCGGGCGGCGGAAGGTGGTGCTTCCCCCCGAGGTGACGGCCGTGCTTAAGGAGCACCGGGTCGCCCAGCTTGAGGCCCGGCTCAAGGCCGGGGCCGGCTGGACGCCGGAGCCGGGGCTGGAGGACCTGGTCTTCACGAGCCGGACGGGAAAGCCCATCCTGCCCCGAAACGTGAACCGGGCCCTGGAGGCGGTCCTCCGGCGGGCAGGGCTGCCCCAGCTTCGGTTTCACGATTTAAGGCACAGCCACGCGACCCTTCTGCTTAAGGAGGGCGTAAACCCGCGGGTGGTCCAGGAGCGGCTGGGCCACTCGACGGTGGCGATGACCCTGCAGGTGTATTCCCACGTCCTGCCAGACCTGCAAAAAGAGGCGGCCGAAAAACTCGACCGGACCCTCTTCGGCCGGTAGAAGATTATCCCAACATTATCCCAAAGCGGCAGCCGGACAAGCCTGATTGGCTTGTCCGGCTACTATATCTTGTAGACTAACCGGGCTCAAAGCCCAATATTTTGTGGTCCGGCTGGGGAGCCAGGATTCGAACCTGGGATCTCCTGATCCAGAGTCAGGCGTGTTACCAGCTACACCACTCCCCAGTGCCAAGGATATTATACGCCCGGCCCCCGACCCCGGTCAAACGTGCCCAGGACCTGATTTGGGGACAGTTTTCAGGTGAAGCCTGGGAGGACAGCTTCAAAGGCCCACCGCTCGGGCAGCTTCAGCCCGAGGCGTACGGCCAAGACCCCAAGCCGGCAAAGGCAAAGCACC
>DAOUCL010000106.1:0-10983 GCA_034432015.1 Dehalococcoidia bacterium
AACGCCCGTCCCGCAGGCCGGCCGCTGGACTTCCCGCCGGCCGGCCCAAGCCGAACCAGGCCACCCGTCCCGGGGCGGCGGCCGCAAACCCGGCCACCACCGGGTCGTCGCCGTTCAGCACGGCCCAATCTTCGGGCCCCTGCCGGGCCAGAATCCGTTTTTTGGCTTCGGCGTAGGCCTCAAAGGACGGGTGCCGGTCCAGGTGGTCGGGGTAAAGGTTTAAAACCACCGCCACCCGGGGCGAGGGCGGCCCCAGCTCCAGCTGAAAACTGCTCAGCTCCAGGACCACCCGGTCCTCCGGCCGGATGAGGGGAAGCCAGTCCAGCAGGGGCCGGCCGATGTTACCCCCGACCCAGGCGGTGAACCCGGTGTCCTCCAGGATGCGGCCGATGAGGGCGGTGGTGGTGCTCTTGCCGCAGGACCCGGTGACCCCCACCGTCAGGGCCGGACACGCCCGCAGAAAAAGGTCGGTGAGGGACGAAAGCCTCCGCCCGGCCGCCCGAAGCCCGGCCACCCAGGGGGCATCGAGGGGAACCCCGGGCGAGAGGAAGACCACCTCGGCCGGAGCCAGGTCCTCCGCCCGGTTCCGGCCCAGCGCCAGCTCCACGGGCAGGTCCGCCAGGGCCCGGAGGGCCGGCCCGAGTTCGGCCGGGCCCTTCCGGTCGGCGGCGATTACCCGGAAGCCCTGCCGGGCAAGATACCTGGCCAGGCTCACGCCCTCCCGGCCGAGGCCGACTACTGCCGCAACTCCCGAACCGACCTGAGCCACAGCTCCACCGGGTTGGGCTTAATCAGCCTTCGGAAAAAGCTGGGAATTCGCCTGGGCCGCCGGCGTCGGCGGCCGGAAACCCTGAGCCTTCGGGCCACGTAAATCATTTTAACGACTCCTTATCAGTGGGCGGGCGGGACGGCCAGGGCCAGGGCCACCCCCACCATGGCCGCGCAGATACCCACCAGCCAGAAGCGGGTGGTTACCTGGGGTTCCGACCAGCCCATCAGCTCGAAATGGTGGTGGATGGGGGCCATCTTAAAGAGCCGCTTGCCCCCGGTCAGCTTAAAGTAGGCCACCTGCAGGATGACCGATAGGGCCACGACGACAAAGACGAGGCCGACGACGGGCAGCAGGAGCCACTGGCCCGTCATCAACGCCACCGTGGCGAGGGTCGCCCCCAGGGCCAGGGAGCCGGTATCCCCCATCATCAGCTCGGCGGGGTGGGCGTTGTACCATAAGAAGGCCAGAATCGCCCCCACCACGCTGAAGCAGAAGGTTACCAGGTAGCTCTGCCCCTGGAGGTAGGCGATGATGCCGTAGGCGGCAAAGGCCATGGCCGCCGTCCCCCCGGCCAGGGTATCCAGGCCGTCGGTCAGGTTGACGGCATTGGCCGTCCCGACGATGACGAAGACGGCCACCGGAACGTAAAACCAGCCCAGGCTGTAGGAGCCCACGAAAGGAATGTGGACCTTCTCATAGCCCAGCAGGAAATGGAGCACCAGGGCGGCCCCCGTAGCCAGGCCGGTGAGAAGGAGTAGCTTGACCCGGCCGGCCAGGCCGCCCCGGTCGCGGCCGACCAGCCCAAGCATATCGTCCAGGGCCCCGATGAGGCCGCTGGTAACCACCACCGTCAGGGGGAGGAGCATGGAGAGACGGCCGAAAAGGTTAAAGAGGATGGTGCTTACGAAGGTGGCCGCAAAGATCAAGATGCCGCCCATGGTCAGGGTGCCCACCTTAACCCGGTGGCCGGCCGGCCCCTCCTCCCGGATGGCCTTGCCCACCCGGTAATGGCGCAAAAGCCGGACCACCGGCCGGCCCAGGAGGAGGCCGACGACGAAGGTGAACGCCCCCACCAGCAGGGAATAAATCATCACGTCCGCATCCATACGCCCTATCCCACCAGCAGTTCGACGGCCCGCTCCAGCCGGAGCCCCCGGGAGGCCTTGACCAGAATCCAGTCCCCGGGGCGGGTTTCGGCCCGGGCGATGGCCGCCGCCTCGGCCGGGTCCGAAGTCGGGTAAACGGCCGAAAGGCCGGCGGCCCGGGCGGCCTCGGCCATCAGGGCCGCCCGCTCCCCGACGGTTATTAAAACGTTTACGACGTGGGCCGCCAGCCGGCCCGCCTCCCGGTGGGCTTCGGCCTCGATGGGGCCCAGTTCGAGCATATCACCGAGAATGGCCACCCGGCGTCCCGGCAGCTGCCCGAGAAGCTCCAGGGCCCCGGCCAGGGACGCCGGGCTCGAATTGTACGAGTCGTCCAGCACCCGCCTGCCCCCAATCCCCGGCCGGACGGCCAGCCGCTGGTCCACCGAAACCTTTACAAGGCCCCGCCCCACCTCCCCCCAGTCGAGGCCGAAGACCCGACCCACGGCGGCCGCGGCCAGGGCGGCGTAAAGCCCCGGCCGGCCGGCCAGGCCCAGCCGGAGCCGACGGTTGTCGTTCCCCGCCCGGACCCAGAGGTCCGTTCCGAGCAGGCCCCGCATCCGCACCCTGAGGGCGCTGACGTCGGCCGGTTGGAGCCAGCCGTACTTTATGACCCGGGCCCGGGTCCGGGAATCAAAGGCCGAGACGATGGGGTCGTCGGCGTTGAGGACGGCCGTCCCCGATTCGGGCAAACTCTCCACCAGCTCGGCCTTGGTGTTGGCGATGGCCTCAAGGGAGCCCAGCCGCTCCAGGTGGCTGGGGCCCACCGCCGTGACGACCCCAACCTGGGGCCGGGCGATGGCGCACAGGAAGGCGATGTCCCCCGCCCGATACATCCCCATCTCCAGGACGGCCACCTGGTGTTCCGGCCCGAGGCTTAACAGGGTGAGGGGCAGGCTCACCTCGGTGTTCAGGTTCCCGGGGCTTTTAAGGACCCGGTAACGCTCCCCCAGGACGGCCGCCACCGCCTCCTTGGTGGTGGTCTTACCCACGCTCCCGGTGATGCCCACCACCCGGACCCCCAGCCGCTCCCGCCAGGCCCGGGCCGCCTCCTGGATGGCCGCCAGGGGGTCGTCTAAGACCCAGACCCGGGCCCCCAGCCTTCGGGCCAGGTCCCCGTCGGCGGCCGAAATCCGCCCGGTTAAAACCAGGCGGGCGCCCCGGCCGAGGGCGTCGGCGATAAATTCCGCCCCGTGGGTTCGGCCGCCCGGCAGGGCCAGGAAGCCGTCGCCGGGCCGGACCTGGCGGGAGTCGGGCCGGATGGGCGGCAAGGGCAGGTCGTCCGGCTCCGGCCCGATGGCCTCAAGGAGGTGGGAGCCGACCAGGCCGTAAAGGTCGGAGACCTTCATCGGGGCTTCTCGGTAGGTGGTATACCATAATACGCCAGGGCCTTACTAGCCACTTCCCGGAAGACGGGGGCGGCCACGGTGGTACCCCAGGGGACGTCCTTAGGGTTGTCGACCTTCACCAGAATGAGCAGGCGGGGCGCATCGGCCGGGACGTAGCCGATGTAGGAGGCGATGAATTTCGTCCGGGAATAGCCGTTGCCCTCGGGCACCTGGGCCGTCCCGGTTTTGCCCGCCAGCTTGTAGCCCGGAATTACGGCCGTGGGGCTGGAGCCCTTGTTGACGGCCTCCACCAGAATGTCGGTGACCTTGCGGGCCGTCTCTTGGGAGATTACCCGGCGGACCACCGTCGGCTCAAAGCGGCGAATGCCGTCGGGGGCCCGGATTTCTTTCACCAGGTAGGGGCGCATCAGGAGGCCGCCGTTGGCGACGGCGGCCACCGCCGCGGCCAGCTCCAGGGGTGTAACGGAGAGGGCCTGGCCGAAGGCGTTGGTGGCCAGGTCCACCTCCGACCAGGCGGGGTCGGTCGGAAGCTTGACCTCCCCGGCCACCTCCGACCGGAACTCGGGGTTAAGCCGCTCGGCAAAGCCGAAGTCCCGAACAACCCGGTAAAAGTCGGCCGGACCGGTCCGGCGGGCCAGGTGAACCGCCCCCACGTTGCAGCTGTAGCGAATGAAGTCTACCAGGTTGGAGGGCCCCATTGCGGTGTAGTTCCACATCCAGATGGTCCAGGGTCCCACCTTAACGTAGCCCGGACAGTAATAGGTCTCGCCGGTGCCCACCCGGCCGGATTCCAAGGCGGCCGCCAGGGTGATGATTTTAAACGTTGAACCCGGCTCATAAAGGTCGCTGAAGGCCCGATTCCGGATGAGGGCCTGCAGGTTCGGGTCGTTAAGGTCGAGCCGGGTGGGGTCGGCCGCCGGGCGGCTCACCACCGCCAGCAGGGCCCCGGTCTTGGGGTCCATAACGATGACCAACCCGGAGTCGGCCCGGTGCTCCTTTAAAGCCTTATCCAGCTCGGCCTCGGCCACCCGCTGGATGTAACGGTCCAAAGTCAGGACGACGTCGGCCCCGTCGATGGGCGGGTCCACCTGCTTGAAGCCCAGGGGAATCTCCTCCCCCGAAGCATCCCGCTCGAAATAAACCCAGCCGGTCTTTCCGGCCAGGAGGGTGTCGTAGTCGGCCTCAACCCCGCTTAAGCCCTGGGCGTCTCGGCCGATGAAGCCCAGGACGGGCCCGGCCAGGGCGCCTTCCGGGTAATGGCGGCGCCACTTCGGGTCCAGAACGATTCCGGGCAGCTCGGCGGCCGCAATCTTGGCGGCAGTTTCGGGCTGAACCCCTGAGGCCAAAAGCACCGGCCTTTCGGCCGCGGTCTGGGCCCGAAGCTCACCGGCCGGCCGTCTTAATAACGGCCCAAGCTCGGCGGCGATACGGTCCCGGGCCTCAGGGGCGCCCGGGTACTTAGGGTAAAAATAAACATCGTAGGTCTGGAGGCTGATGGCCAGGGGGTGGCCGTCGGCGGCCAGGATCGCCCCCCGACGGGGGAAGATGGGCCGCTTTCCCAACTGTTCCGACCGGGCGAGGTCGGCAAAGCGGTTGTGCTCGACGACCTGAAGGTAGACCAGCCGGCCGGCCAGGAGGCCCAGGCCGCCCAACATGAGCAGCCCGAGGAGGAGAAACCTTAGGAGGGGTGGCCGGTGGCTGCCTAGGGCAGCCCGGCCGCGGCGTCTTGAAGGAGCAGCCGTAGCCATGCCAGCTGGTCAAGGGCAAGTTGGAAGAGGCCCGGCTCCCGGCTGGCTGGGGTCCCGGGGGCCGGCGGGGGCGGAGCCGGTGCCCCGGCCGGGTTAATAAAGAGCCGGTCCCGGGCCTCGGCAAGCTTGAGCCGGCTCCGGGCCTCCCGCTCGACCCGGTCCAGGGCCTGCAGGGAGCTTATTTCCGTCTCCAGCCGGAAGGTCTGCTCCGTCCAGCGGGCCTGCTCGGCCTGAAGGCGGCGCACTTCGTAGCCCTGGGTGGTGACCAAGGTAGCCAGGGTTAGGGAAATAAGGCCCAGGGCGGCCGCCGAAGTTATCAGGAAGGTGAGCAGGCCCTCAATCCGAAAACGGACGCCGCCGGCCGCGGCGGCCTGGCGTCGACGGGGGTAGGTGATTACGGCCATCAGGCAGCCTCCAGGATCTTCTCGGCCGCCCGCAGTTTGGCGCTGCGGGCCCGGGGATTAAGCTTGATCTCGGCCTCGTCGGGGGTTACGGGCCGGCGGGTAAGCGCCCGCAAGACGGCCCGGTGGCCGCAAACGCAGACGGGAATCCCGGGCGGACAGATGCAGTCCCGGGACTCCCGCCGGAAAAACTCCTTGACCAGCCGGTCCTCCAGCGAATGAAAGGAAATGACCACCACCCGCCCGCCCCGGCCCAGGACCCGGACGGCCCCCTCCAGGCCGCGGGCCAGGTTTTCCAGCTCCCGGTTGACGGCGATGCGCAGGGCCATGAAGGTCCGGGTTGCCGGGTGGGTCCGGCCCCGGGCCGTCCCCACCGCCCGGGCGACCACCCGGGCAAGCTCGTCGGTGGTTTTAATGGGCCGGGCCTGGACAATGGCCCGGGCGATCCGCCGGGCCCGGGGCTCCTCCCCGTACCGGCGGATGAGCTCAGCGAGCTCCGCCTCCGGAAGCCGGTTAACCAGGTCGGCAGCCGTAATCGGGGCGTCGGGGTCGTAACGCATGTCCAGGGGCCCGGAAAGCTGAAAACTGAAGCCGGCGGCCGGGTCTTCCAGCTGGTGGCTCCCGACCCCCAGGTCGAAGAGAACCCCCCGGGCCGGCACGAAGCCCGCCCGGTGGGCCACCTCGGCGACGTCGGCGAAGTTGGCCCGGACCAGCCGAACCCTGGGGCCGAAGCGGCTCAGCCGGCGGGCGGCCACCTCCAGGGCCCGGGGGTCCAGGTCCAGGCCCAACAGGCGGCTTTCGGGGCCGGCCGCCTCAAGGATCCGCTCGGCGTGGCCCCCGAGGCCAACGGTGGCGTCCACGTAGTCGCCTGGCCCGGTGACGAGGAAGGCCACCACCTGGGCGGCCATAACCGGCCGGTGGACGTACTCTTCATTCGGCTTCAAAGGTCGACCGCTCCTCCCGCCACCGTTGCGGGTTCCAGACCTCCAGGTAGCGGTTGAGGCCCACGACCACCCCCACGTCCTTCAGGTCGGCGTAGGCCCGCAGGCTCTGGGGAATCAGGATTCGGCCCTGGCGGTCCACGTCCGTAAAGTACGCCAGGGAGAAGGTGAGCCGACGCAGCCGCCGGACCTGGGGGTCGGTAAGGTCGAGGCTGTCAAGCCGCTGGGTCAGCTCCGACCAGGCGGGCATGGGGAAGACGAGGAGGCACCGCTCGAAGCCGCGGGTGACCACCACCCCGGGCCGGAGGTATTCCCGGAATTTGACGGGCAGGGTGATACGGCCCTTGTCGTCGATGGCGTATTCGTATTCCCCGAGAAACATTACCCGCCCAGTCCACCTTTTGACCCCAGTTTAACCACGGCCTACCACTTTTCCCCACCGCCCTAAAGCCTACCACCCGGGGTCGGGGCCCGCCAAGTCGGGTTTTCCACGGCATTATCCCCGCAAAAGGGCCGCCCGGCGTTAACCGCGGCCGGGCGGCCCTTTAAGCAAACGGGTCGGCTGGTCAGCGCTCGATGGGGAGGCCCACCACGTTCCCCCACTCGGTCCAGGAGCCGTCGTAGTTTCGCACCTTGGGATAGCCCAGCAGGTACTTGAGGACGAACCAGCTGTGGCTGGAGCGCTCCCCGATCCGGCAGTAGGTGATCACTTCCTTGTCGGGGGTGACCCCGGCCCCTTCGTAAAGGGCCTTGAGCTCCTCGTAAGATTTAAAGGTTCCATCCTCCCGGACTACCTGGCCCCAGGGGATGTTCTTGGCGCCGGGGATGTGGCCGCCCCGCTGGGCGGTTTCGGGCAGGCCGGGCGGGGCCAGAATCTCCCCCGTAAACTCCTGGGGGCTTCGGACATCCACTAGGGCCACATCCGGGCGCTGGAGCCGCTGAAGCACATCCTGCAGGAAGGCCCGCAGGCGCAGGTCGGGCTCCTCAGCCTGGTAGACCTTGCGCTCCACCTGGGGGACCTCGGTGGTGAGGGGCCGGCCCTCGTCGACCCACTTTTTGCGGCCGCCGTTCATAATTTTGACGTCTTCGTGGCCGTAAATCTTGAGGAGCCAGAAGGCGTAGGCCGCAAACCAGTTGTTGTTATCCCCGTAAAGGACCACGGTGGTGTGCTTATCGATGCCGGAGCTGCCCATCAGCTCCTCGAACTGCTCCTTGGAGGCGATATCCCGGCGGACGGGGTCGTTAAGCTGGGTGGTCCAGTTCCAGCCGATGGCCCCGGGAATGTGGCCCGTCTCGTAAGCGGTGGTGTCGACGTCGACCTCGACAATGCGGACATTGGGGTCGTTGAGGTGCTGGGCAACCCACTCGGTGGAGACCAATACCTCCGGATGGGCATACTCGACCATGGACATCCCTCCTCCAAAATTGATTTTGTTTATTGATTTACTGGCTTATTATAGCCCGAGCCGGCGCGGTCCGGCAAGAACGCCGACCACCGGGCTTCAGCGGACGGCCTGGCCGCGGGCGGACGTAAAGCCGGCCAGAACCCCGACCCAGCAGAGGCCGGCCGCCACCGCCAGGGCGGTCTGGACGCCCCACCGCTCGGCCACGGCCCCCACAAAGGAGCTCCCGATGGGGGTTGTTCCGAGAAACAGGAGGGTATACAGGCTCATGATCCGGCCCCGGAACTCATCCGGGGATGCAAGCTGCAGAATTGTCTGGGCATTGGCGGTGAAAAAGACGCTGGCAAAGCCCAGCAAGACCAAAAGCCCCAACGTCAGGACAAAAACCCGGGAAAGGACCACCAGCACCAAAAGCAGGGAGAAGGCCGCCGCCCCGGCCAGGAGCCGGCCCAGGGTTGGCCGCCGCCGGTAGGCCAGCCAGAGGGCAGCCAGAACGGAGCCCACCCCCATGGCCCCCGTCATCAGGCCGAACCCGGCGGCATCCACCCCCACCACGTACCGGGCCACCAGGGGCAGGACAACCGTAAAGTTGTAGCCGAACGTTCCCACAAAGGCCAGCAGGATGATAACCGTCAGCACCGTCGGCGTCCTTAGGGCGTAGCGGAGGGCCGGCCCCAATCCGGCCGCCGCCCGGGGCCGCCCGCCGCCGGGGACATAGAACCCTTTGGGGTCCATAAGCAGCAAAGCCCCGATGGTGGCCAGAAAGCAGCCGGCAAACCCCACCGTGGCCACCCCGAGGCCCCCAAGGCCCGGCCCGAGGATGCGGGCAACGTTGAAGACCATGGAGTTGAGGGCCACTGCGTTGGGAACCTGGGCCCGGCCTACCAGCTCCGGGACGAGGGACTGGCGGGCCGGGTTGTCCAGGGCGTTGACCAGGCCCAGGAAGAAGGCCAGGACGTAGATGTGCCAGAGCCGGATTGCCCAGAAGGCGGTGAGGCCGGCCAGGGTCAGAGCCTGCAGGACAGCAAGGCTCTGGGTGGCCAGCAGAAGCCAACGCTTGGGGACCCGGTCGGCCAGCATGCCCCCGAAGAGGGAAAAGCACAGGATGGGCAGGAACTGGAGGGCCGTAACGGTCCCCAGGGCCAGGGGCGAGTTGGTCAGGGTGAGGACCAGCCAGGCCTGGGCCACCCGCTGCACCCAGGTGCCCACCTGGGACACGAGCTGGCCCAGCCAGAACAGGCGATAGTTGCGAACCCTTAGGGCTTCGAAGGCCGCCCCAAAGCCAGCCAGCGGCCGGCAGAGTCGGCCCGGTTGGGGTCGGGCCACCTTAGACTCCGGGCGCAGGTGCCGGTGGATGCCGGCCCGGGCAAAGTATACAATCAACCCGGTGGGTCTGATCGACTGGTTTCTACGCAACCGGGAGTGGCTGGCCGCCGCCGTTATTCTCGTGAGCGGCCTGGGAATCGGCACCTGGGAATTCGCCCGCTGGCTGAAGGGCCGCCGCTAACCCCAGTCGGTGCCGTTTAACGGAATTTTTAGAAGATTTTGACGGCCGCGGCCTGATTTTTTAGACCCCCTTAAGCCCTCCCCGCCGAGAATCTATTCCGAGATCCGGCTCGGGGGTTACAAGATGGCCGTTAAAAAAACCGACCGAGTCGCCGCGCCGGAAACGGGCCTTGTTCGGTCCGTCCTGCGGGCCCTCGACCTGCTAGAGCTTTTAAGCTCCGCCCAGGAGCCCGTCGGCATCGTCCAGCTCGCCCGAACCCTCGGTCTGCCCCCCAGCACCGCCCACCGCCTCTGCCGGAGCCTGGTTCGGGCCGGCTTTCTGGCCCAGGACCCGACCACGGGCCGCTACACCGTAGGCCCCGCCCTCCTTCGGGTGACGGCCGAGTGGGGCCCGGACCGGCTACTGGGTCCCCAGGCGGAGGAGGCCGTCCGTCGGCTGCGGGATGAGGTCGGGGAGACGGCCTTCGTGGCCATCCCCAAGTACGATTCGGCCCTAGTGGCGGCATCGGCGGAGGCCGAAGCCTGGCTTCGGGTGAGCATCGGGCCCGGGGAACTTCTGCCCCTTCACCCCACGGCGGCGGGCAAGGTGCTCCTGGCTTTCTGGCCCGCAAATCGGCTGACGGCTTGGCTCGCCCGAACCCCCCTCAAACCTTACACCGGGCGGACGGTTACCAGCCCGGAGGCCCTCCGCCGCCAGCTGGAGGAGGTCCGGGCGAAAGGCTTTGCCGCCGAGGACGAAGAGTTCAGCCTGGGAGTTCGGGCGCTGGCCGTTCCGGTCCACCTGGGCGACGGCCGGACGGTGGCGGCCCTGGCGGTGGCCGCCCCGGCCCAGAGGCTCCGGCTCCAGGAGGCCGAGCCCACCTTGAAGGCCCTGCTTCGGGCGGCCGCCGGCCTTTCGGCCGCCCTCAAGGCCGACGGGATGGCAGGATGACCCGGCTTCCTGAGGTTAAGGCCCAGGCCCCACCGGAGCCGGCCGCCGGGCGGCCGGCCCGGAAGTCCCGGCGCTGGGAGCTTGTCGGTTACGCTTTCCTGGGCCTTTTTACCACCCTGGCCGCGGTCGCCTACGAGCTTTTAGCCGAAAGGGCCGGTTGGGCGGTGGGGTTCGGCGCCAGCATCCTTCTGCTGGAGGCGGGGCTTATCGGCTTTTGCCTCCTCACCGACCGGGGCCCTTGAAGGGGCCGGCAAGGAGGTAATTAGGGCGTGCCCAATCTGGGAATCCCCGAACTTTTAATAATCCTGGTCATTGCCCTTATCGTTTTCGGGCCCGGCAAGCTACCGGACCTGGGGAAGTCCCTGGGCACCGGCCTGCGGGAGTTTCAGCGCGCTATCCGGGGCGAGGAGCGGCCGCCGGCCCAGGCCGAAAAGGGGAACGAGGCCGCCCAGAATCCTGACCCCGGACCCCGCTAGCCCCGGCCCGTTTCGGCCCGGAGGCTCCGGATATAGGCCCGAATTTCGACCCCCCACCCTTCCGGGGGCGTCGCCTCGACCCGGTCGATGAGGCCGCTGCCGACGACCACGGCGTCGGCCAAGCCCCGTAGCGCCCGAACCTGTTCCGGCCGGGAGATGCCGAAGCCCACGGCCAGGGGCAGCCTTGAGACCGCCCGCGCCCGGCCCAGGAACCGGTCGAGGCCGGGTGGGAGGGTATCCCGGGCGCCGGTAACCCCGGTGAGGCTCACGCAGTAAAGAAACCCCGAAGAGGCCTCGGCCACCCGCCTAAGCCG
>DAOUCL010000107.1:0-1518 GCA_034432015.1 Dehalococcoidia bacterium
CGCCCCGCATGGCGGCCAGGTAGTCCTGCCCCTCCGGCGACCGGACCGGGGCGCAGGCGAGCTGCCGGTCGGGCAGCCGGATCTCGTATTTGGCCAGGACCTTGTCCATTACCCGCAGGTAGTCTTCGCAGACCTGGTAGCCGAGGCCCCGGGAGCCGCAGTGGATAAAGACGGTGACCTGGCCCACCCCTTCGATGCCCATAACCCGGGCCGCCTCAGGGTCGTAGATCTCCTCGACGGCCTGCACTTCCAGGAAATGGTTGCCCGAGCCGAGGGTTCCCAACTGGGGGGCCCCCCGCTCCTTGGCGTGGTGGCTCACCTTGCTGGGGTCGGCCCCGGGGATGGCCCCCCCTTCCTCGGTGACTTCCAGGTCGGAGGCCCAGCCGTATCCCCGCTCCACCGCCCAGCGGGCGCCTTGAACCAGAATTTGCTCGACCTCTTTGACCGAAACTTTAATCTTGCCGACGGCCCCAACCCCGGAGGGGATGTTCTTAAAGAGCTCGTCGGCCAGCCGCTCGATGCGGGGGCGCACCTCGGCTTCCGTCAGGTCGGTGCGGAGCATTCGCACCCCGCAGTTGATGTCGAAGCCGATCCCGCCCGGGGAGACAACCCCGTCAGCTACCCGCATCGCCGCAACCCCCCCCACCGGAAAGCCGTAGCCCCAGTGGATATCCGGCATCGCCAGGGAGTATTTAACGATGCCCGGTAGGGTTGCCACGTTGGCCACCTGTTCCAGGGCCTGGTCCCGACGGATAAGTTCGATCAAGGTCTCATCGGCAATAACGAGGCCCGGGACCCGCATACCAGGCTTATAAGTTTGGGGAATCTCCCAGTGGTAGTCGTCGATTTTCCGAAGCGGACCTTCCCACCGACCGGTCATAACCGTCCCCCCTTTTATTTAAACGTCCAGAATAACTTCAACCTCGGCCCGACCGTCCAAAGACCGCACCCGCACGCGGTGGTAAGTGGCCGCCTTCACCTCCAGGCCGAAGGAGTGGCGGGCTGGGTCGACGGGCTCCCCGTAAACGGTTGCCCGGAGCCGCCATTCGGCCCCGTCCTTTGGCGGCTCGATGGCCACCTCGAACCGGCCGAAGACGGCGTGTTCCACCGTGGCCAGGTAGAGTAAAGCATTAAGCCATTCCACCAGCAGGGCTTCGGGGTCCGGGGCGGAGACTTCCAGCTGCCGGGTCAGGGTCTCGCCGACGGAGTCGGTCTCGTACATAACGGCGAACATGCCCCGGGCGGCCTGGGCGAAGGCCTCGGCCAGGTCCTTGCCCCAAGCCCGTACCCCGATTTCCGCCGTGTGGTCCAGGAACTCGAAGCCCATTCCGGTCCTAATTATAGCCCCGGGCCGGCCAGATTTAGAAACCTGGGTCCGGGCTCTTTCCGTTGCCCCCAGCCGGGGCCGCTGATTTGGGGACAGTTTTCAGGTGAAGCCTGGGAGGACAGCTTCAAAGGCCCACCGCTCGGGCAGCTTCAGCCCGAGGCGTACGGCCAAGACCCCAAGCCGGCAAAGGC
>DAOUCL010000108.1:0-22580 GCA_034432015.1 Dehalococcoidia bacterium
CTGGGCCGCGGCCACCCGGCTGCTGGCCGACCGCCTTACCGGCCCCGTTTCCGGACCCGCCTGAAGGCCCGGCCGAGTATAATCGGGAAGAAAACCTTCGGAGCCGAGGATGCCAACCGTCAAGCGCTGGGTCCTGCCCGAACCCGGACCCCTTCCCCAGCTGGGGCCCCTGCCGGAAGTGGTGGCCCGCATCCTGGTCGGCCGGGGCATCCGGACGGCCGAGGAGGCCGAGAGGTTCCTGGCGGCCGACGAGCGCCTGCTTCATGACCCCTTCGGCCTGGCCGACATGGGGGCGGCCGTCGAGCGGTTGACCCGGGCCATTCGGGTGGGCGAACGGGTGGGGGTTTACGGGGACGCCGACGCCGACGGCCTGACGGCCGCCCTGGTGCTGACCGAAGCCCTCGGCGGCCTGGGAGCCCACGTGGTGCCCTACATCCCCGGCCGGCGGGAAGGGTTGACGGCCGATGGTCTGGCCCGGCTGGCCGAAGGGGGCTGCCGGGTGGTTATTACCGCCGACGTGGGCGTTTCGGCCGTGGCCGAGGCGGAATTTGCCCGGGCGGCCGGCATCGACCTCATCATCACCGACCACCACCTGCCCCCGGAAAGCCTGCCGACGGCCCTGGCGGTGATAAACCCCCGCCGGGCCGACCAGCACTACCCCTTCGGGGACCTAGCCGGGGTTGGGGTCGCCTACAAGCTGGCCCAGGGGCTGGCCCTGAGTCTGGGCCGGGAGCTGGCGGCCGAGGGGCTCCTGGAGCTGGTGGCCATCGGCACCGTCGCCGACGTCATGCCCCTCACCGGCGAAAACCGGTACCTGGTCCGCCAGGGGCTCCGGGCCCTGGCCCGCACCGGCCGCCCGGGGCTTAAAGCCCTGGCCGCCCTGGGCCGCATCGACCTGGGGGCCGCCTCGGCCGACACCATCGCCTTTCAGCTTGCGCCAAGGCTCAACGCCGCCTCAAGGCTTGGGGACGGCATCCTGAGCTTCCGGCTCCTCAGCACCCGGGACCCCGCCGAGGCCCAGGCCCTGGCCGAAATTTTAGAGCGGCTAAACGCCGAGCGCCAGACGGTCCTTAACGAGGTCGCCGCCCGCGTCTGGCCGGAGGTGGACGCCGCCCTGGCGGCCGGCCGGAATCTGGTCTTCATCGAGGTGGAGGGCTGTCCGCCGGGCCTGCTGGGCCTCATCGCCAGCCGCATAACCGACGCGGTGCGCCGGCCGGCGGTTGTGGTTACCTTCGACGGGGATGAGGGTCGGGGCAGCGGCCGCAGCATCCCGGAATTCGACCTCCACGCCGCCCTTACCCGGCTGGCCGGTTATCTGACGGCCTTCGGGGGCCACCGGCTGGCGGCCGGGTTCAATTTCCGGCGGCAAAACCTTCCGGCCATCAGGGCCGGCCTTGCCGAGCTGGCCGAAGCCGAACTGGCCGGCCGGGACCTGCGGCCCGTAATCGCCGTCGACGTGGAAATCTCCCTAGCCGACCTGAGCCCGGGCCTTTACGGCTGGCTGGAGAAGCTTTCGCCCTTCGGCCACGGCAACCCCGAGCCCCGCTTCTTGAGCCGGGGGGTGGAGGTTTTGCGGGCCGAACGGATGGCCGCCTCTGGCAACGGCGAATGCTACCGCCTGATCCTGGGGGCCGCCCGCGGGGGGCGGTCCGTCCGCTGGCCGGCGGTGGCCTTTTCGGTTCCCGAAAGTCTGGGCCTCCTTTACGCCCGGCGCTGGGATGTGGTCTATGCCGTTCAACTTAACCGCTGGCGGTACCCGCCGACCCAGGAGCTCAATATTATTGACCTGGCGCCGGCGGAGATTTCCGGGGAGGAAGGCTGACCATGGCCTTTGAGCAGATCCTCACCGAAGTTCGGGGCCGGGTGGGAATTATCACCCTTAACCGGCCCGATAAACTTAACGCGATGACGGCCCAGATGCGGCGGGAGATGCGGGAGCAGGTCGAGGCCTGGAACGGGGACGATGGCGTCGGGGCCATCGTCATTACCGGGGCCGGGCGAGGATTCTGCTCCGGGGCCGACATCTCGGGCTTCGAACGGGCCCTCCAGGAGGGCCAGGCCGCCGACCGGGACTGGGCCCGGGAGCCGAGCTGGGTGGACCTGGTCCGCCGGTCAAAGCCGATCGTCTGCGCCATTAACGGGGTGGCCGTGGGAGTGGGCGTCACCTTCACCCTCCCCTGCGACATCCGGGTCGCGTCCGACCAGGCGAGGTTTTCGCTCCGCTTTCCCCGGATCGGCCTCACCCCAGAGCTGGCCAGCACTCATTATCTCGTGCAGCTTGTAGGCCTGGGCCACGCCCTCGAGCTGATGCTTACGGGGAAATTCATCGACGCGGCCGAGGCCCTCCGGATCGGGCTGGTCAACCACGTTTACCCGGCCGACCGGCTGCTGCCCGAGGCCATTGCTCTGGCCGGGGAGATTGCCGACAACCCGACCTGGCACCTTCTGCAGATTAAGCGGCTCATCCACGCCCACTACTTGGAGCGGGATATTGATAAGGTGCTGGCCGCCGAAGACGAGGTCTTCCGGCAGGCCCGGCTTTCGGATGCCCACCGGGAAGCCATCGCCGCCTTCCGGGAAAAGCGGGAGCCCCGCTTTCACTGCGGGGGCCGGGGGCGGTAAAGGCGACCCCCAATCCGGAACCAGGCGACGGTGCCGTCGGGGTTGCGCAGAAGCTCGCCCCGGCTCCCTTTGAGGGGGAGGTCCAGGGCAATGACCCGGTCCGGGCCGTAAAACCCGAGGCGGGAGGGGGGTGGGGCCGGGCGGGGCGGGGAATCCTTGCGGGGAAAGCCGCCTTTCGGGGTTTGCTTCAGGATGAGCGAGTCCCCCGCCAGGACCAGCTCAATGTCCGAGAGCACCCCCTCATAACGGCCGGCATAGGTTGCAAGCCGGTCGGGCGGCAGGTTGTAAATCTCGGGCTCGGGCCAGGCCGCCCCGAGGAAGGCCTCCACGGCCCAGCGGGTAACCTCGGCGTTTATCACCCCGCCCCGGTCGGAGTTGGTCAGGACGGCGACGGCAAAGTCCCGGTCGGGCACAAAGTTGAACAGGGTTATCTGGCCGTTGGTTCCGCCCCCGTGACCCACCAGGCGGATATCCCCGGCGACCGGCTGGATGAACCAGGTGAGGCCCATCAGCCGGCTGGCGTCGGCCTCGCAGACGGGCGTCTGCATCAGCCGGCGGGACTCGGGCTTTAGGAGCTCGGGGCCGCGGCCCAGGTGAAGACGGGCGTATTTAAACAGTTCCCGGACGGTGGTTATGAGGCCGCCGACGGGGTTGGCGCAGCGGGGCAGGGCCCAGGGCCGGGCAACGAAAGGCCCGGCCTCGCCGGTAAGGTGACCGACCGCAAACCGGTAGCTGATGACGTCCTGGGCGAAGAAGTAGGCATGCTCAAGGCCCAGGGGGTCCAAAACGAGCTCTTTAAGGGCTGCTTCGTAGGGTTTTCCCGTAACTACCTCGACGATGCGGCCGGCCACGTAAAAGCCGGCGTTGTTGTAAGCCCAGACGGTGTCGGGTGGGGTAATCTGGGGGAGGTCGGCCAGGGAGGCCACCATCCGGGCCAGGGCGTCGTCCCCCAGGCCGAAGTCGTCAAAGCGATCCCCGACCCACCCGGCGGTATGGGTGAGCAGGTGGCGGACGGTGACGGCGGCCGAGACGTCCTCGCTTTTGACCCGAAATTCGGGGAGGTATTTCCGGACCGGGTCTTCCAGCCGGACCCGGCCGGCCTCGGCCAGCCGCATCAGGGCGGTGCCGGTGAAAGTTTTGGTTATCGACCCCACCTGAAAAAGGGTATCGGCCGTCACCGGCAGGGGATTCTCCAGGCTGGTGACTCCCAGCCCGGCAACGTGTTCGCGTCCCTCCTGAAGCACCCCGAGGGCGACTCCCGGGACCCCCAGTTTGGCCATCAGCTGAGCGACCTGCCCGACCAGCGGCCCCAGCCGGGCCTCATCGCTTATTTCGTTGACCGTTACGTTCGGACTAACCATCGGCCAAACCTCCCCTAAAGGTTACCCCGAAAGGCCGCCTCGGGCAACCTGTTGGGGCCGACGGCCATGTAGCCCCTACAGCCGGGCGAGACCGGGGGAAATGGGCGAGTCCCGCACTTGCGTCGGGGCTATCATTGGGCGAAACCGCCAAAGGAAGGGATGGTTTTCCCGTCGACCCTGCTCCGGAACACCGGGGAGGATGCCCCTTACTGCTTTGCGGTCGGCCTCCCCGGCGATATTCCCGGCCTCAGGTTTATCTGCCGGGAGACGGCCGACTACGGCCGGTCCCATTTCGACCACCCCCTCGGAAGCCGCTTCGACGAGGTGGACGGGCTGGAGCGGGTCCCGGAGTTTCTGGCCGGGGCCAAAATAGGACATGCCGGCCTTTAACATCACCCGGCCACCGAAGCTCAGGGGCCGGTCTTCGTCACCTGATAAAATTCCAGGCGGTGGGTGTGAATCGGGGGAACTCCGTCGCCGCTGACCCGCGTCTGACCGGTTTTGCCTGGCTCTCCCTGGCCGCGGCCGTGGCGACCGTGGGCCTTAAGCTGGTTGCCTACCTGCTCACTGGCTCGGTCGGCCTCCTCTCCGACGCCCTGGAGTCCCTGGTAAACCTGGCGGCGGCCCTGCTGGCGCTGGGAACCCTTATCTTTGCGGCCCAGCCGCCCGACGAAGAGCACCCCTACGGCCACACCAAGGCCGAGTATTTTGCCAGCGGGGCCGAGGGCTTTCTTATTCTTGGGGCGGCCTTAAGCATCGCCTACGCGGCCTTCCAGCGGATTCTCAACCCGAGGCCCATCGAAAACGTCGAGCTGGGCCTGCTGGTGTCGATGGGGGCGGCCCTGGTCAACTGGGGGGTGGCCCGGGTCCTGCTCAGCGCCGGCCGCCGGTACCGGGCCATCGTGCTCGAGGCTAACGCCCGCCACCTGCTGGCCGACGTCTGGACCACCGTGGGGGTCGTCCTCGGGGTGGTCGGGGCCACCCTCACCGGCCTTTACATCTTGGACCCCATCGTGGGCCTGCTGGTGGCCGCTAATATCGTGCGATGGGGGGTGGTCCTGGTACGCCGGTCGGTGCTGGGTCTGCTGGATACGGCCCTTCCCCCCGAAGAGCAACAGGTGATCCGGGAGGTTCTAGACCGCTACCGGGAGCAGGGGGTTGGCTACCATGCCCTTCGGACCCGGCAGGCCGGCACCCGGCGGTTTATCACGGTGCACATCCTAGTTCCCGGCCACTGGACGGTGGCCCAGGGCCATCATCTGCTGGAGGAGGTGGAGGCCGAAGTGCGCAAGGCCCTCCCCGGGACGGTCGTTTTCACCCACTTGGAACCCATTGAGGACCCCAGGTCCTGGCAGGATATCAACCTGGACCGGCCTCCGCCGACGAAGGCCGAAAAGCCCCACGACTCAACCGACCATTAGGGACCGAAGGGAGATAATTTTGTCCACCCCGACGGGCACCGGCCCCCGGCCGAAAACCTGCCCGAAGGCTTCCACCACCGGCCCCATGGCCGCCTCCCGGGAAACGTTCATCCCCAGCTCGGCGCTTACGGAGGTGACGCCGTAGTCCCGAATGCCGCAGGGAACAATGTAATCAAACCAACGCAGGTCTGTGGACACGTTCAGGGCGAAGCCGTGGCTGGTAATCCAGCCAGAATTGAGCTTTACCCCAATGGCCGCAATTTTCCGGTCCCCAACCCAGACGCCGGTATACCCGGCCTTGCGGCCGGCCCTTAACCCAAAGGCGGCCAGGGCCCGGATAAGCACCTCCTCAAGGCTCCGCAGGTAGCGGTGGAGGTCCCGGCCCCAGGCGGAAAGGTCGAGGATGGGGTAGCCCACCAGCTGGCCGGGGCCGTGGAAAGTGATATCCCCGCCCCGGTCCACCTCGAAGACTTCGGCCCCCTGCCGGCGCAGCCACTGGACGGAAACCCGCAGGTGCTCGGCCTTCCCCCCCCGGCCAAGGGTGTAAACGGGCGGGTGCTCCAGAAGGAGCAGCAGGTCCCCGACGAGCCCCTGACGCCGGGCGGCCACCAGCCGGGCCTGAACGTCCCAGGCCTCCCGGTAAGGGACCTTTCCCAGGTCGCACCAGTAGAAGGTCGGTTCAGCCATTGGGGGTCGCGGCCCGCCGGCGCATCCCGTCGACCTGCTCCCAGGCGTGGTACGAGCTCCGGACCAGAGGCCCCGACTCCACGTGGGCAAAGCCCATCTTAAGGCCTTCGGCCTTGAGCTCCTCGAACTCCTGGGGGGTGTAGTATTTCACCACCGGCCAGTGGTTCTTGGAAGGCCGAAGGTACTGGCCGATGGTGAGCAGGTCGACCCCGGCCGCCCGCAGGTCGGCCATCGTCTCCAGGACCTCCTCCTTGGTTTCCCCCATCCCGATGATAATGCCCGACTTGGTGGGAATGTCGGGGGCGATCTCCTTTGAGCGCCGGAGAAGGTCGATAGACCGCCAGTAGCGGCCGGCCGGCCGGACCTTGCGGTGGAGGCGGCGAACGGTCTCGATGTTGTGGTTAAGGACGTCGGGGCGGGCCTCCAGCACGGTGCGGAGGGCCGCCTCGGAGCCCCGAAAGTCCGGGATCAAAACCTCGACGGTGCACTCCGGGTTAAGGGCCCGGATCGCCCGGATGGTCCGGGCGAAGACCTCGGCCCCGGCGTCGGGCAGGTCGTTGCGGCTCACCGAGGTTACCACCGCGTGCCGCAAGCCCATCACCTTTACGGCCTTGGCTACCCGGAAAGGCTCGGCCCAGTCGACGGGCATCGGCTTGCCGGTCTGAACGGCGCAGTAGGCGCACCGCCAGGTGCAGATGCTCCCCAAGATCATGTAGGTGGCGGTGCGGTGTTCCCAACACTCGTAAATATTGGGGCAGTGGGCCTCTTCGCAAACGGTGTGCAGGTTGAGGCCCCGAACCAGGCTTTTTATCTCCCGGTAGTTGGGGCCGGTGTGAAGCCGGACCTTCAGCCACTCCGGCCGGCGTTCGGTGGCAACTTCGGCTGCGGGGTCCATAACTAAGCGTTCCCTCCGGTTTGACTCGATCAATTATCCCACACCCGGGCCTCAGTAGACGGACGTGTTCTCGTCCATGGCCTCGAGGCGGCGCTTAACGGCCTGCAGGAACCGGGCGGCTGTAAGGCCGTCGATGACCCGATGGTCGAAGGAGAGGCAAAGAAACATCACCGCCCGGATGGCGATGGCGTCGTCCACTACCACCGGCCGGCGGACGATGGCCTCGCTGGTAAGGATGCCCACCTGCGGCTCGTTGATGATGGGCCGGCTGATGACCGAGCCGAGGGCGCCGGTGTTGTTCACCGTAAACGTGCCCCCCTGGACGTCGTCTAAGGTGAGCCGACCGGCCCGGGCCCGCTCCGTCAGGTCGGCAATGGCCCGGGCCAGGCCGGCGATGCTCTTCTGGTCGGCGTCTTTAATCACCGGGACGATGAGGCCGTCCTCGAGGGCCACGGCGATGCCCACGTTGATGCGCTTTTTTAAGATTATTTTGTCCTCAGCCCAAACGGCATTAAGGATGGGAAACTCTTTCAGGGCCTCCACCGTCGCCTTGACGACAAAAGGCAAGTAAGTCAGCTCTAACCCTTCCCGGCGGCGGAATTCGGACTTGACGGCCTCCCGGAAGCGCACCAGCTTGGTCACATCGGCCTCCATCGCCAGCCAGGCGTGGGGGATCGTCTGGTAGGAACGGACCATATGCTGGGCGATCTGCCGGCGCATGGGGGAGACGGGGATAGCCTCCTCTTCGGGGGCCTGGGGCGGAGGGGCCTCGGGGCGGGGAGGCGGCGGGGCCTCTTTAGCCGCGGCCGCCCCCTCCCGTTCGGCCACGTACCGGAGGACGTCCTCCTTGGTTACCCGGCCGCCCAGGCCGGTTCCCCGCACCTGGGAAAGGTCGATGCCGTACTCCTGGGCCAGCCGCCGGACGATGGGGGAATACCGCTGACGAAGCCCCTCGGCGGCCTCCGTTGCTTCGGCCTGGGCCGCGCCCTCACCGGCCGGAATGGGGGCCGCAACCTCAACCTCGGCTTCAGCTTCGGCGATGACGGCCAGCTCCCGCCCGACCGGAACCGTCGCCCCCTCGGGCACCAGGATCTCCCGGAGGATTCCGGCCGCCGGGGACGGAACCTCGGCGTTCACCTTGTCGGTCATCACCTCCAGCAGGGGCTCGTATTTCTCGACCCGCTCGCCCACTTTCTTAATCCACCGGACGATGGTCCCTTCGGCCACACTCTCCCCCAGCTGGGGCATCACCACTTTGACCGCCATTCCCACCCTCCTCAGTAAGCCGCCAGTTGCCGAATCTTGGCCAGAATTTTCTCCGGATTAACCATGAACGCCTCCTCCAGGGGGGTGGCGTAGGGCATGGCCGGCACATCCGGGCCGGCCAGCCGCATCACCGGGGCGTCCAGGTACGGGAAGGCCTCTTCGGCGATGATGGCCGCAATTTCGGCCCCGAAACCCCCGGTCAGATTGTCCTCGTAAACCACCAGGGCCCGGCTGGTTTTCTTGACCGATTCCAGAATCGTCTTCTTGTCCGGCGGGTAGAGGGTCCGCAGGTCGACGACCTCGACGTCGATGCCCTCGGCGGCGGCCTTCTCGGCCGCCTCCAGGGCGTAGGTAGTCATCAGGCCGTAGGCGATGACGGTCAGGTGGCGGCCCGGCCGGGCGACCCTGGCCGGGCCGATGGGGACGACGTAGTCGCCGTCGGGGACCTCCCCTTTGACCAGCCGGTAAGCCTTTTTATGTTCAAAGAAAAGGACGGGGTCGTCGTCCCGAATCGCCGCCTTGAGGAGGCCCTTGGCATCGTAGGGGTCGCTGGGAACCACCACCTTGAGGCCGGGAACGTGGGTAAAGTAGGCCTCCACCGACTGGGAATGGTAAAGGCCCCCGTGGACTCCGCCCCCAAAGGGTGCCCGAATCACCAGGGGACACCACCATTCCCCGGCCGAGCGGTAGCGGAGGCGGGCGGCTTCGTTGGCGATCTGGTCGATGGCCGGGGCGATGAAGTCGGCGAACTGGATTTCGGCCACCGGCCGAAAGCCGTTCAAGGCGGCCCCGATGGCCACCCCGACAATGGCCGACTCGGCCAGGGGCGTGTCGATCACCCGCTCTTCCCCGAACTCCTGGATGAGCCCTTCGGTGGCCCGAAACACCCCGCCCCGGTAGCCGACATCTTCCCCCAGCACGATGACGGTGGGGTCCCGCCGCATCTCCTCGAAAAGGGCGTCCCGGATCGCCTCGATGAGGCTCTTGACGGCCATGGCTTCCCTCCTAACTTCCGGCGTAGACGTGGGTGTAAAGCTCCGAAACGTCCGGGTACGGGCAGGCCTCGGCCCGGTCGGTGGCCTCGTCCACTTCGGCCCGGGCCCGGGCGAGAATCTGGCGGTCCAGCTCCTCGTCCAGCAGGCCCGAGGCCATCAGGTACTGCTTCAAGAGGACGATGGGGTCCCGCCGGCGCCAGGCCTCGACCTCTTCCCGGGGTCGGTAGGTCCGGTCGTCGTCGGCGCTGGAGTGGGGGGTAAACCGGTAGCATTTCGCCTCGATGAGGGTCGGCCCCCCGCCGCTTCGGGCCCGGTCGACGGCAGCCTTTACGGCCGCGTAAGTGGCGATGGGGTCCATGCCGTCCACCACAACCCCGGGCATCCGGTAACCCGGGGCCCGGTCGGCCACGTTATCGCAGGCTACCTGCTTTCGGTAGGGCACTGAAATGGCGTAGCCGTTGTTCTCGCAGAAAAAGACGACGGGAAGCTGGTGGATGCCGGCGAAGTTCAGCCCCTCGTGCCAGTCGCCGGTGCTGGTCGCCCCCTCCCCGAAGGAGACGAAGGTGACCCGGTCTTCCCGGCGGAGCTTGCAGGCGAGGGCCACACCGGCGGCGTGGGGCACCTGGGTGCCCACCGGGCTGGACCCCGAAACGATGTTGAGCCGCCGGGCCGACCAGTGGACGGGCATCTGCCGGCCCCGGGAGCACGGGTCGTCCCGCCGGCCCAAGAAGTTAACCATGATCTCGTAAGGGGTAAGGCCCAGGGTAAGCACTAAGGCCATATCCCGGTAGTAGGGGAGAATCCAGTCGTAGCCGGGCCTGAGGGCGAAGGCCGCCCCGACCTGGGCGGCTTCGTGGCCGGCACTGGTAAGGACGAAGTGAACCCTGCCCATTCGGCCGAGGGTCCAGACCCGCTCGTCGATGGTCCTGGCCAGGACCATCTTTTTGTACATCTCAAGGACCTGCCCGTCGCTGAGCCCCACTTCCCGGTGACGGCCGGGAGGGGTGTAAGCCTCGGTCAAAGTCTGGTCTTTAAGCATTGCGCACCTCCCGAAAATGTTTTGGCCCCCAAACCCTTCCGGGTTTGAGGGCCGCAACCCCGCGCCGCGGGGCTAATAATGGCGCCGATAATAATAATCGCCGGCCCGGAGGTACCGCCTGCGGCAACGCTCCACCCGGCACCCCGTTGTGCCCCGCCACCAGCATGGCGAATCGTCGTAAAGCCATCCAGTGCCGGCATCACTTTTATGATAGTATTTCGGGCGGCGAAACGCAAGGGGCCCCGCCGACGGACTTGGGGCTTCAGGGTGGGGGGGACCGGCCTTTTGTCGGGGCCCACCGCCGCCCCCGGAAACGCCTGGCCCGGGGTTTGTTCGTTTGACGGCCGGACCCCGAATGGGTACAATTGATACTGAGTATCAGAAATGGGACCCGAACTGGAGGGCCTCCGAAGGCGGCTTGCGGCCGGCGGCTACCGCCTTACCCGGCCCCGCCGCCGCGTGCTGGAGTTCGTCGCCCGCCGCCGGGCCTTCACCCCCAACGAGGCCTTAAACCAGCTTACCCCGGGCCTTGGCCGGGCCACCATCTTCCGAACCTTAAAGCTTTTTGCCAAGCTGGGTATCATCGAGCAGGTCAGGACCGCCCTCGGCCGGCCCACCTACGTCCTTTGCCTCCCGGACCACCACCATCAGCTCATCTGCACCCGTTGCGGCCGGGTGGCGGAGGTCGCCGGCTGTGATATCTTCCCGGCCGTCAGCGCCCAGGCGGCCCAGGCCGACTTTATCCCCACCGGCCACCGGCTGGAGATTCTCGGGCTTTGCGCCGCCTGTCGGGCCTGAGGGGAGGGATTTTGGGGTGCGGATCCTGGTGACCGGCGGGGCAGGGTTCGTCGGGTCGGCCGTAGCCGAAGCCTACGTCCGGGCTGGCCACGAGGTGGTCGTCGTTGACAACCTGAGCACCGGCCGCCGGCAGTGGGTTCCGGCCGGGGCCGCCTTTTACCGGCTGGATATCCTCGACCCCCGCCTGGACGAGGTCTTTGCGGCCCACCGTTTCGACGTCATTAACCACCACGCCGCCCAGGTAAGCGTCGCCCGCTCGGTGGCCGACCCCGTGGCCGATGCCAGAACCAACATTTTGGGCAGTTTGGCCCTGCTGGGCCTGGCCGTACGGTGGGGGGTCCGGCGGTTTATCTTCGCCTCCTCCTGCGCCGTCTACGGTGAGGCCCAACTCCGACCCACCCCGGAGTCGGCCCCCCCGAAGCCCCTGTCGCCCTACGGCCTGGGCAAGCGGGTCGTCGAAGATTACCTGGAGCTTTACGGCCGGCTTGCCGGCCTCGAGTGGGTGGCCCTCCGCTACGGCAACGTCTACGGCCCCCGGGCTAAGGCCCACACCGAGGCCGGCGTCGTCACCATCTTCGCCGCCGCGTTCCTTCGGGGCGAGCGTCCCACCGTCTTCGGTGACGGCCTACAGACCCGGGATTTTGTTTATATCGACGACGTGGTCGCGGCCAACCTGGTGGCCCTGGGGCGGGGCGAAGGGGTTATTAACGTCGGTACCGGCCGGGAGACCGCTATCCTGGAGCTTTACCGGACCCTGGCCCGGCTGACCGGCTTTGAGGCCCCCCCCGCCTTCGGGCCGGCCCGGAGGGGTGAGGTGCGCTTCAGTTGCCTCGACCCGTCCCGGGCCCGGCATATTCTGGGCTGGCAGGCGGCGGTAGACCTGCCGTCCGGCCTGTTTCGGGTTGTCGAATACCTGCGGAAAGGAGGAGGTTAAAGGTGAGTCACATCCATCTGCCCGACGGAATTCTGCCCCTCTGGCTGGTCGTTGCCGGCTGGGCGGTCACGGCCGTCCTCCTCGGGGTTACCCTCTGGTATCTGCGTCGGAACCCCGAAGAGCTGACCCGGCGGGTGGCCCGGCTCGGGGTGGTGGCGGCCATCATGATGGTGGGAATGTCCCTGGAAGTGGTTCCCATCGCCTATCACTTCAACCTGAGCGTCCTGGCCGGCATTCTCCTGGGGCCGGCGGCCGGCTTTCTGGCCGCCTTTGTGGTGGTGTTCGTCTTGGCCCTCTTCGGCCACGGGGGTATAACCGTTGTCGGCCTCAACACCCTGGTTATCGGGTCCGAAGTGGTTTTGGGCTCCCTCCTCTTTCGGGCCTTCGGCCGGCTGGTGGGAAACCGGCCCTTCTGGCAGGCCTTTTTGACGACGGTGGCGGCCCTGGCCGTAAGCACCACCCTGATGGTGGGCATAATCGGGGTGGCCCAAATCAACCCGGCCGAGCAGGCCCCCCGGGCCGTCATCGCCTTTAAAAACCCCTTTGAGGCGGGCCTCTTCCGGGTGGAAGTCTTCGCCGAGGAGCCCCACGAGGCCGAAGCCGAGAGCCTCGACCTTCCCACCTTTGCGGCCGTGGTTTACACCCTCGGGGCGGTTGGGTGGCTCCTTGAAGGCGCCCTCACCGGCGTCATTGTCCGGTACTTGAGCCAGGTGAGGCCGGACCTCTTGCCGGCCAGGCGGGTTGGGTCGTGATCGAGCAGGTCGATTTCTGGGCCATCAAGCTCACCAGCCCCGTCCACCGGCTGGCCGCCGGGTCGAAGTTCGTCGCGGCCGGCCTCATCCTCTTCGGCATCATCGTAAGCCGGGACCTGGTCTTCCTGCTGGCCACGTTCTTTTTGCTGAACGGGGTCGTCCTTCTGGCCGGTCTTCCTTGGATTCGGGTCCTGATTCCCGCCTTCTACCCGGCGGTCCTGCTGGTTCCCCTCCTGCTCGCCCAGGGTCCGGCCAGTCCCCTGGGAACCCTTTTGATGGTGGGCAAGGCGGTGGATGCGGCCCTGACGATGCTGGCCCTGATAACCACCACCCCTTATCCGGTTCTCTTCTCGGCCCTGCGTCGGGTCGCCCCGGGCCTGCTAGTAGACCTGCTCTTTCTAGCTTACAGGTCTTTTTTCATCCTGTTGGGGGTTGCCCGGGACGTGCTCACGGCCCTGCGTCTCCGGGGCGGGCTGGGGGCCCGGAACTGGGGCCGGCGGCTGGCTAACGTCGGCCAGGGGGTCGGCTTGATTATCGTGCGGGGTATCGACCTGAGTGAGGATTTCGGCCGGGTCCTCCGGCTGCGGGGCTACCGGGGCCGGCTGGCCGCCGGGGGCACCGAGTGGCGGCTGGGTTTCCCCGAGCTCACGGGCTTGTTGCTGGGCCTGGGGACGGCCGTTTTCGGGGGCGGGGACCTGCTGAGCGGGGACCTGGGGGCCTACAACGGCTACTGGTTGATGCTGGGGACGGCCCTCTTCCTCGGCCTCGGGACCTTCCGGCTTTTGGGGAAAGGGGGTGCGGTCCGGTGGAGCTGATCGTTCGGCTTAAGGACGTAAAGTTCACCTACCCCGACGGCACGGCCCTTCACTTTACGGGCGAAGAGCTTACCGTCCGCCGGGGGGAGCGGGTGGCCCTGCTGGGCCAGAACGGCAGCGGGAAGACGACCCTCTTTCAGCACCTGCTGGGACTCCTCCGGCCGGAGTCCGGGCTTGTCGAGGTGTTCGGCCTTAACCCCTACCGGGACTTTGATAAGATTCGCCCCCGGATCGGCTTTCTTTTCCAAGACCCCGACCGACAGATTGTGGCCCCGACGGTCCGGGACGATATCGGGTTTGGTCCCCGCAACCAAGGCCTCCCCCCGGCCGAGGTGGACCGGCTGGTTCGGGAGGTTGCCGCCGAACTGCGCATCGAGCACCTGCTGGACCGGCTGGCCCACTATTTGAGCGGCGGCGAGCGGCTTAAAGTTGCCCTGGCCGGGGCCCTGGTGATGCGGCCGGAGCTTTTGATTTTAGATGAGCCCTTTGAGGGGCTGGACGCGGCCTCCCGGGTCGAGCTGGTCGACCTTCTTAACCGGCTTCACCGGGAGCGGGGCCTAAGCTTTATCGTCTCCGTCCACGAGGTGAGCCTGGCCCCCCTCTTCATCGACACTATTTACGTGCTGAGCCGGGGGGGGCGTTTCGTGGCGAAAGGTTCACCCCGGGAGATCTTCGGCCGGCCGGAACTTCTGGTCGAGCACCGGCTGGAGCCCCCCGTGGTGGGCCTTATCTGCCAGCGGCTTCGGGCCCGGGGCTTCGACATCCCCATCGCCCTGACGGCCGATGAGGCGGTGGAGGTTCTGGCCGGCCTTCTGGCCGGAAGCCCGGCCGGGTCCCGGCCGCCGGACCCTTAAGACCGGGTCTAGGGGTTATAATGTTATAATAACTAATTGAGATGGCCGAAGAAGCCGTTGCGCTGGCCGAAAAGCGGTGCGTGCCCTGCCGCGGGGGGATTCCGCCCCTCACCCCGGAGGAATACGCCCCCCTCCTGGCCCAGGTTGCCGGCTGGCAGGTGGAAGACGGGCGCCGGTTGGTAAAGAGCTTTAAGTTTAAAAACTTTAAGCAGGCCCTGGAGTTTGCCAACCGGGTGGGCGAGCTGGCCGAGGCCGAGGGCCACCACCCCGACCTTTACGTCCGCTGGGGCGAGGTCCGGGTTTACTGGTGGACCCACAAGATCGGCGGCCTGCACGAAAACGACTTTATTATGGCCGCCAAGACCGACCGCCTCTACGACCAGTTCCGGGCCAGCTTGGCCGGGTAGCACCGTGGCCGGGTACGCCGAAGCCCGGGGCCGGCGACCTCGACTTATCGGCCGGGAAGTCCGTCACCTGGCCGTGGTGGGGTCCACCATGGATGTGGCCCGGGAGCTGGCCGCGGCCGGCGGCCCCGAGGGCCTCGTCGTCCGGGCCGAAGAGCAGACCGCCGGCCGGGGCCGTCACGGCCGCCGCTGGGTGGCGCCCCCGGGAACGAGCCTGCTTTTTACCGTCCTGCTCCGGCCCCCCACCGAGGCCGTGGAGTGGCTACCCATGGCCGCGGCGGTCGGGGTGGCCCGGGCGGTGGAAAAGTTAACCGGCCTTAAGCCGGCCGTCAAGTGGCCCAACGACCTGGTCATCGAAGGCCGTAAGTTTGCCGGAATTCTTGTTGAGACGGAGTTTTTTGGGGGCGAGCTGGGCTGGGCCCTGGTGGGCATCGGCATAAACGTAAATTGGGACCCGGCCGAGGTCCCGGAGCTGGCCGGGCAGGCCACCAGCCTGGCCCGGGAGCTGGGCGGGCCGGTGGACCGGGAGGCCCTCTTCCGGGAAGTGCTTTGGGAGCTGGACCGGGCCTACCGGCGGCTTCGGGCCGGCTGGCGTCCATTTTTTGCCTGGCGCCGGCGGTTGATTACCGTGGGCCGGGAGGTGGAGGTGGTGGCCGGCGGCGAAAAACTTAAGGGCCTGGCCGTCGGGGTCGACCGGGCCGGGCGGCTGCGGCTCCGGACGGATTCGGGCCGGACCCGGCTTTTAAGTTTCGGGGAAGTGTTTAACCTGGCCCGGCCGGAACCGGCCCAATAACTTCCACCGTCTCAAAGACCTGCTCGAGGGCGCTTCCGGCCGGGTCTATAAACCGGCTCCGGTATTCGTTAAGAAAGGCCCGGTAGGTTTCAGAACCGAGGTAAGCCTGGAGGCCGGCGGCGCTTTCGAAGACGAGGAGCTGGGCCAGCCGGGGTGGGGCCGACCGCAGCATTAAAAAGCCGTACTTTAGGCCCTCGGTTTTGGCGTACCTGGTCTTAAGGTCCTCAAACCAGCCCCTCACCTGGTCCTCCTTGCCGGGTTGGACGGGGTAAACGATAAGCCTGGCGATCACGGGCGCCTCCTGGGTGATGGACTCCGGTTATGATGTTATACTGAATGGGATGGTTAGCCTGTCTATCGCCGACGCCTTTGAACGGACCCGTCGCAACCACGCCCTCGAGCACGCCACCGTAGGGGTGCTCCTTCAGCGGCTCGGTCCGACCATCCGGCTCATGGCCCGCTCCACCCCCCACGGCTTTTACATTTACGGCCAGCTCCCCACCGACGCCGTCCGGGCGGCCGTCGAAGAGGCCCTGGCCAGGCTTCGGGCCGGGGAGGCCGACCTGGCCATATCTCCCTTATGCGGAACCAACATCGCCGTTGCCGGCCTATTGGCCGGCCTAAGTTCCCTGGCCGTGGCCGGGGCGATGCGGCGGCCCCTTGACCGGCTGGTGGGGGCGGTGGTGGCCGGGACGTTGGCCGTCCTGCTGGCCCAGCCCATCGGCCGGCTGGCCCAGGCCCGGCTGACGACCTCGGCCGATGTGGGTGGGCTAAGGGTGCGCCGGGTGGAAAGGCTCAGCATCGGCCGACTTCCGGTTCACTGGGTCGAAACCGAGTTTAATCCCGAGTGAGGGGGCCGTGTCCGGGTCGACGGGGATCGAAGCCTTAGACGGGGCCCGCCGGATTCTGGCGGGCCTGGCCGTGGAAGCCCCCCGACGGTTCGCCGACCTTCATTACGCCGATATCCGCCTCGAGGCCGTGGAGGTAAGGGGGGCCGTGGCCGAAAACGGCCAGCCCAAGGCCGGCATCGAAGAAGTCGCCTATGCCCTGGGGATCCGGGTGTTGGCCGGCCGCCGGCTCAAGGCCCCCGGCTACTACGGGGCTTACTTGGGGGAGCCCGACCTGACAAAGCTGACCCGGGTGGTCCGGGCCGGCCTTCGGGCCGCCCATGAGCGGGCCCTGGCCAGCGCCGAGCAGAAGGCCCTGGCGGCCGGCCGATTCGGCCCCCTGGGCCAAAGCCTGTGGGATACCGAGCTGGCCCCCGTTCCGGTGGGGCGGGACACCGTGGGCCCCGTTTTCGGCCGGGACCCCCGGTCGGTAGACCCCGCCGGGGCGGTGGCGGCGGTGGTGGCTGCCTCGAAGGCGGCCGCCGGTGCCTCTGCCCTTATCCGTTTCAACCTGGTGGCGGCCCAGACCGGTTTTGAGCGGCAGCTTTTCGTGAGCAGCGAAGGAGCCGATATCGACCAGACCTTCGCCCTAACCGAGGGCTTCGTCTTCGCGGTGGCCCAAGGGGAAGAATCGGCCCAGGAGTTTTACGAGACCATCGGCCACCAGCGGGGCTGGGAGGTCATCGAAGTCGGGGCCGACGACGGCCCCCTTAAGTTTCCGGGCCTGGTGGACCTTGCGGTCGGGCTGGCCCGGGAGGCGGCCGAGGTGGCCAACGCCCCGCCCTGCCCGACGAGCCCGGGCGAGGTCGTGGCGGTCACCGACCCCGATTTCAACGCCCTGCTCTGCCACGAGGTCATCGGCCACCCGACGGAGCTGGACCGGGCCCTCAAGATGGAGACGGCCTACGCCGGCCGGTCCTGGTTCTTCCGTAGTTTTGAGGACAACGAGCTGGGCCGGCCGGTGGCATCCCCCCTGGTGACCTGCTTTTCCGACCCGGCCCTGCCCGGCTTCGGCCACTACGCCTACGACGACGAAGGCACCCCCGGCCGCCGGGTCCTGCTCATCGAGGGGGGCATCTTCCGGGGCTTTATGAACAGCCGGCAGACGGCGGCCGTAATCAAAGCCGAGCCCAATGGCCACTACAAGGCCAGCGGGGCCGCCTATGTTCCCCTCATCCGGATGTCCAATACGGTGTTTGCCGCCGGCGACCGGGACCCCCAGGCCATCATCGCCGAGGTGGACCACGGCTACTACCTGGTGGGCAAGCGGATACCGTCCATCGCCGAATCCCGGGAAAACTTCCGGATCTCGGCCCGCAAGGTCTACGAGATCCGCAACGGCCGCCTGGAGCGCCTTTACCGCAACGGCGGCATCGCCGCCGATACCAAGGATTTTCTGATGAGCATCGACGCGGTGGGCAACGACTTCCGCCTCTTTCCCATTCCCAACTGCGGCAAAGGCCAGCCGATGCAGACCAAAAGGATGGGGAACGGCGGGCCGACCCTGCGGGGCCGGGCCCGCCTGACCGGGGAGGGCCGGTAATGGTGGGCGCCGCCGAGCTGCGGCGGGCGGCAGAGCGGGCCTTTGCCCACCTCCGGCAGAAGCCCGGGGTGCCGGAGGTGGAGGTTTTCGTTTCGGCCAACACCAGCCTCTTTGTTCGCCTTAATTACACCTCCCACATCCCCTGCAACGGGGTGGAGGAGCCCAAGTCGGTTTACGCTTACGGCATTGGGGTCCGGGCGGCCTTCGATACGGCGGCGGGGGTACTCGCCGGTTTCGGGTCTGAGCCCGGCCGCCTCGACCTGGAGGGGGCCGAGCGGGCTTTAGAAAAGGCCCGGCGGGGGGCCGTCCGGGACCCGGAATTTACCTCCCTGCCCAAGCCCACGGGGGAGCGCCGACGGCTTCAGCGCTACCACGACCCGGCCCTGATGGCCCTCTCCGGCCGGGACCTGGTGGAAGCCGGCTGGCAGGTTATAAATTCGGCCCTGGGGGTGTTTGCCGCCGACGAGACGGTAGGCCCCGCCGACGGCCTCATCGTCGGGGGCGACGTTACGGTGCTCCAGGAGCGGGTCGCCGTCGTTTCCACCCACCTGCCAGAGGCCCAAACCGACCAAAGCGCCGTCATCTTTGCGGCCGTAACGGCGATGGTAGAGGCCCAGGACGCCAAGGGGACGGGCTGGTCGGCCCACACCCGCCTTGCCGAATTCGACGGCGGGGCCGGGGCCGAGGCGGCCCGCAACGCCTTAAGCTCCCGCCGGGGGGTTCGGGTGCCTACCGGCCGCTACCGGGCGATTCTGGGTCCCCAGCCCGTGGCCGACCTGGTGAACAATCTGCTGGGGCCGGCCCTGAGCCTGGAGACCTTTTACGCCGCCGCCAGCCCCTTTACCGGTAAGCTCGGCCGGCAGGTGGCCCACCCGGAGCTCAACGTTTACGACGATGGGGCCGCCCGGGGCCTGGTGGGGAGCAAGGGTATAACCTGCGAGGGCCTGCCGACGGGCCGGACCTGGCTCATCCGTCGGGGTCGGCTGGTGGGCCTGCTGGCCAACTGGTACGAGTCCCAGCGCATCCGCCTCGACCCCCACGCCCGGGAGAAGCTCGGGGTCGACCCGGCGCAGGTCCCCAAAGCCCTGGTTCCCCGCAACGGTTTCCGGTTCGGCCGTGGCGGGGGCCGCCGCTTCGATACACCCCCCGGAATTTACCCAACCAACGTGGTCATAACCGGACGCAACCCGAGGTCCCGCCCGGAGCTGCTGGGGCTGGTGGGCGACGGCCTCTATATCGGCCGGATCTGGTACACCTACCCGATAAACGGCCTGCGGGCCGGCGACTTTACCTGCACCGTTGTGGGCGACTCCTACGTGGTCCGGGATGGGCAGGTGGTCGGGGCAATTAAGCCCAACACCATCCGGGTCAACGACAACATCCACCGGGTTCTGAACAGCATTCTGGGCATTGGGGCGGCCGTGAGGCCCACGATACTGTGGGCCTCCGACGAGGTGACCTACGCCCCGGAGGTTGCGGTGGAGGGGTTGCAGGTGGAGGAGATTGCCGGCTTCCTCGAGCCCGGCCGGTAAGGACATAGGGCCGGGCGTTTGCCCGGGGCCCCGCCGGCGGGTATAATCTAGTCGCCGGTTAGCCTCGGAGCGGTCCGTTGCGGCCTTCAGACCCACAGAAGAGGAGGTACGGTGGGAAATGACGGTAACCGGGCGTCCCGCTCAGCAGTTCGTTCAGCCGTGGCTCGTCAGCAGAAACTGGGACCTGACTTTTTTGATTTTCAGCTCCGTTCTCTTTTTTGCCCCTTACCTGGTCTACGTGGTGCTGGGGGGCGACCCCTTTGCCCGGGCCGACCAGCCCGGAACCCCGGCTTACCAGGCCAGGGTGGTGGTTAACCTGCTGGTGGCCGTCCTGGTGGGCGGCCCCCACATGTACGCCACCTTCACCCGCACCGTCTTCGACCCGGAATTCCGGCAGAAGCGGTCGGCATTTTTGCTCTCGTCCCTATTTATTCCGCTGATGGTCATCATCTTGGCCACAGGTAGTTACGAAAGCTACGTCTGGCTTCTTACCCTTTTCTTCGGTCTGGCCAGCCTCCACGCCCTCCAGCAGATCGCCTGGCTAACCGACGCCTATACCCTTAAGGTCCGGGGTACGGTGACCCTGCGGGACCGGCTGGTGGACTACGGCCTTATCTTCAGCAGCCTCTACCCCTTGGCCTTGGCCAAGATGGTCAACGGCCAGTTCTGGATCGGCCCAGTCAACCTGAAGGTTAACGACATTTTTTACGGCCAGTACTGGGTTGCTTACCTGGCGGGTATCGTCTTTGCGGCCTTCTTTGCGGCGTTTATCGGCCGCACGGTGAGGGAGTACCGGGAGGGGATTCTCAACGTCCCCAAGACCCTGCTTATTCTGATAACGGCGGCCATTATGTTCTTTGCGCCGGCCCTGCCGAACCTGGATACGGCCTTTCAGGGGATAAACGTCTGGCACTCCTTCCAGTACCTGGCCCTCACCTGGCTGGCCAACCGGCTTCGGGAGGAGGCCACGGGTCGGCCGGCGATCCCCCTCGGCCCGGTCTCGGCTAGGTCGGTGGGCTGGGTGCGCTTCTACGCCTTCTGCCTGGGGATGCTCCCGGTGTCGGGCCTGCTCATCCTTGCGGCCGGCCTGCTCTGGCCGGGTTTGCACTGTCCGGGTGGGCAATGTTTGCCCGGTGCCGACGAAGCCTACACTTACATCGGAATCCTGTCGGTGCTGCTGGTTCACTACTTCCACGACGGGGTGCTCTTTACTGAACCCCACGCGATCATCGCCGAGCGGGCGGTGGGCGGCACCCGGACCGCCCCGGAAGCCGCCTGATCGGCCGCCCGGCCTTTGACGCCGGTTCCGGGGCCTTTTACAATGGGTTGGGATGGGTCCGGTCAAGGATTATTACGCCACCCTCGGGGTAGAGCCCCGGGCTTCGGAGGCGGAGATTCGGCAGGCTTTCCGCCGGCTCGCCCGGAGGTTTCACCCGGACCTTAATCCGGATAGCCCCGAGGCCGAGGCCAAGTTTCGGGAGATAAACGAAGCTTATCAGGTGCTGACGGACCCCCAGCGGCGCCGGGAATATGACCAGGCCCGGCGTCGGGTCGTTCCGGCCGACTTCGTGGACGGGTGGGTGAGAAGTCGGCGGCGGGTTTTTAGCGCCCTCTTCGGGGCCGAAACCCGGAGCCGGACCGGGTTTCAGACGGCCGGACGGGGCCGCGGCGAGGACCTGGAGGCCGAGGTCGAACTTACCCTCGAAGAAGTCTTTCGGGGGACCGTCCGGCAGGTTGAGGTCGAGGCGGAGCAGGGGTGTCCCTCTTGTCGGGGTTCCGGGGTTTATCTCAACCGGCGGTGCCACACCTGTGGGGGCAGGGGTACCGTGCGCCGAAAGCGGCGGGTTGAGGTGGGGATACCCCGGGGCGTTGCCGATGGGGTGAGGGTGCGGGTACTGGAGGCCGGGGGTGCCGGCCGGGGCGGCGGACCCCCCGGCGACCTTTTTCTTAAAGTCAACGTCAAACCCCACCCCGTTTTCGAGCGCCACGGCCCGGACCTGTTCGTAGAGGTTCCGGTTCCCCTTACCACGGCCGTCCTCGGGGGGGAGGTGGGCGTGCCCACCCTTGATGGCCGGGTAAGGCTCGAGATTCCCGCCGAAACCCAGAACGGCCGAACTTTCTGCCTGCCGGGCCTCGGCCTGCCCGACCCCCGTAACCCCGAGCGGCGGGGCGACCTTTACGCCCGGGTCCGGGTCGTTCTGCCCCGGAACCTCAGCCCCGAACAGCGGGAGCTTTTTGGGCGTCTGCGCCGCCTGGAAGCGTCCGGCTAGGGTTACCGTTCGGCCCGGTGGCGCAATGCCACCAGCTCGGCCCCGAAGATAACCACCACCGCCGCCAGGTAGGACCAGAGCAGAAAGGCCAGCACCGCCCCCACCGACCCGTAGACCAGGTTAAGGGCGGCGAATTTTTCTAAATAGAGCAGAAAAAGGTGCTTGCCTCCCTCAACCCCCAGGGCAGCAAAGGCGGCCCCGGGCCAGATTTCAGCCCAGCGGAGCCGGGCAGCCGAAAGGAAGCGGTAAGTTAAGGCGAACATGCCGAAAGACAGGCCGACGGATAAAACGGCCCCCAGCAGATAAGCTCCCAGGCTGGCGGCCGGTAAACCGGTTAAACGGTCCAGGAAGCGGACAGCCCCCAGGAGCAGGGTCGAACCCCAGAAGAAGACCCCGGCCCCCACCACCGCCCCCAGTTCCACCAGCTTTTGGCGCACAAAGGGTCTGGGGGCCTCCACCTCGAGGGCCCGGTTGACCGCCCAGGAGACTGCCCCCACGACGCCGGTCGCCGACCAGAGGAGGAGAATCACCGAAAGGAGGCCGACCTCACCCCGGGCCCGGGTGGCCTCGTCCAGGGCCGAGCCAACGAGGCTTTCGGAGCCTGGAAGATAGGCGCTTGCCCGACTGAGGACGGCCGCCCTGACCTGCTCAGCCTCAAAGACGATACCTAATAGGGCGATAACCCCGAGCAGAAAGGGAAACAGGGAAGACA
>DAOUCL010000109.1:0-2162 GCA_034432015.1 Dehalococcoidia bacterium
CCACCCCCCCGACCAGCAGGTCGTGGAGGGTGGTGGGCACCCGGGCGGCGGCGGTGAAAAGGTCGGTCTCCCGGGTGCGGCCGTAGAGGGCGGCAATAAGCTGCTCCCGGACCAGCCCCAGGACCCGGGAGCCCAAAGACCCCGCCATCAGGATCAGGCTGGCGGTGGCGACCCGCATCGGCCGTACCGTTCGGCGATTTTGCGGATGATTTCGGACGTCGAATGGCCGGGCGCAAACCCCAACGTCCGGACCTCACCCCCGTAGGCCCGGACCACCTCGGCCTCGGGCCAGCGGTTGGCCTCCACCCCGGCATAGTCGCCCCCCTTAACGTAGATGTCCGGACGGATAAACCCCACCAGCTCGGCGGCGGTATCCTCGTCGAAGATGACCACAAAGTCCACCGCCGCCAGGGCCGCCACCACCTCGGCCCGGGCCGCCTGGTCCTGAATGGGCCGGCCCGGCCCCTTTATCCGCCGGACCGAGGCGTCGGAGTTGAGGCCGACGATGAGCACGTCCCCCAGGGCCCGGGCCGCCGCCAGGTAGCGGACGTGGCCGGGGTGAAGGAGGTCGAACACCCCGTTGGTAAAGACCAGCCTTTTGCCGGCCGCCCGGAGGCCTTCAACCACCGGGCCCAGCTCCCGTCGGGAAAGGACTTTACCCACCGCCCAAGCTTATTCCGGCCGTCCAGAGCATAACCAGCAGAACCCCGACGACCAGGGCCAGCTCCAACCCCTGGCGGCGGTCGAGGGTATGGGTCAGGGGGGCGCCGGCCAGCTGGGATAAGGCAAAAAAGGCGAGCATAAGGGTTCCGCCCCCGGCCACGGTCCCGATGGGCCAGTAATTCAGGGCCCAGGTAAGCTCCCCCATAACCAGAAAGACCACCAGGTAGTAGACCCAGCCGCTTCGGCCCGCCGGCTGGTGGCCCGCCCGCAGGGCCGCCCAGAGCAGGGTGCTTACCGCCCCGATCCCGGTGGCCGTGAACAGGCTCCGCTCCCGGGTACCGAAAATGGCGGTAAAAAAGACAAGCCCCAGCAAATAGACCAGCAGCCCGTACCAGAGGCGGAAGGGGGACACGGCCGGCTCAAAATGGGCCCGGCCCTCCAGCACCAGCCCCAGGGGGAAGAGCCCCAGCCCCGCCCCGACCACCCCCCAGGCCCAGGGGCTTCCCCGGATAATGAACACCCCCACCGCCAGGATGAGGACCGAAAGGCCGGGCACGATTCCCACCGGCGTAAGCCCCCGGCCGAAGGGGTTAAACCGGACCGTCCCGAAAACCACCAGGGCTACGAGCCCGGCGGCCGCTGGCCAGAAGTATTCGGTCGGCACCGCCTTCAGGGCCCCCAGCCCGCCCACGGCCAGGGCCGTAAGGCCCATAAGCCGGCCGAGGCTGAGCCGCCTTGCCCGACGCCAGGGCCGGAAGGTTAAGGGGGCGGCCTGCCGCCTCACCGGAGCCCCAACTCCGCCAGCCGGTCCTCGTCCAGGCCCAGCAGGTGGCCGACCTCGTGGAGGATGGTCCGCTCGACCTCAACGGCCAGCAAACCCCGGTCGCCCCCGCAGGCCCGAACCAGGGGACCCCGGTAAAGGACGATGCGGTCGGGCAGGAGGGGCTCCGCCCCGGCCCGGGCCGGCAGGGGCTGCCCGAAATACTGGCCGAAAAGCTCCTCCGAACCCGCGGGCTCCTCCTCGACGACGACGGCCACGTTTTCCAGCGCCGCCCGAAACTCGGGGGGCAGCCGCCGGATGGCCCGCCGGACCAGCCGGTCAAAAAGCCTCGGGTCTACAGACGTTCGGACGTACCTGGACACGGCCCTTCCCTATGGGTATAATGGCAACGACGTGGGCCGATTTGCAAGCCGCCATTCTTTGATAAACCCTTTTCCCAAAGTCCCAGCCGGGGAACTGAAGGGGCGGGGATGGCCCCGGTCAGCCGGGTGAGGGCTGTCCTTAAGGTTGCCCGGCGGCGGACCGCCTGGTGGAACTGGGTCGGCACCGTCCTGGGCCTCGGCCTCCTGGGCCTGGTGGTGGCCCAGACCGACCCGGCGTCGGTCTGGGCCGTCTGGCGGGAAGGCGACCCCGGGTGGGTGGCGGCCGGGGCCGGCCTTTACTTTGTCGCCCCCTGGCTCCGGGCCTGGCGCTGGCAGTTGCTGCTCGGGCAGGTCGC
>DAOUCL010000110.1:0-2181 GCA_034432015.1 Dehalococcoidia bacterium
CCGAATAAACCAGGCTGTAGGCCAGTTCCGGGGTTTTGAGGTCGTCGGTGAGCCAGAGCAGAAAGTAAAGGGTAAGAACATTAATCGCCCAGATGCTGTTGGCAAAGTCGTACGAGGCCCAGGCCAGCAGCCGGATGATGCCCCTGGCTTTCATGTCGGGTTTCCCCCCACTCGTCAGCGAATCTGCCCTATTATAGGCGGCGGTATTCTGCCTGTCAAAGCCGATGGGGCCGGTCCGGGCCGGCCCCATCGGCTTCGTGGGCTGCCTGTCGGGATTACCGGACCGGGGTTCCGTCTGGCCGGAGGACGAACCAGACGTTGGCAACATTCTGGCCCCGGGTATCCCCCGGCTGGGCATCCTGGAACCAGTAATAGAGGGGCCAGCCGTTGTAAGTCACCTGGCGGGTCCGGTCGGCCCGGGTGATCACCCCGAGGAGTTCGGGCCGCACGCCGGGGCCGGCAACAGGCCGGTCCGTTGTCAGCAGCGGCGGCCAGGTAACGGCGCAGGTCCCGTAGCAGTTCGAGGTCGGCGGGTCGCGGCTGTCCCGGGCGAACATGTAAAGGGTCAGCCCCCGGTCGTCAACCAGGACCGTCCCCAGCCCGGTGCTGGCGGTCCGGACGGTAGCGGCCGTGGCCGGCGCGGGCGAGACCACGAGGGGGCTGGTCCAGCTGCCGGCCGGGGAGTTGTTGTAGAAATTCACCCAGGCGTAGCTTGAGGCATTCGCCCCCGCCACTTCCACCGTGAACGTGTAGGGCCCGACGATGGCCCCGGGCCTGATACCGCCGGGATTGTTCCAGCCGAGATTGCCCTGGCCGTCCAGGCCGCACTGGCGCCAGTCGGTCCGGTGGGTGCCGTACTGGCACGAGATAAGCCGTGCTCCCGAAGGCAGTCTGGCCTTGAGCTCGTAGCTGTAGGGGCGGCTGCTGCGGTTCGTAACCAGCATAACAAACGTGACCTGATTGCCGGTCCGGGTGGCCCGCATCTCCACCGCCACGGGCGGCCATTCGCCGGTCAGGGCGGCAGCCGGCGTCGGCTGGGCCGGAGCGGGAGCGGTTGGGGCCGCCTGGACGATGATGACGCCCGACATCCCCTGGCCACCCGGTCCCCCGTGCGGCCGGCAGTAGTACGGGTAGGTTCCGGGCTGGTTGAAGGTGCGCTGGTACATTCCGCCCGGCTGAATCAGGCCGGAGTCAAAGCTCCCATCGTCGGCGGTGACGGTATGGGCCACCGGGTCCCGATTCACCCAGACTACCGTCGTCCCCGGGGTAATGGTGACCATCCGGGGGTTAAAGGCGATGTTGCGCATCTCAACGGTTATCTGCTGGGCTCCGGCCGTGGGAATGAGCGGCCGGACCGGAATTACCGGCAGAAAAGTAACCAGCAAAGTGAAGACCAGAACCAGAAATCGGCCGAAAAGCCTAACCATCCGCTGCTGTTCCCTTTCTAACCAAAGTTTTGTCTGGTAGTAAACGCCGGCAAGTTGAGCACTGCGGCCCTGCACCCCACCTCCTTTCCGGGCGGAAGCTTCTTTACCCACCCAAAATACGCCCGACGGGGCCGGCTGGATTTATCGTGTGACCGGGTCGCAATACTGGTAAGCTATCAGGGAGACCTCCGGTTCGCCAGGGTCGAGCCAGTCCCGCACCGACCGCGCTGAAATTGCCGGGCCGGGATTGAATCTGGCTGGGGACCCCGGGGCGTAATTTTTTTTGAGGATGGGGAAGGTGAAAAGACTACCCGGCCGGCTTCTCTACCTGGCGATACGGCTCTCCATCGGGGCGACCCTGTTATCCGGGTTCGGCCTAGCCCCTCTTGCCGGTGTCTGGCCGGCGGCCCAGGAGGTAACCGTCGAGATGCGCAACATCGCCTTTGAGCCCCGGACGGTCACCGTCCCGGCGGGAACGACCGTGGTCTGGGTCAACCGGGACGCCTTCGCCCACACGGTCACGGCCGATGATGGAAGGTTCGATTCGGGCCTGATCCCCCCGGGCGGCACCTTCCGGTTCACCTTTGAGCGGCCGGGGACTTACCCATACTACTGCGTGCCCCACGGCGGTCCCGGCGGGGTCGGGATGGCCGGGCTGGTGGTTGTGACGGCATCAGGGCCGAGCCCGACCCCGGTTCGGCCGACGGCCACGCCGGCCCCCGCCCGGCCGAGCCCGACGCCGGCCCGGCCCACG
>DAOUCL010000111.1:0-4779 GCA_034432015.1 Dehalococcoidia bacterium
GCGCCCGCCCCACCTTGTAGAACCCAAAAAACGAGTCGTACTGGCCGGTCAGCACCGACTTAAATTTATCCGGCCGGACAAGCGCGCCCCGGCCGGAGAGCTCCACCGTAAAGAGCTGGCCGGTGGATGTAAAGGCGTAGGTGCCCGCAATGTCGAACTGAACGGAGGTGGCGGCCGTAAAGGCCGAGACGGCGGCGGCCAGGCCCTGGCCGGTGGGGGACGGGGTGGGGCTGCGGACCGGGGTCGGGACGGCCGGGGTAGCGGGGGGGCGGGGAGGCGGGGTCGCGGTCGGGGCCGGCTGAAGCAACCGGAGGGGTCCCTGGCTGGAGAATAGGGCCCCCCAGGCCAGGAAACCCAGCAGAATCCCGAAAAGCAGGACCAGGGCGACTAAGACGGCGGTGCGGCCTAGCTGTTCACCCAGGGGTAAGGCGGGTCCTCGGGCACGACGGCCCGGGCGGGCAGAAGACCGGTCTCTTTGGCCACGTCGCCCCCGTTGGCCACGAGCACGTCGCCGGGATTTGACCATGGGGTTTTCACTTTCCAGTGCTGTAATACGGCCCGCTGGCACCGAACCACCGCCACCGGGCCGTAGTCGGCGTAGGACATCGGCAGCCCGAAGTATAAAATCGGGTCACTCTCCGCAAAGTATCGCGCCTTGAGGGCCGGATTGTTGTCCAGGATGCTCAGGTGCCGCCGAACAACCTCACCCCACGACAGGCCCGTGTCGGGGGACGTGTCAAAGGGCCGGGGAACGTTGCGGTAGGTTTCCAGCCAGCCGTCCTTGCCCGCCTCACTCAGCAGGTCGAAGACATTCACGAAGTAAACCCGGCCCACCTCCGGCCGCCACTGGAAGATGACCCGCTGGAACGCCTGGCAGATGAAGCCGTTCCAGCTGAACCGCCGGGAGATGGGGTAGCCCACAGCCTGGACCCCGCCCAGCCGCCGGAACTCGTCCCAGAACCGGATGCCGTCGGTGTTGGTCACCGAATACCCGGTACCCCCCGCCCCGCCCCGGCCGTTGGTCTGGGTGAAGAAGTGGCCGTCCGGAATGTCGTAGTCCGGGGGCCGGGCCGGGAGCCGCCGCACCAGGTCGGCCGTCTCCCCCCGAACGGCATCCATCTGCCGGTAAAAGGCCGTGCCGTTGCAGAGGGTCCCGCCGTTGCGCCAGGGCACCGGCACGTTGGGCGGCTGGCAGTCCCGGTGGGCGCAGACGTTGGGCAGGTCCTTATCAACAAAGGGACCCCGGCCGGTCGGGTCAATCTGCCAGGCTCCGAGCTTCCAGGCCAGGGCCTTGTCCAGCCCGAGGCGGGCGTCGCCGGGGGGCGGTTCCCCCTCGTAGTTGCCCAGGACAGCAATCCCCACACTGCCGGGGTTGTAGTTGGGCCCCATGTTGCCGTTGGCGTCCGGGCCGTAGGCGGCGTGACCCCCCTCCACCCCGGCCCCGCCCCACCGGCCCTCGTAGACGTTGCCCTGCTGGTCGACCAGGTAGTTATAGCCGATGTCCCCCCAGCCTAAGACCTTAGCGTGGTAGTAGTAAATGGCCCGGACCGTCGCCGCCGGGTTCAGGTCGCCGTTGCGGGTAACGGTGTGGTGGACGATGGCCTTTTTGATGACGTGATACCGGCGGGGCCAGACCTCCTGGCCGTTTTCGTCGAAGCGCAGCCGCTCATCGGCCCCCCATTCGGCCCGGGAGATAATCCGCTGGCCCGGGGCCTCCAGGGGGCCCATCAGGCCGACCTTGCCGTTGACGATGTCTTTAGTGCTGGGGCCCGGCCCGGAATCGATGAGCTCAAAGTTAAGGACATCGGCGTCGACGCCTTCGCCCAGGCCGAGCTTAAACCGCAAGTAGCGGGCATCCCCGGTGACGATGAGCTCCCCGTATTCCCCGGCCGTGGGCCCGTGGGCCCCGACGATAACCTCATACCAGGGGGACCAATTGGCGCCGTCCCGGCTCACCTGGACGGCCAGGGACCGGATGCGGCCCTTCCAGAAGGCCCCCACGGCGTCGAAGGTCCGGTCCGCCCGGTAAACTTCGGAGATATACTCGGACTGGCCCAGAATGGAGAGGCCCCGGACCGCCGCCCGGGCCCGCAGGTCCCTGACGGTGACCCGGCTCGACCGCACCTCCGCAACCGGGGGGCCCTCGGCGCGGGCCAGGCCCCCGAGGCCGAGGGCCAGGCCGCTCCCCGCCGCCAGCCGCAGAAAGTCCCGTCGGGAAAGACCCATCACCCTGGGAGATACCACAGGCCGGGACGGCAGACAAGGGCTTTATCCACCGGGCGCCGGGCCGGGCGTGGATAAGCCGGAGCCGGCGGCTTTAAAGTTCGATTTCTCGGCCGATTCCCTTTTCCCGGGCCCGCTCGTAGGCGACCCCGGCCGCCGCCACGTCCCAGATGGCCAGGCCGTGGGACTCGAAGAGGGTGATCTGGTCGGCCGACTGCCGGCCCGGGTGGAGGCCGGCCACCACCTGGCCCAGCTCGTAGACGGCCTCCCAGCTTATAAGCCCCCGCTCGGTGGGACCGAGCAGGTCGCCCGATTCAATCCGGGCCTGCTCCTTGGAATCGACGAAGATGAGGTCGGCCCGGCCGACGGCCTGGTCGTCCAGCTCCCGCCGGAGCAGGCTGTTGCTACCGGCGGCGTTGATGTGCATCCCCGGCCGGAGCCACTCCCCGAGCAGAACCGGCTCCCGGCTGGTGGTGATGGTGACCACAACGTCGGCTTCTTTTACGGCCTCTGGGGCCGATTCGACGGCCTCGACCCGCACCCCGAGGCGCCGGCCCATCCGGTCGGCGAACTCCGCCCGCCGCTGGGGCGTCCGGCTGTAAACTTTTACCAGGCTGATGGGCCGGACCTGGCAGATGGCCTCCACCTGGCTTTCGGCCTGCCAGCCGGCCCCAATCACCCCCAGCACCGCGGCGTCCGGCCGGGCCAGGTATTTGGTAGCCACCCCGCTGGCCGCCCCGGTGCGGACCTGCCCGAGCCTGTCGGCCTGCATAACGGCCAGGAGTCGGCCGTCTTCGGCGCTGTAAAGTAAAAACAAAAATTTAGACCCGGCCCGGAAGGTAGTGTAGGCCTTAAAGCCAAGGATGCCGGACGGCAGCAGGGCACCGCCCATCAGGTGGAGCATGCCGGTGGGGGTTCGGACCCGACGGCGGGGCTCGTTAACGGCCAGGCCGAGCCCCTGGGCCTTGAAGGCCCCTTCGACGGCCTCGATGGCGGCGGCCATGGGCAAAAGTTCGGCGATTTCGGCTTCGGTAAGGAAGAGGGCCAAGCTCACACCTCCCAAGGTTTGCGCATGCCGGTTGTCGTAGATTATAACTTAACTGGCCGTCCGCGCCGTTAACGACGCCATAACGCCCCCAACTTTAAAGCCGGCCGTTTTCCGGCCGTCCAGGAGAATCGCCTGTGGAGAATATCCAGGTCCACGAGCTGGCCAAAAACGTCGCCCGCGCCCTGCGGGAAGGCAAGCCGACGGAAGCGGTAGAGGTGCTGGCGCGCCTGCACCCCGCCGACCGGGCGGAGGTTTTCTGCCACCTGGACCGAGCGGACCAGAACCGGCTCCTTACCCTCCTCACCCCCGAGGAGATCGGGGAGATCCTCGAGTACATGACGGAGGACGAGCGGCACGAGGTGGCCACCCGGATGGAGCTGGGGACCCTCTCCCGGGTTCTGGATGAGGTCGACTCCGACGTAGCCGCCGACGTCCTCCACGAGCTTCCCCGCGGCGAGGTGGAGCAGGTGCTCAGCCAGATGAAAGCAAAAGAGCGGGCCGAGGTCGAGCGGTTGCTCCCCTATGCCGACGCCAGCGCCGGCGGCCTGATGCTGCCGGTGCCGGTGGTCCTGCGGCCGTGGATGACGGCCGAGGACGCCATCAACCTGCTGCGCCGGGAAAAGCCCGACACCGATATCGTTTATTACCTTTTTGTTGTGGACGAAAACGACCGGCTCGTCGGGGTGGTAAGCCTGCGCCAGCTGGTCATCGCCGACCCGGATACCCCCATCGGCCAGATCATGGACCCCCAGGTAATCTACGTCGGCCCGGACACCGACCAGGAAGAGGTTGCCCGGCTGATGGAGCACTACGACCTGCTGGCCCTGCCGGTGGTGGACCGGGACCGGCGGCTCCTGGGAATGGTGCTCATCGAGGACGTGGTCGACGTCATCGAAGAGGAGGCCACCGAGGATATGTTCCGGATGGTGGGCCTCTCCGAGGAGGAGCGGGCCCTCGGGCCCGTCTCCCAGTCGGTCCGCCTCCGGCTCCCCTGGCTCGTCATCAACCTTTACACCGCCTTCCTGGCCGGCTGGGTGGTAAGCCTTTTTGAAGACACCATTGCCAAAGTGGCCGCGCTGGCCGCCATTATGCCGGTCATCTCCGGTCAGGGGGGCAACGACGGCATCCAGACGGTCACCGTTATTATCCGGAGCCTGGCCCTGGGCGAGGTCGACGTTCGGGACCTTTTCCGCTTGCTCCGGAAGCAAGTGCTCATCGCCCTGGCCAACGGCGCCGTTATCGGCACCCTTACCGCCCTTACCGTTCTCCTCTGGAAGGGGAACGCCGCCCTGGCCGTGGTGGCGGCGGTGGCCATGGTCCTTAACATGCTGGTGGCCGGCATCTTCGGGGTGGTCATCCCCCTTACTCTGAAGGTTTTGCGGCGGGACCCGGCCCAGGCTTCGGGGGTTATCCTCACCACTTTCACCGACGTCTGCAGCTTCTTTATCTTCCTTGGTCTGGCCACCCTCCTCCTGGGCTGGATCGAGGCCCATTAACTCAGATTTTAC
>DAOUCL010000112.1:0-15791 GCA_034432015.1 Dehalococcoidia bacterium
GGCTGGCGGATATCTACGGCCGGAAGCGGTTTTACCTGGCCGGCATCGGCATCTTTCTGGCGGCCTCCTGGCTGTGCGGGGCAGCCTGGGATATGACCTCCCTGGTGGCCTTCCGGGGGCTCCAGGGCCTCGGGGCCGGGGTGATGCAGATGGTAGCCTTCACCGTCATCGCCGACCTCTTTCCCCCGGCCCGCCGGGGCCAGGCCCAGGGGATTTTTGCGTCGGTCTTCGGCATCGCCTCCATCTTCGGGCCCACCGTCGGCGGGTATATTACTGACCACCTCTCCTGGCGCTGGGTCTTTTACGTGAACCTGCCCATCGGCCTGCTGGCCTTCGGGGTGCTGCTCCTGGCCTTCCCCGACGTCCGGGTGCGCCGGTCCGCCCCGCCCCAGGTGGACTACCTGGGAGCCGCCCTCTTTACGGCCGCGGTTGTGCCCTTTATGCTGGCCGTCTCCTGGGGTGGCACCACTTACCCCTGGACCTCCCCCCAGGAGCTGGGCCTTTTCGGCTTAAGCCTGGGGTTTACGGCCGCCTTTCTCTGGGCCGAGACCCGGGCGCCCGAGCCGCTGGTGCCCCTCGGGTTCTTTCGGAACCGGGCGGCCCTGGTGGGCCTGGTGGCGGCCTTTTTTACCTCCCTGGCCATGTTTGCCAGCATCCTGTTTATTCCTCTCTTCATCCAGGGGGTAATCGGGGCATCGGCTACCACCAGCGGTAACATCCTCACCCCGATGATGCTTTCGTTTATCGTGGGTTCGACGGCGGCCGGGCAAATCATCTACCGGACCGGCCGCTACCGGGCGGTGGCCGTTGGGGCCCTGCTTATTCTGTTCGGGGGAATGGTCCTCCTTTCCACGGTAGACGCCAATACGGGCTACCTGGGGATTCTGCCCTACATGCTGGTCGTGGGCATCGGCCTCGGGGCCACCATGCCGACCTTTACCATCGCCGTTCAGAATGCGGTCCCCTACCCCCAGCTGGGGATGGCCACGGGTTTTATGTCCTTTGCCCGGGCCACCGGCGGGGCCATCGGGGCGGCCGTTATGGGGAGCATCGTGGCCAACCGGCTCAGCGCCGCCTTTACGGAAAATCTGCGGACCCTCCTCGGTCCGGAGCGGATGGGGGCGCTCCCTGACGGGCTCCGGGATGCCCTGAGCAACCCCTCCAACTTGCTGGCCCGGGGCCTGGAAGGGGGCGGGGGAATGTCGTCGGCCGGCGAGCTTCTTAACCGGCTTGGTCCCCAGGCGGGCGGCCTGGGTCAGACCCTCCTGGAGGCCTTAAGGCTTGCCCTGGCCGACGCCATCCGGCTGGCCTTCCGGGTGGACGCCGCCCTGGTGCTGTTGGTGCTGGTCGTGGTGGTGCTCTTCTTGGAGGAGCTTCCCTTAAGGTCGTCCCACACCCAGCCGGTCCGGCCGTCGGCCTAGCCCCCGCCGTGGGCGATGAGGCCGGCGATGCCGCTGGCGGCGATAAGCAGGGTCGGGTCGACGCGGGTAAAGAGCAGAAGGCCGACGCTTAAGGCAAAGACGGCGACGGCCACCGGGGCCACCAGGGTGGAAGGGGCGAGCTGAACCACCACCCCCAGGATGAGGGCCACGACGGCGGCGTTTACGCCGGTCAGAAAATCGGCCAGGGTCCGAATTCGGCGCAGCTTCGGAATCCAGGGGGCGGTAAGGAGCACCAAAACAAAGGCGGGGGCAAAGATGGCGACGGTGGCCACCACCGCCCCCGGCAACCCGGCCCCATACCGAACCCCAACGACGTACCCGATGAAGGTAGCCGTGGTGAACACCGGCCCGGGGGTAACCTGGCCGATGGTAATGGCATCCAGGAGCTGGCGGTCGGTGAGCCAGCCGGCACCCTGGACCAGCTCCTGGTGGAGAAAGGCGACCAGCAGGTAGCCGCTTCCGAAGAGAAGGCCCCCAACTTTAAGAAAAATAAGGCCCAGCCGGCCTAAAAACTCGGCCGTCCCCACCTGGGCGGGAAGAGGGGGATTAAGGCCGAGGGCCAGGGGCGGGACCAGGGTGGCCAGGGCCGGGCGGAGGCGGCGGGCCGCCACGAGGACGGCCCCGGCCCCCACCATCAAGATAGCCTGGTCCACCGGCGCAAGGAGGGTTAGGCCGAAAACGGCCGCGGCCAGGGCCGCGGTGGCCGGTCCGGTGATAGCCGACCGCCCAAGCCTTAAGGCGGCCGTAAGGATTACGGCCAGGACCACCGGCTTCATCCCGGCCAGCAGGCCCCGGGCCTGGGGCAGGGCCCCGAACTCGACGTAGGCCCAGGCGATGGCCAGGACGATGAAAAAGGCCGGCAGAATAAAACAGGTGCCGGCCAGAACCGCCCCCAGCCGCCCCCGCCGGTGGTGGCCCAGATAGATGGCCATCTCGGTGGAGTTGGGGCCGGGAATGAGGTTGCAGGCGGCCAGGTAGTCGAGAAACTCCGACCGGCTGAGCCAGCGCCGGCGGCCGACAAATTCGGCCTCCATTAAGGCGATGTGGGCGGCGGGCCCGCCGAAGCCCAGAATTCCGAGCTTTAAAAAAGGCCAAAGAAAATCCGAGAAAGGGGAATTAAAGTCCGAATTTCCCGGGCGATTGGTGTTGTCGGGAAGCATCGTTTGGTGTATTATTATAGTGTAAGCTGAGGCGCCTTGTCTAAACCAGGCCCCCAAGGTCGCTCCCCCGCCGGCTTCGCCCGGGGCGTGGAGTCGGCCTGGGAGGGGTCGCGGGGTTAAACCCCAAAGTTGCAAGGTGGACAAAATGGCCAAAAAGAAGGAGCGACTTTCCGTCCGGACCGAGGAGCTGGAGGGGATGGCTTCGGTGCTGCCGCTCCTTGAGGCCGAAGGCCTGGCCGAGGAGGTGCTGGCGACGGCCGGCCTCAAGGAGCTGGTCGAGGAGCCGGTGGAAAAGGCCCTTGAGGAGCTGGAGGAAGAGGAGGGGATCGACACTCCCGTCCGGATGTACCTGCGGGAGATCGCCAAGATCCCCCTGCTTACCGCCGACCAGGAGAAGGAGCTGGCCCGGCAGCTGGAAGAAAAGCGCTTTCTCGACCGAACTATCGAAAGCCTCCGCGCCCAGCTGGGTCGGGACCCCGACCCGGAGGAGGTCGCCTTTAAGCTCTATCAGGACGTGGTTACCGGCCTTAAGCTCGTCCCCGCCATCGCCTCCTACCTGGGGGTGGAGCGGCGGGGCCGCGGCGCCCTCGACCTGATGCGGGATGAGCGGGTCGCCGCCGCCCTGGACGGGGAGTTTGTCCCCGACCTGGTAAACCACATCGCCGCCAAGACCCGCAAACAGGCCCCCGAGGTCGAGGCCGAGCTTTTAGCCCTTTCGGTGGCCCGCCGGATCCTCCCCGCCGATATCTTCGAGCGGCTTCACAAGGCCCGGCCGAAAAGCTTTGAGGAGGCCAAGGCGCTGCTTCAGGACCAGCGGGAGCGGTTGGCCGCCCACTTCAGCGCCGTTCGGGAGGCCGGCAACCAGGCCTTCCGAAAGCTGATGGAATCCAACCTGCGGCTGGTGGTGAGCGTGGCCAAGAAGTACCTGGGCCGGGGGATGAGCTTCCTGGACCTCATCCAGGAGGGCAACATCGGCCTGATGCGGGCGGTCGAAAAGTTCGATTACCGCCGGGGCTTCCGGTTTAGCACCTACGCCACCTGGTGGATCCGGCAGGCCGTCACCCGGTCCATCGCCGACCAGGCCCGGACCATCCGGATCCCGGTCCACATGGTGGAGACCATCGCCCGGCTGCTGCACAGCACCCGGCACCTGGTCCAGCTTCTGGGCCGGGACCCCAGCGCGGCCGAGATCGCCCTGGTGATGGGCTTTATCGACCCCGAGACGGAGCGTAAGCTGGCCGAGTATGCGGCCGAGCGGGGGGCCGCCCGCCGGGGTGTCCCGGACCTGAATAACACCGACGTCCGGCGACGGTTTATCCTTCAGTCGGGGATCCTCCAGCGGCCGGAGGCCCTGCCCCGGGAGCTCAAGGTCAAGGTGCGGCCGGCGGCCAACAAGGTTCGGGAGATAATAAAGGCTTCCCAGCAACCCATCTCCCTGGAGACGCCCATCGGCGAGGACGAAAGCGTCCTGGGCGACCTCATCGAGGACCGGCTCTCGATGCCCCCCACGGAGCTGGCCACCCGTCAGCTCCTTCGGGAGGCCGTCGACCGGGCCCTCGGTCAGCTCACCGACCGGGAGCGGCGGGTCCTGGAGCTCAGGTTCGGCCTTGATGACGGCCGGGCCCGGACCTTAGAAGAGGTCGGCCGGGAGATCGGGGTCACCCGGGAGCGGGTCCGCCAGATCGAGGCCGAGGCCCTGCGCAAGCTCCGCCACCCCCTCATCAGCCGGATCCTTAAAGACTTCGTCGAAGAATAACCGGCCTTTTCCGCCCGGGGCCGGGGCTTAAAACCTCCGGCCCCATCTTTTTAAGCTTCTTCGTAGAGGCGTTCGCCCCGGTAAAGGCGCAGGGCCGTCCGGTAGGTCTGGGCCTGCTCCCGGGGCGTCGGGGCGTGGGCGGCTAAGTAGCGGGCCGCCCCCACCAAAACCGGGACCCCGTCCAGGTCGCCTTCAAGGTTTTTAGACAGGCTGTAGGCCGCCTCCACCATCTGAATGGTGTGGAAATCCCGGTCTTCCCGCAGGAGCAGCCGGCCCAGCACCGCCTGGAGGCGTCCGGGGTCCCCGCCTCCGTAAAGATACCGGCCCACCAGGCCCCCGGCCTCGTCGACCTGCTGCTGGCGGTCCAGGCAGGACTCAAGCTCGGCCAGGAGGCCTTCGGGGTCGGCTACCGGCCCGTCGGGCTCGGGCAGCCGGGCGGCCGGGATGTTGAGAAAACGGTCGAGGTAAACGCTCATGGCGGCGTCAAAGGCGGCCCGGAGGACCTCGGGGGTTGGACTTCGCCTAACGGCCTGACAGGCGGCGTTGGCGAAGCTGAAGGTGTGCAGGGCCGTTACCCAGTCGGCAAACTCGTTGCTGGTGGGGAAGCGGGCGACCCGCAGGGCCGCCGCGTAGGCCACGGCCTGGGCCAGTTGGGCCGGCGGACAGCCCCCGGCCAGGGCCTCCAGGAGGCCGTCGGCGATGGCCTCGGGCTCGGCCGAAACGACCAGCTCGGCCAGCGTCCGCAGACTGCCGCCCCAGGCCCTTCCCCGCCCCCGGTCGAGGGCGGCCGGGAGCCGTTCGAAGGCCCCCGTAAGGATGGCCACCAGGTCGACCGGGTGACGCCAGCTTGCCGCCTCCTCCATCCGCATCGCCCGGGCGTAGGCGGGCACCAGGCTGGCCAGGACCGGCTCGGCCCAGTCGGGGCCGGCGGCTTCGAGGGCCTCGAAGGCCTTGTTGGTAAAGTCCAAAACGTGACCTACCTGAAGGTAGCGGTGGTCGGTGGCGGAGCCGAAAAGCATCTCGGCCAGCTGGGCAAGGGTTGCCCCGGCCCGAACGGCCGAGAGCAGGCACCGTTCGGCCGCCTCCTCGTCCCGAACCTCAACAAACTGCCGGAACCAGCGGCCCAGGGTGGGAACGTCGGGAGTGGGGCCTGGGAGGGGCCTGAGAAAGAACCGGGGCGGGGAGCCGGCCACGTCTTCGGCCACCGCCGAAAGGCCGTGGTAGAGGGCCAGGGGCCGGTCTTCGGGGGCAAGGTAGGGGAGCAGGTTGAAAAAGCAGGTGTGGGTCGTAAGGCCGGAACCCCAGCCGGCCCGGCGGTAGCGGGTGCCGAAATCAAGACCCACCCGGAAAGCCTCCACCGGGTCGGTTCCGGCGGCGCTCAGGCCGATTACGGCCTTGGCCAGGACCAGGGGGATGTTGCGCTCGAGGCCCTCCCGGATGCGCCGGAGGTGGCGGTCGGGGGCTGGGGGCGGGACCGAGACGTCCACCCAGACCTCGTCCCCCCGGACCTCCACCGGAAAGGTTCGCAGGTCGTCGGCCCAAGGGTCGAAGGTTCCACCCCCCGCCGGGTCGAAGCGGGCGTGGTGCCAGTGGCAGGTGAGAATCCCCTCCCGGACGGTCCCCCGGTGAAGGGGAAAGCCCATGTGGGGACAGCGGTTGTCCACGGCGTAAACCCGGCCGTCGACCAAAAAGAGGGCGATGGTCTGCCCGTTAACGTGGACCACCAGCCGACCCGACCTTTTAAGCTCCGCAAGGCCGGCCGCCCGAACGAATCTGCCGCCCGCCATGGCCTACCTCCTCCGCAAAACTTAGGCCCGGCCCCCGCCCACCAGTTCCGCCGCCCGGCGCTCCAGCCCCCGAATCCGCTCCACCTGGCGCCGGTTCCACTCGTCGTCGCTGTAAGGGGTGCCGAACCAGGCGTCCAGGATCTCTTTAAGGATAGCCTCTGAGGTGGTTCTCAGACTCAAGGCCAAAACGTTAGCGTGGTTCCAAATTCGGGCGCCCCGGGCCGTTTCGGCGTCGTGGCAGAGGGCCGCCCGAATGCCCGGCACCTTGTTGGCGGCGATGGCGGCGCCCGTTCCGGTCCAGCACATGACGATGGCCTCGTCGGCCTCGCCCCGGGCCACCGCTTCGGCGGCCTGACGGGTAACCTCCGGCCAGTCGGCTTCCTGACCGGGCTCCGGCCCAAAATAAAGGACCTCGTGGCCCCGCCGCTTAAGCTCTTCCAGCAGAACATCCACCAGGTGGGTCCGTTCATCGGTGCTCACCGCAATCCGCATGGCCTTTTTACCCCCCTTCCATTTTGCCACGGTCCGGCCTACATTCGTTCCGGGGCCGTTATCCCCATGATCCGCAGGGTGTTGGCCAGGACGGTCTGGGTCGCCTTCACCAGCTTAAGTCGGGCCCGGCTTAGGTCGGCGTCTTCCGAGACCACCCGGCACTGCTCGTAAAACCCGTGGAATTCGTCGGCTAGGTCGAGGGCGTAGTGGGGGAAGTGGTGGGGCTCCAGGGTTTGGGCGGCGTTCTCCACCAGCTCGGGGAGCTGAATGAGCCGGCGGATGAGCCTGAGCTCGGCCGGGTGGCCGAGGCGGTCCACGTTGCCGTCGGCGTAGTCCAGGCCCCGCTCGGCGGCGTGGCGCAGGATGCTGCAGATCCGGGCGTGGGCGTACTGGATGTAATAGACCGGGTTTTCCTGGGTCTGCTGTTTGGCCAGCTCTAAGTCGAAGTCCATCTGAGTATCCGCCGACCGACTCAGGAAGAAGTAGCGGCAGGCGTCGGGGCCGACCTCGTCGATCACCTCCCGCAGGGTGATGATCTCCCCGGTCCGCTTCGAGAGCCTTACCACCTCCGCCCCCCGCCTGAGGGTGACCATCTGGGTGAGGAGGATGATGAGGCGGTCCGGGTCGAAGCCCAGGGCCTGAACGGCCGCCTTCATCCGGGGCACGTGGCCCTGGTGGTCGGCCCCCCAGATGTCGATGACCCGGTCGAACTTGCGGATGGCAAACTTGTCATAATGGTAGGCGATATCCGACGCGAAGTAGGTGGGCAGGCCGTTGCTCCGAATGAGGACGTTATCCTTATCTTCCCCGAGGGCCGTCGAGACGAACCAGAGGGCCCCCTCCCGCTCCTCAACGAACCCCCGCTCCCGGAGCAGGTTAAGGACTTTTTGAAAGAGACCCGAATCGTAAAGGGACTGCTCCGAGTACCAGACGTCAAACTCTACCCGGAGGTCGGCCAGGTCCCGCCGAATGAGCCCGAGGACCTTTTCGACCCCCAGCTTGCCCAGGGCGAGGCGCCCCTCGGCTTCGGGCATTCGGGCGAAGCGGTCGCCGTGCTCGGCGACAATCTCCCGGGCGATCTCCACCAGGTACTGCCCCGGGTAGCCGTCCGGGGGAAATTCCGCCTCGTGGCCCAGGGCCTGAAGATACCGGGCCCAGAGGCTGCGGTAGAAGGCGTCCATCTGGCTACCGGCGTCGTTTATGTAATATTCCCGGGTGACCCGGTGGCCGGCCAGCCCCAGGATGTTGGCCAGGGTGCTGCCGAGGACCGCCCCCCGGCCGTTGCCCACGTGGAGGGGCCCCACCGGGTTGGCGCTTACGAACTCCACCTGGATGTTAAGGCCGGGTCCGGGGGAGACCCGCCCGTATTCGGGGCCGGCGGCGAGAATGGCCTCCACCTGCCGGCAGACCCAGCGGTCGTTGAGGAAGAAATTTATAAACCCGGGCGGGGCCACCTCCACCCGGTCCAGAAACTCCGGCCGGTCCAGGTGGCGGGCGATGGCCTGGGCGATCTGGAGGGGCGGCATTCGGGCCGCCCGGGCCAGCCGGAGGGCCAGGCTCACGGCGAAATCCCCGTGCTCGGGCCGGGCCGGCCGCTCGACGGCAAACTCGGGAAGCTCCAGGGCCGGAAGTTCTCCGGCCGACTGGGCCCGCCCAAAGGCAGCTTCCACAAGGCGGTGAATCTCGTTCCGGACGGTCATTTTACCTTCTCCATTGCCTGAAGGGCCAGGTAGGCGGGACGGGGGTTGCCCTTCTCGTCGGTGATGCTCCAGTAGTACTGTTCGTCGTTGGGGGTCCAGTAGGGGGCACAGATGTAAATCAGGCTCATCAGGCCCACCCAGGGCCGCCAGTTCTGGGCCGCCCACCGGTAGGCCCGGACGATGTACTCAGCCTGCTGTTCCGGGGTGACCGCATGCCAGCGGTAGGGGGAGTTCGGCCGGGGGTCGAAGGTCCAGCCGAATTCTAAGATTACAATTTGCTTTTTGTCGTCGCCGAATTCCACCATAACCTTCCGGTAGTCCTCGACGTGCCGGAAACTGTAGCTGCGCTTTAATTCTACCGGGCTCTTGTCATAATTTGTAAGCTCGGGGTTTCGGGCCACCTCGTCGGGGTCCATCTCGGGCGGGGCCTTAAACCCGGCGGCGTGGACGCCCAGGGCGTCGAAATAGTTCCGGGCCCCGAGCCGGTACATCTCCCGCAGGTACTGGATGTCGGGCACGGCCAGGGGGGGCGGGGCAGTGGTGGGGGAAAGGCCCCCGGATATCACCAGGGCGTCGGGGTCGGCCGCCTTGATGGCCTGATAAGCCACCTTAAGGAGCTCCACAAAGCCCTGGGGGTCGGGGCTTTTGCCCCCCCACTCCCGGGCCAGGTTCGGCTCGTTCCAGATTTGATAAGCCTGAATTCGGCCCTTGTACCGGCGGGCCAGGGCGCTTAAAAAGTCGCCGAAGTCCTGGGGATTGGCCGGCGGCCCGTGGGTGCCCTTCTGGTGGTCGGGGGGAAGGGCCCAGTCGGGGGGTATATCCACCCGGGCTAAAAGCTTCAGGCCGGCCTTCTGGACCGCTTCGACGACCCGGTCGGGCTCATGCCATTCAAATTGACCCTTCCCCTTGCCCTCGATGTAATTCCACTGGAACATTTGCTTAACCCACCGGAACCCGAGCTTTTTTACCAGCTCCAGGTCCCGGTCGGTGGTGTCCGGCTGGCCCCAGAGAAAGACCTGAATTCCGTAATCGGGGCTGGTCATCAGGGGCGGCTTGGGGGCGAAGGGGCCGATACACCCGGCCCCCAGGACCGTGATGACCGTCAGCAGACGCAAAAGTTTTACCCTTACCATCGCTATTCCCCTTGGGGAGTGGGTGTTAGGCCCGGCCGCCGGGCAACCTAGCTTACTTCAACGGAAAGGGGCATCTCCTGCAGCCGCCGGGCAACGGCGCGGTGTTCGGGCAGGCTTAAATCCGGGTCCCGGGCCAGGAGCCGCCGGGCCGCCTCCCGGGCCAGCTCCAGGAGGGATAGGTCGGAGACCTGGGCCAGCTTCAGGTCCGGCAGGCCGCTCTGGCGGGTGCCGAAGTATTCGCCCGGCCCCCGCATTTTCAGGTCGGCTTCGGCCAGCTCCAGGCCGTTGTGGGACCGCTCCACCAGCCGGAGCCGCTCGACGGCCTCCGCCGAGGCGTTTTCGGTGAGCAGGATGCAGTAAGAGTCGGCCTCGCCCCGCCCCACCCGGCCCCGGAGCTGGTGGAGCTGGGCCAGGCCGAACCGCTCGGCCCCCTCGATGACCATCACCGTGGCGTTGGGAATGTCGATGCCCACCTCCACCACCGGGGTGGCCACCAAGATATCCAGCTCCCGGTCCCGAAAGGCCCGCATTACCCGCTCCTTTTCGGCCGCGGCCATCCGCCCGTGGAGAAGGCCAACCCGCAGGTCGGGGAAGACTTCGGCCCGCAGCCGCTCATATTCGGCCTCGGCCGCCTTAACCTGAAGCACTTCGGATTCTTCGATGAGGGGGCAGATGATGAAGGCCTGGAACCCCCGCTCTACCTGCTGGCGGATGAACTGATAAACCCGGGGGCGGCGCCCCGGCTCGATGAGCCTGGTCTTGACCGGCTTTCGGCCGGGGGGAAGCTCGTCGATAATGGAGAGGTCCAGGTCGCCGTAAAGGGTGAGGGCCAGGCTGCGGGGGATCGGGGTGGCCGTCATCACCAGGACGTGGGGGTTTTCCCCCTTCCGCCGGAGGGCGCTCCGCTGAACCACCCCGAACCGGTGCTGTTCGTCGACCACCACCAGGCCCAGGCGGGCAAAGCCTACCGGCTCCTGGATGAGGGCGTGGGTACCCACCACGATATCTACCCCGCCGGCCTGAAGGAGCCGGTAAAGGTCTTCACGCCGCACCCGGCCGTTTTCCCCGGCCGGGGCCCCTTCAAAGAGGGCCGGTTGAAAGTCGGACAAGGGCCAGACCCGGGCGAAGCTGGCCGTAAGGAGGCCGAGCCTGGGCCGCCAAGCCTGGGGAAGGCCCGAGAGGAGGCCCGCCAGGGTGTTGAAATGCTGTTCGGCCAGGATCTCCGTCGGGGCCATCAGGGCGGCCTGGTAGCCGCTCCCCACCGCCATGAGCATGGCCGCCGCCGCCACCACCGTCTTGCCGCTCCCCACGTCCCCCTGGAGCAACCGATTCATCGGCCGGTCCCGGGCCAGGTCGGCCAGCACCTCCCCGAGAACCCGCCCCTGAGCGGCGGTAAGTTTAAAGGGCAGGGCGGCGATAAAGGCATCCACCAGACCCTGCCCGTCCTGAAGGTGGGGGGCGGTGGCCTCAGCCTCGGTCAGCCGACGCCGGGTTAAGACTAAAACCTGAATGTTAAAAAGCTCCTCGAAGGCCAGCCGACGCCGGGCGGCGTGGAGGGCGGCGTAGTCGTCGGGGAAGTGAATCTGCCGCAGGGCAGTGGTAAGGTCCACCAGGTCGAACTCGGCCCGAAGCCAGGCCGGCAGGTCGTCGGGGATGGAATCAAGGCAGAGGTCCAGGGCGGTTTTAATCAGGCGGCGTAAGGTTTTGGGGTTGAGGCCCTCGGTGACCCGGTAGACGGGCACCAGCCGGCCGGTGTGCAGAAGCTCCTCGGCCCCGTCGTAGACCTCGTATTCGGGGGACTCGAAGACCTTCACCCCCCGGAAGTATTCGGTCCGGCCGCTCAGGACCAGGGTGGTCCCCGTCTTGAGGGTGCGGGCCAGGTAGGGTTGGTTGAACCAGACGACCCGGAGGGTTCCGGTGTCGTCGGCCACCAGGGCCTCGGTGGCCGGAAGGCCCCGGGCCCCCAGGCGGGTGGCCTGGACGGCGATAAGACGGCCGATGACGGTGGCCTCCTCGTGGGGCCTAAGCTCGGCGATTTTCCGGACGCGGCTCCAGTCTTCGTACCGGAAGGAAAAATGATAAATAAGGTCCCGGAGGGTCTTAATCCCGAGGCGGCCCAGCCGCCGGGCGGTAATCCGGTCCACCCGGGGCAGCCGGGTGACGGGGTCCTCGGGGGCCAGGCCGCCGACCGGCCTGGCAACTGGCCGGCGGGGGGCGGGCTTGGGGACCTCCGGGCAAGTCTGGTCGAGGGCGGCCCGGACGGTCCGGGCCCACTGGAGGGCCTGCTCGAGCCAGAGGAGGCGGTCGGTCGGGTCAAGGGCGGCGTAGCTTTCCAGTTCCGGGAAACCTACCAGGAGATTCTGGGCGGCGGCCTGCCGGCACCAGTTGGCCAAAAATCTGTCGAGGCCGCCCTCGACCGTCCGGTCGTTGCCGCCCCGGTCGATCTCGAGCTCAATTACCCGGCAAAACCGGTCGATAAGCTCGGCCGGACCAGAAGTTAGGGGCATCATCCTGCCAGGTTTCAGTCTGACGGGCGGCTCAAATCCGAGTCAAGGGTTAGTCTGCGGGCGGCCGTCCGAGGAGGCGGCGGAGAAAACCTGCCAGGCCGAGGCTGGCGTCCGGCGGGGGCGGCGACCGCAGGTCGTAGCCGTGGCGGGCGGCGGCCAGCAGCCGGAACTCGGCCTCGGTTACCTCCCCCTCGGCGTTGAAGGCGTCGGGGCAGGCCGCCTCGAGGGCTTCCCGGGCCCAGTCAGGGCCGGCGAAAAAGAGCCGTCCGTCGAAATAGCTTAAGGCGGCCACGGCCCGGCCGTGGCCGTCGAAAACCTGGACCCGAAGGGTCGTCATCGGTCCGGGGCCTCGTCGGGAACAATTTCCACCGGGACCTCCTCAACCCGGCCGTCCCGGATGTAAAAGGCCCGGATGACCGGCCGGTCAGGGTCCTTAGGGGAGATGATGAAATATAGGGTGTCGGGCCAGTAGGCCAGGCGGATGTCGGTGGCCGAGGGGTAGGCCTCGGTGAAGGTGTGGGAGTGGTAGATGCCCAGCCACTCCCAATCGTGTTCCCGGATCTCCTCGTCGATCTTGATCAGCTCCCTGGGGTCGACGCTGTACCGGTAGGGGCTCTGTTCGACGTTGGTGCACCGGTAAAGCTTGACGATTTTGCCGTCCTTCCCGGCCAGGACCCCGCAGCACTCGTTGGGGGCCTCGGCCCGGGCGTGGGCCACCATCTCGTCGGCGTAGCGCTTGGGTAGCTTAAAGGCCATGCTCTCCGGCAAAACCTCATAAGTATTTTAGCCGAGGCCGACGGCGGACCGCGCTTGACAGCCTAGGTCCCGGCGGCCAATAATAGACCGGGTTCACGGTCGGCCGGGCGGCCTCGAAAAAGGAGCTAAAGTTATGCGGGTGGAGAGGCAATACACCTTCGCCGTTGACCAAGAAACCCTCTGGAACCTTATCCTCGACCCCACCGTCATCTCCAAGGTCCTGCCGGGGGTGCAGAAGCTGGAAGAGGTCGGACCCGACGAGTACAACCTGACCGCCAGCGTTGGGGTTGGCCCGGTGCGGGGCTCTTTCAGCGGCTACGTCAAGATCTCCCAGAAAGAGCCGCCCCGCAGGTACCGGCTTCAGACGGAGATGCGGGGCGGCCCAGGTTTTGTCCGGGGCGACGGCGAGGTCGAGCTCGTCCCGGCCGACGGCCGCACCACCCTCATCTTCCGGGGGGATATCGTCGTCGGGGGCATGCTGGCCAGCGTCGGCCAGCGGCTCGTCGAGGCGACGGCCACCATGTTGATGGACCAGGGCTTTAAGGCCCTGGAGGCCGAGGTCAATTCCCGTCTGCAAAAATAACTCGAAAAGGGGGTAGCTGAAGGTTATGGCTAGGCTTTCCATTCGCATCAACGGGGTGGTCCACGAAGCGGATGTGGAGCCAAGGCTTCTTTTAGTCCACTTTATCCGGGAAGTCGCCGGCCTCACCGGCACCAACATCGGGTGTGACACCAGCCAGTGCGGGGCCTGCACCGTTATTATGAACGGCCGGGCGGCCAAGTCGTGCACTTTCCTGGCCGTCCAGGCCGACGGGGCCGAGGTGTTAACCATCGAGGGATTAGCTAAAAACGGCCAGCTCCACCCGATTCAGCAGGCGTTCTGGGAAAAGCACGGCCTCCAGTGCGGCTACTGCACCCCGGGCATGATCATGACGGCCTACCACTTCCTCCAAATGAATCCGAACCCGACCGAGGCGCAGATCCGCCACGCCCTGGAGGGCAACATCTGCCGCTGCACCGGCTATCACAACATCGTCAAGGCGATCCAGTACGCCGCCGAGCTGATGCGGGGCGGCACCCCGGCCGGGACCCCGGCCGACTGACCGGGTAAAAAGGTCTCGGAAATACTGATGTGGGGGAGGTAAGATGGTTCAGGCACCCGAACGTCTGCTAGGAGCGGAGATTAAGCGCAAAGAAGACCCCAGGTTCATCACCGGCCAGGGCACCTACGTCGACAACTTAAAATTTGTGGGCACCGTTTACCTGGCCATCCTCAGAAGCCCGTATGCCCACGCCCGAATAAAGCGAATTGACGCCAGCCGGGCCAGGGCCCACCCGGGGGTCCTGGCCGTTTTTACCGGGGAGGACCTGCGCCGGGATGGCATCGGGTCGATTCCGGTGGGCTGGCTTTTGCCGGACATAAAGCTTGTGCCCCATTATCCCCTGGCGGTGGACAAGGCCCGGTACGTGGGGGACGGGGTGGCGGCGGTGGTAGCCACCGACCGCTACACCGCCTACGACGCCCTCGACCTTATCGAGGTCGAATACGAATCCCTGCCGGCCGTGGTCGACCAGGAGGCCGCCACCAAACCAGAGGCCCCCCAGATTCACGACGAGGCCCCCAACAACATCTGCTTTAAGTTTGTCCTCTCGGGCGGAGACGTCGACCAGGCCTTCGCCGAGGCCGACGGGGTGGTCCGGCAGAAAATCATCAACCACCGGGTGAGCGGAAGCTCGGTGGAGCCCCGGGCGGCCCTGGCCGTCTTCCACCCGGCCACCGGCGAGCTTACCCTTTACAACACCAACCAGAACCCCCACCTGATCCGGCTCCTCCTGGCCCTAACCATGAACTACCCCGAGCATAAAATCCGGGTCATCGCCCCGGACGTGGGCGGGGGCTTCGGCACCAAGATTTACCTCTATCCGGACGAGGTGGTGGCCTGCTACGCCGCGATGAAGCTGGGCCGGCCGGTCAAGTGGGTCGAGACCCGCAGCGAGTACCTGCGGGCCACCATCCACGGTCGGGACCACATAACTTACTTCGAGGCGGCCTATAAAAAGGACGGCACCATAACCGGCCTTAAGGTGACCACCTACGCCAACCTCGGGGCGTACATCTCCCCCTTCGGGCCCCTCATTCCCACGTTTCTCTACGTCCCGATGCTCCACGGGCCCTACAAGTTGCCCAACGTGAGCGCCGAGGTCTACGGGGTCTTTACAAACACGACCCCGGTGGATGCAACGCGCGGGGCCGGCCGACCCGAGGCGACCTACCTGCTGGAAAGGATGGTAGACCTGGTCGCCCGGGAGCTTAAACTGGACCCGGCCGAGGTCCGGCGCCGGAACGTGCTGGGACCCTTTGAAAACTACCAGACGCCCATGGCCTTTGTTTACGACAGCGGCAACTACCCGGCCGCCCTGGAACGGGCCCTGGAAATCGTCGACTACGACCGGCTGCGGGAAGGACAGCGCCGGCTTCGGGAGCAGGGTCGGTACATCGGCATCGGCCTTTCCACCTATGTGGAGGTGACCGGGGCCGCCCCATCCCAGATCGCCGTCTCCTTGGGGGCCCAGGCCGGCCTTTTCGAGAGCGCGATCGTCCGGGTTCACCCTACCGGCAAGGTGACGGTTTTTACCGGCTCCCACACCCACGGCCAGGGCCACGAGACGACTTTCGCCCAGGCCATCGCCGACCAGTTCGGCATTCCCATCGACGACGTCGAAATCGTCCACGGGGACACCGACGCCATCCCCTTCGGCCTCGGAACCTACGGCAGCCGCTCGACGCCGGTGGGGCTTTCGGCCGTCTACATGGCCGGCCAGCGGGTCATCGAGAAGGCGACCAAAATTGCGGCCCACCTGCTTGAGGCGGCCGAGGCCGACGTCGTCTTCGAAAGGGGTCGGTTCTTCGTTCGGGGCGCCCCCGAGCGGGCGGTCACCTTCCAGGAGGTGGCCCTCGAGGCCTACGTACCCCGGAAGATCCCGGCCGACCTGGAGCTGGGCCTCGAGGCCACGGCTTTCTTTAACCCGAGCAACTTTGTCTTCCCCTTCGGGACCC
>DAOUCL010000113.1:0-4079 GCA_034432015.1 Dehalococcoidia bacterium
ATTTCGGACGTTGCCGCCGGAAAATATGACGGCGAGGTCCGGCGGATGTGCTCGGTTCTGGCCGCCGAGAGCCCCCAGGAAATCCTCCTGAGGTGGGGCCACGAAATGGACCTGAAAGGCCTCTACCCCTGGTCTGCGGGGTCGCCGCCGGACTACATCGCCGCCTACCGCCGGGTGGTGGGTGTCTGCCGGGCCGCCGCGGCCCCGAACGTGAAGTTCGTCTGGTCGCCCGCCGGCACTCCTTCGGCCCGGGACTACTGGCCGGGCCAGACTTACGTGGACTACGTGGGCCTCACAGTGCTTGGCTTCCGGGAGTGGGACGTCTTCTGGGGGGCGCCGGATGCCCTCGCTTTTATGGAGATCTTCGGGCCGAAGTTCGGGCTGGTTAAAGGGTTTGGCAAACCCGTGATTGTCGCTGAGCTGGGGGTTGCCGGGGAAGATAAATACCGGGTCGAGTGGCTGAAGGCCGCATTTCGGGCGGCCCAGGGAATCCCTGAGCTCCGGGCCCTGGTTTATTTTAATGACGTTAACCCGCCGAACAGCGCCGGCCTCTTCAGGACGCCGGACTGGCGAGTAAGCCCCGAGCTTTTGCGGAAAGCTCTGCTGGGCGTTCCGGGCCTGCGGGGATCGCCGGCCTATGGGAGCCGGCCCTGGTAAACTGGCGAGGCCACGGCTTCCCGAAAGGCCGTCAGGGCGGCCGGGGACGAGTTGACCCGCCAGTCGGTCTCCTTGTTGGCGTTGAACCAGATGAGGGCCCGGACTCGCGGGAAAAGCTCCGGGATAGCCGAGAACGTCTCCCGAATCCAGGCCGCCTTGTCCCCGCCGGCCTCGGCCGAGGCGGTCTCGGCGATGATGATGGGCTTATCGGTCAGGGCCGTAAGCTTTGCGTAAGTGCGGCCGAAGATCTCGGCCGCCGACCGCCAGCCGCCCCAGTCGGGCAGGGCGGTGCCGCCGTTGTAGCCGTCCATGCCGACAACGTCGACGTAGGCGTCGCCGGGATAGAAGGCCTCAATAGAGACCGCCTGGTCGTCGATGTTGGGTGTCCAGACCCATCGGACGTTGGTCGTGCCCTCCGCCGCGAAGATGGCGTGGATGCGGCGCCAGGCGGCAACGTATTCCTCAGGCCGGTTGCCGTTGACGCCGGCTCCCCACGGGTACCAGTAGCCGTTCATCTCGTGGGCGAACCGCAGGTAAAAGGGGCGGCCGAAAGCTTTCGCCGCCCGGGCCCAGCTCCGGATGTAGTCGTCGAAATTGCCCGCGACGATATTGCGCAGGGCGTACTCCGGCTGGTTCGGGCCGCGGGGGTCGTCCCAGTTCCAGGGCTCCCAGGTGACCATGGGGACAGCCCCGAGGGAATAGGCGTACTCGAGGTCTTCCGGGTGAAAGCCGCTGAACTGGGCGGGTCCCCAGGGCCGGTACCACATGAGGACCGCCAGGTTGCGGCCAATGAGGTTTAAAAAGGCCAGGACGTCCCCGTAGTAGGGGAAGTTGTGGACATACGCCCCTAAAGCCACGGCCTGGACGGCTGCATTGCCGGTCCCGGAACCGGTGCCGGGATTAACAGAGAAAACGGCCTTGTTGACCACCGGCACAAATACCCGGCTGGGCAGGCTTAAAGCGGCCTCCGGCCGGGGGAAGACCTGCTCCGGGTCAGGGCCGGCCTGACGGGCCGAGGTTGAGGCTGGATCCGGCAGGATGCCGGCTATTAAGAACCACACGGCGATGGGCAGGACCCAAAAAGCTCTTAACACCGCTCAAGCTCCGCTCATTCTGGGGCTGTGCCGGGTTGCCGGAGCGGTCCCCGGCACAGCTCTCAGACTCTCACAGGAAAGTTTACCCTGACAGCAGGCAGTGGTGCGTGTACTTAAGTACCGCTCCCACTTTCCAGTTTCTCCCTCACCCCCGGCCCCCTCTCCCGCCGGGCGGGAGAGGGGGAGTCAGGGGGTGAAGGTCATTGCAGTGCCGCCCGGATGTGGGACCTGCCCGGGCTCCTCAGCACGGTGAATGGCGCCCACTCCTGCGGGAGACGAAGCTGCGGCTGAAGTAACCTCCGGTCTGCGGCGGTCCGTTTGGGACGGCATACTTGCCCCCGAAGAGGCGGGGCAGGCCCTGGCGGCCGCACTGGCCTGGGCTCAACGGCTGGGCCGTAAACGGGCCTACGACGCCTTCTATGTGGCCCTGGCCGAGAGCCGCGGCGCCGAATTTTGGGGCGCCAGCCGCCGGCCGGTGAATGGCCTGCGGCATCAGCGGGGTCCGGTGGATTGGTGAGGACAACGGACAGGCCGCTGGTAGTTGGGGCCGCGGACCGGTACTTTTGTACCGGCCGGGTCGTTGACGGCCGGTCTTCTTGTCAGTATGATATCGTTGAGCGGACGGCAGACTGCCGGATGGCTCCATTCCAGCGAAGCGGCTTCAGCGAATCCCCAAGCGGACCCCTTAGCGGTGGCTAACAGCGGTTTCCGGAAAGGTTGTCAAATTTTTTAACTGGTTTGTAACCCTTTCTCAACCTTTCCGCAACCGTGCGGGGAGAAAATATTCTGGTTGGCCGTCGACAGTCGGCGGCTGCAGGGTGGGGCCTGGGCCCCGAAGCGGTTTCCCCAGCGGTCAGCAAGCGGCAGGGTTAAGCACCCGGAACCGGCGGCTCTGAGCCGGGCCCGATGGGTGGCGGCTAAAAAGTCTGCCGGCGCCCGGTCGCAGGCGAAGGACGAGCTCTCTAAAACCTTTGAAGGACTGGATAAGATGGACCGCAGAGACCGCAACGGCGCGGCCGGCCGCCAGGCCGGACGCTGGCTTTTAACCCTCGTAGCCCTTGCCGCCCTGATTACGGTCCTGACGTACACTTATACACCGTCCACTCCGCCGGCCCAGGCCAATCCCGCGGCCGCGGCGGCTTCAAAGGTGAATCTGGACCAGTGGGCCAACTTGCCTGGAAAGGGCTGGCAGAATGGAGACCTCAACCAGAACAATTCGGCCTATACCGAAGGCAGGGTCGTCCCCTTCAGGCTCTCGATTGAGGGACTTGATACTAGTATTACGCATACAATTCACATCAATTACGACTTTACGTCTCGTGGACATAAAGCCTACGACTTCCTGGCAACGTTTAACGCCACCGAGACCGGTGTAGACCCATGCGCACCAGGGGGCGGCGGCGTACCGGCTATCTGCCCTGTAGGGGCCCTGACCCCAAGTGTTATGGATTTCCCGAGTGACTCGTTTCTTGCTAATGGACTACCAGTTAGCGGGGCAGAAGCAGCTTTCGGAGGTTCGCGCAAGCTCACCCTCTACGGTGGAACAATTGTTAGCATTTCCGGCCCGACGCATGACGGGAACGTGGGCGCGAACAGTACAGCCGACGTCCTGGTCACTTTCCGGGCAACGCAGTCAAATGTGCTCTTTCTGTGGGGCGGGCACATCGCGTCCTCCACTTACTGGGATGTTGCGGGCGGAGGCCAGCCGGACGGCGCTTCGCTGATCAGCGGCGCTCCCTGGCACATGCGGACCCAGAGCCTTGATGGCAGTGGCCAGAGCAACCAGGATCGGAGCATACAGCCGAGCGCCATCGTTACCCCAACGCCGACCCCGACACCAACGAGCACGCCGACAGCCACCCCCACCGAAACGCCAACTCCGACACCAACGAACACGCCGACGAGCACGCCCACACAGACTCCCACGAGTACACCAACGGCAACGCCGACCAACACACCCACTGCAACGCCAACGGCTACTCCCACGAACACACCAACCGCAACGCCGACCAATACGCCCACCGCAACTCCGACGGCCACGCCGACCAGCACGCCCACGGCGACGCCGACTCAAACACCGATTACAACCCCCGGTCCGCCGACGCCGACCGGCACGCCGAGCCCGACCCCGACCAATACGCCGACCCCGACGGCCACAAATACGCCGACGGCGACGCCCACCAGCAGCCCGGTACCGCCGACAGCGACCCCGACCGGGGTTCCGCCGACGCCGACGGCAACGGCCGTGCCGCCTGCGCCAACGTCTACGCCGACAGCCACTCCGGTGCCGCCGACAGCGACCCCCACCGCGGTGACGGTGCCCCCGGC
>DAOUCL010000114.1:0-6905 GCA_034432015.1 Dehalococcoidia bacterium
CGCGGCCAACTTCGCCTGGGCCAACCGTCAGCTTATCGCCTATTGGACCCGGTACTCCTTTGCGAAAATCTTCGAGTCCACCCCCGAGCGGCTGGGGATGCACATGGTTTACGACGTGGCCCACAACATCGCCAAAATCGAAGAATACGAGGTCGACGGCAAGATGCTTACGTTGTGCGTCCACCGCAAGGGGGCGACCCGGGCCTTCCCGCCGGGCCACCCGGCCATCCCGGCCAAATACCGGGGTATCGGGCAGCCGGTCCTTATCCCCGGCGACATGGGCCGCTACTCCTACGTCCTGGTCGGAACTGAAGAGGCGATGCGCCAGACCTGGGGGTCCACCGCCCACGGGGCCGGCCGGGTCCAGAGCCGAACGGCGGCCAAAAAGATGCTTAAAGGGGTTGACCTGGTGGCCGAGCTGGCCAAGAAGGGGATCGTGGTCCGGGTCCAGAACCGGGCCCTCCTGGCCGAGGAGGCCTCCGAAGCCTATAAGGATGTGGTCGAGGTGGTGAACGTCTGCCACAACGCCGGGATATCCCGGAAGGTGGCCAAGCTCCGCCCCATCGCCGTCATCAAAGGATAAGTAAAAGCCGGCGGCCGGGCGGTGGTTCAAGAGCGGGTTCCGTCGGCCCGCGGCCGAAGGGCCGGCCGGGGGCGGTTGACAGGGCGCGGGTGGTGGGCTACAATCTGGGTAGGCGAAGGGTTCTGAGGGAGGGTCCGATATGGCGTTGGTCGAAATGGTCGTTGACAGCATCCGGGTGAGTCTGCTTAACGGACAGCGGGTGCTGATACTTAAAGAAAAATATGCCGACCGGTACCTCCCCATCTGGATCGGCCCCCACGAGGCCGACGCCATCGCGCTGGAGCTTCAGCAGATTCAGGTTCCCAGGCCGCTCACCCACGACTTGCTTAAAAACATCATTCACGAGCTCGGTGCGACCGTATCCTCAGTAGTTGTCAACGACCTGAACAACGAGACCTTCTACGCCCGCATCCTGATGGACGTCGGCGGCCGCCAGATCGAGGTTGACTCCCGGCCGAGCGACGCCATCGCCTTGGCCGTTCGGGTTAAGGCACCCATTTACGCCGAGGAATCCGTAATGGAGCGGGCGGGCGTTACCCTGGAAGAAGAGGCGCCCAAACCCGAACGGGAAAAGCCCCCCAAGGCCGAGGAGAAGGTCGAACTGCCGCCCATCTTCCAGGAATTCCTTAAGAGCCTTGACCTGGGCGACCAGGAACCGGGCAAATCCTGACGTCCCTTTATCCGGCCAGGCGTAACTTCGGGCTCCAGACGGGGCCCTTGTTTTGTGGTTTGTGATATAATTCACTATGGCTTGGGCCGGTCCAGGGGGCCGGGGGCGGCCGGATGGGCCGGCTGATCGGCATCGGTTGGTTCCTGGCCGTCGCCCTGGTCGGCGGCCCGGGCCTCGGCTACTGGGTGGACGGACGGCTGGGGACGACGCCGATTTTCACGCTGGTTGGGCTTTTCGCCGGGTTAATTATCGGTCTGGTTGGAGCGTATAAGATGCTGGTCGCGGCAAGCGATTCGGAACGGGGGCAGGGCCGATGAACCGTAGGCTGGCCCTCCTGGTAATTATCCTCTTCATCGTGTTTAACTTCTTCGTTCGGGTGCCTTTCCCGGAGATTCTCCTCCCGGCCGAACCTATCCTCCCCGTCGGAACCGTTGGGCCTTTTAAGTTTGTTATCACCAACACGATGCTGGCCACCTGGCTAGCCATGGCCGTCCTGGTGGGCCTCAGCCTCCTGGCCACCCGCCGAATGGAGCTTATTCCCACCCGCCGCCTCCAGAACCTGGCCGAGGCCCTCATCGAGTGGATGTACGGCATCGTCGAGTCGGTGGCCGGGGAAGAGCGCTGGGCCCGCCAGTTCTTCCCGGTGGTGGCCACTATCTTTTTGTTTATTCTCACCGCTAACTGGATGGGCCTTCTACCCGGCTACACCACCATCGGCCTGATTGAGGCCGCCGACCACGGCAAGGTGTGCGAATTTGTCCCCGTCCACTTGGGTCCCCTGACGGTGGGGGTTCTACCGATGACCGGGGCCGTCTGCCGGGACCTTCCGGCCGGGGAGCACAACGGCCACGGGCCCGAGGCCACGGCGGGGGTTCTGGCGGGCAAGCTGATTCCGCTCCTTCGAAGCGCCAACACCGACGTCAATACCCCCTTGGCCATCGCCCTGGTAGCCATGTTTTTCGTGGAGTACTGGGGCATCAAGGCCCTCGGCCCCTTCGGCTACGGGAGCCGGTTTTTTAACTTCCAGAACCTGTTGCGGGGCCGGGTCTTTATGGGCGTTATCGACGTATTCATCGGCCTGCTCGAGCTCATCGCCGAAGTTGCCCGGGTCATAAGCTTTACCTTCCGGCTCTTCGGCAACATTTTTGCCGGCGAGGTGCTCTTGGCCGCCATCGCCTTCCTGGCGCCCCTGCTGGTGGCGCTGCCCTTCTACGGCCTCGAGCTCTTCGTCGGCTTTATCCAGGCCGCCGTCTTTGCCATGCTCACCCTGGTCTTTGCCAAGCTGGCCGTGACGCCCCACCACGGTGAGGAACATCACGGACATTAAAATCTTTGCGAAAAGGAGGTATCGAACCTTGACCGATTTCGGACTTCAGCAGCTTGCGGCAGCCCTTGCCATCGCCATCGGGGCCATCGGGCCGGGCCTCGGCATCGGCATGCTGGGGAGCCGGGCGATGGAGGCCCTGGGCCGCAACCCCGAGGCCGAGCCGGCGATTCGGCCCAACATGATCCTGGCCATCGCCTTTGCCGAGGCCATCGCCATCTACGCCCTGGTCGTGGCCATTGTTATAAAATTCATCCGCTGAGGGAGGCCGCCGTTGGAGGCGTTGGGAATAAACCTGCCGGGGCTGCTGGCGCAGATTGTTAACTTGGTCCTGCTCCTTATCCTGCTCCGGCTTGTTCTCTACAAGCCGGTCCTGCGCATGCTCGATGAGCGGGCCGCCCGGGTTCGCCAGAGCATGGAGCAGGCCGAGCTCATCCGCCGCCAGGCCGAGCAGATCCAGCAGGAGTTCCAGGCCCGGATCGAGCAGGCCCGGCGGGAGGGACAGCAGATTATCGCCGAGGCCCACCGGGTCGCCGAGCAGGTTCGGCAACAGAGGCTGCAGGAGGCCCTGGCCGAGGCCGAGGCGCTCCTGGCCCGGGCCCGGGCCGAGATCGAGCGGGAGCGGGATGCGGCCATCGCCCAGCTTCGGCGGGAGTTTGCCGACCTGACGGTGCTGGCCGCCGAACGGGTAATCGGCCGGGTTCTCGACCGGGACGACCACCGGCGGCTCATCGAAGAGGTGCTGGCCGAGGTCGAACGCACCAGGAGCGTGACATGACGCCGTCGGCACGGCAGGGCCGAATCGCCCGCCGCTACGCCCAGGCCGCCTTCGAAGTTGCCCGGGAGCGGGGCCAGGTGGACCGCTGGGCCGCCGAGCTGGAACGGCTGGTGGACCTGGTCGAAGGGACGGAGGCGGGGGCCTTTTTGGCCGCCCCGCAGGTGCCTTTTGAGGCCAAGCAGGAGTTCGTTGAACGGACCCTGGCCGGTTTCCTGCCGGAGGTCCGAAACTTCGTCCTTCTGCTGGTCCGCCGGCGCCGGATCAAGCTTCTCAGGCGGATTTTCGAGGAGTTTGGCCGGCTGGCCAATGATTACCGGGGGGTCGTGGTGGCCGAGGTGACCAGCGCCGTCCCCTTAGAAGACGCCGATAAGGCGGTGATCATCCGGCAGCTTTCGGAGCTTACCGGCAAGCGGGTTATCCTTAGGACCCGGGTGGACCCGTCCATCCTCGGTGGCCTCATTGTCCGGGTCGGGGATAAGCTTATCGACGGCAGCGTGCGAACCCGCCTGGAGCGGCTGCGGGAGACTTTGATTCGGGGCTAAAAACCGTCACGGAGGGGTGACCGACAATGGCGATTCGGCCGGAAGAGATTCCGCAGATTATTAAACAGCAGATCGAAAGGTTTGGGGCGCCGGTAACGGCCGTCGACGTTGGGGTCGTTATTGAGGCGGGCGACGGCATCGCCCGGATCCACGGCCTGAGCGGGGCCCGGGCCATGGAGCTTCTGGAGTTTCCCCACGGGGTCTTCGGCCTGGCCATGAACCTGGAGGAGGAGACCGTCGGGGCCGTCATCCTGGGCGACTACGAGCTTATTAAAGAGGGGGACCTGGTCCGGTCCACCGGCCGGGTCATCGAGGTCCCGGTGGGGGATGCCCTCATCGGCCGGGTCGTTAACCCCCTGGGGCAGCCCATCGACGGTAAAGGTCCCATCAACGCGACCAAGTTCCGGCCGGTGGAGCGGATCGCCCCCGGCGTCGTCTACCGCCAGCCGGTAAATACGCCCGTTCAGACGGGCATCAAGGCCATCGACAGCATGATCCCCATCGGCCGGGGCCAGCGGGAGCTCATCATCGGCGACCGGGGCACCGGGAAGAGCGCGATCGCCATCGATACGATTATTAATCAAAAGGGCAAGGACCTTATCTGCATTTACGTAGCCATCGGCCAGAAGCAGTCGAAGATCGCCCAGGTGGTGGCAACCTTGGAGCAGTACGGGGCCATGGACCACACCATCGTGGTGGTGGCCAGCGCCTCCGACCCGGCGCCCCTCCAGTACCTGGCCCCCTACGCCGGCTGCGCCATGGGCGAAGAGTTTATGGAGTCGGGCCGGGATGCCCTCATCGTCTACGACGACCTCACCAAGCACGCCTGGGCCTACCGGGAGATGTCGCTGTTGCTGCGGCGGCCCCCCGGCCGGGAAGCCTACCCCGGCGACGTCTTCTACCTCCACAGCCGCCTGCTGGAGCGGGCCGCCAAGCTGGCCCCGGAGTACGGCGGGGGTTCCCTGACGGCGCTGCCCATCATCGAGACCCTGCTCGGGGACGTTTCCGCCTACATCCCCACCAACGTCATCTCCATCACCGACGGCCAGATCTACCTGGAGCCGGAGCTGTTCAACGCCGGCATCCGACCGGCCATTAACGTGGGCATTTCGGTTTCCCGGGTGGGGTCGGCGGCCCAGACCCGGGCGATGCGGAAGGTGGCCGGCCGGCTCAAGCTGGAGCTGGCCCAGTTCCGGGAGCTGGCCGCCTTCGCCCAGTTCGGGGCCTCGGAGCTGGACAAGGCGACCCGGGCCCAGCTGGAGCGGGGGATGCGCATCACCGAGATTCTCAAGCAGCCGGAATTCGAGCCGGTGCCCCTGGAGCACCAGGTGATGATTATCTTCGCGGTGACCAACGGCTACCTGGACGATGTGCCGGTAAGCAAGGTTAAAGAGTGGGAGGCGGCCTTCTTAAAGTGGGTAGACGAGGCCCACCCCGAAATCGGCCGGACCATCGCCGAGACCAAGGAGTTGCCGGACGAGACCGTCGAGGCCCTTAAGGCGGCCATCGTCGAATTTAAGCAGACCCACACCTTCTAAGATGGCAACCCTACGGGAAATCAGGCGCCGAATCCGAAGCGTTCAGGGGGTCGCCAAGATCACCAAGGCGATGGAGTTGGTGGCGGCGGCCAAGATGCGCCGGGCCCAGGAGCGGCTACTCGCCAGCCGGCCCTACGCCGAGAAGATGGGGGAGGTTCTGGCCGACCTGGCCGCCCGCCGCCGGGAGGAAGAGGCCGTCCATCCGCTGATGGCGGTGCGGCCCACCGTCCACCGGGTCGGGATTATCCACATCACGGCCGACCGGGGGCTTTGCGGGGCCTTTAACGCCAACGTCAACCGGCGGACCGCCCAGTTCATCCTGGAGCAGCCGGTGCCGGTAAGCCTGGTGGTGGTCGGCCGGAAGGGTCGGGACTTTATGGTTCGGGCCGGGCAACCCATCCGGGCGGAGTTTACCCAGCTGGGGGATTACCCGAGCCTGGTGGATATTCGCCCCATCGCCCGGGTGGTTATGGACGACTACACCTCGGGCTATGTGGATAAAGTCGTCGTCGTTTTTAATCAGTTCGTCAGCACCATGGTCCAGCGGCCGGTGGTCCGGCAGCTTCTGCCCGTGGAGCCGCCCCCGGCCGACGCCTACCCCCGCCACCCGGAGTATATCTACGAGCCCAACCCGGAGGTGGTCCTGCGGGAGCTTCTGCCCCGCTACGTGGAGATTCAGATTTACCAGGCGATCTTAGAGTCCATCGGGGGCGAGTATTCGGCCCGGATGGTGGTTATGCGCAACGCCACCGACAACGCCCTGGAGGTTGTCAACAACCTGATCCTGATCCGTAACAAACTGCGCCAGGAGATTATTACTAAAGAGCTTCTGGAAATCGTGGCCGGGGCCGCCGCCCTCGGCGGCTGACCGGAAGCTTGAGGGGTGAAAGAAGATGACGCAGAAAGTCGAAGGCCGGATCCGCCAGATCATCGGGACGGTGGTGGATATCGAGTTTCCGCCGGGCCAGGTTCCGGGGATCTTCAACGCCATCGAGATCCCCGTCCCCGAAGCGGACCGGGTGCTGGTGGCCGAGGTGGAGCAGCACCTGGGGAACAACTGGGTGCGCTGCCTAGCCATGGGCAGCACCGACGGCCTGCGCCGGGGGATGCCCGCCTACGACACCGGGGCGCCCATCAGCGTCCCCGTCGGGCCCGAGACCCTGGGCCGGCTCTTTAACGTTCTGGGGGAGCCCATCGACAACGCCGGCCCGGTAAACGCCCAGAAGCGCTACCCCATCCACCGGCCGGCACCGCCCTTCGCCGAGCAGGAGACAACCCGCCAGATCCTGGAGACGGGAATCAAGGTTTTCGACCTGGTGGTGCCCTTCACCCGCGGCGGGAAGGTTGGGGCCCTGGGCGGGGCCGGGGTCGGCAAGACGGTGATCATCCAGGAGCTCATCCGCAACAGTGCCGCCGAGCACGGCGGCAGCTCCGTCTTCGCCGGGGTGGGCGAGCGCACCCGGGAGGGGA
>DAOUCL010000115.1:0-5209 GCA_034432015.1 Dehalococcoidia bacterium
CCGATGAACCCCCCGCCGTAGACGGCCAGTTCGGCCGGAACCTCGTCCAGACCCAGGCAGTGGTCGGTGGTCCAGACGCCGGGGAGGTCCACCCCGGGAACCTCCGGCAGGACAAAGGCGGCCCCCATCGCCAGAACCACGCCCCGGCCGGTGAACCTTTCGGTCCGACCGCCCACCGTCGCTTCGACGGCGCAGCCCGGCAGAAGACGGGCCTCTCCTTCCACCGGCCGGACCCCCACCTGCCCGAGGTAGGCCAGGGTTCCGGCGTGGAGCCTTTCGACGACCTCGTCCCGCCGGCGGCGGGCAAGGGCCAGGTTCACGGCCCCCGGGGAGGTCTCTAGGCCCCAGGCCGGCCCTTCCTGGCCTGCCCGCCGGCGATTGGCCAGCTCCACACTGACCACGCTGGGGACACAGCCCCGGTGAAGGCAGGTTCCCCCGACCCGCTCCCGTTCAAAGAGGACGACCTGGGCCCCCAGCTCCCGGGCCCGCAGGGCCGCCGATATTCCCGCCGGCCCGCCCCCAACCACCAGCAGGTCGGCGTCGGCCACCGGTCAGACCTCCCCCTGGCCGAAGATGAGGGCCGGCTGGGCGAGCATGCCGGCCAACGTCTGAAGAAACGCGGCCGCCGGGGCGCCGTCCACAACCCGGTGGTCGAAAGTAAGGCTTAAGGTCATCAGGCTGCGGACGGCGACCTGGCCCCGATAAACCGCCGGCTTTTCGACAATCCGGCCGACGCCCAAGATAACGACCTCCGGCGGGTTGATTATCGGTGTAAAGGCGTCCACCCCGAACATTCCCAGGTTGCTGATGGTAAAGGTGCTGCCCGTAACCTCATCCACCGTGAGGGTCCCGGCCCGGGCGGCCGCCGCCAGCCGCTTAAGCTCCCGGTCGACCTCGGCCAGGCTCAGGCGGTCGGCATTGCGGACGACGGGAACGATCAGCCCCTCATCCAGGGCCACCCCCACCCCGATGTTTATCTCCCCCAGGAGCCGGATCTCGTCCCCGACCAGGGTCGAGTTTAAGAGGGGGTGTTGTTTTAAGGCCGCGGCCACCGCCTTCACCAGGACGGCCGTGTAGCTTACATCGGCCCGGGTCTTGAGGCGGTCGACGTACTCCACCAGGCCGGTGACGTCCGCCTCGGTGGTGATGGTCACCTGGGCCATGGTCCGAAGGCTTTCGGTCATCCGCTCGGCGATGGCCCGGCGCATCCCGGCGAAGGGGATCACCCGGGCCGCCGGGGGAGTCTCCGGGGCGGCGGGGGCCCGGCGGCGTTGTTCTAAGTAAGCCAGGACGTCCGACTCCTGGATTCGGCCGCCGGGGCCCGTTCCCCGGACCTCCCGGAGGTCGATGCCGTGCTCCCGGGCCAGGCGCTTGGCCATGGGCGTTGCCAGCACCTCGGCCTGGGTCGCCGGGGCTGCTCCGACCTCCGCGGTAGCTGCCGGCGCGGCGGCCGGGGCGGCCGGTAGCTCCTCCCCCGGGGCGGCGATATACCCGATGACGGTCCCCACCGGCACCTTCTGCCCGGGCCGGACGGCGTGGCGCAGGATCCCTGCCTGGGGCGCCCTCACCTCGTAGGTTATCTTTTTGCTCATCACCTGGACGACCGGTTCGTCCTTGGCTACCTTGGCCCCGTCCTCTCTAAGCCACTTCACCACCTCCCCCTCGGTCATGGCCATTCCCAGCTTGGGCATGACAATCTGAACCGCCATCGCTAACCCCCCACCGGAGCATCTGACGACCGAACCAGGTCAAAGGCCCCCCGCCGGGTCGCTTCGGCCAGGGCGGCCTCGATGTCCACTAACCGGGGTCCGGCCGTGGTCAACCGGACGCTCACAGTCTGGTGGATTCCCACCTCGACCTCCCGCTCCCCGTCCAGGGCCACGGTGCAGTTTCCGGGGTCAAGCCGGACCTCCTCCCCGGCCTCGACCAGGCGGTGTTCTAAGATGCCCACCGGGACCACCAGGCCGGGGGCGACCGGGGCCAGCACCCGGCGGCCCCCAGTCCCCAGCCGGAGGTAGAGGCCATGGGGGTTGCGGGGGCTCAAGGTTGTTAGACAGCCGCCCACCGCCGCCAGCCCCACGGTGCCCGGCCGGGCCTGGGCCAGGACCACCTCCCGGAGCCGCCCGGGGTCCCAGAGGGCCCGGCTCCCCACGAAGAGGTCCCGGCTGGTGGCCACGTCCACCAGGGCGACGTCTACCAGTTCCCCGTCGATGTAAAGCTCAAGGCGTTTGGTCCGGTAACTTACGGCGTCGGCCGGGACCAGGCCGGCGGCGATAACCCCCGCCGCCAGGCCGGCCACCGTCCCCTCGACCATGACCGAAAACACATTGTTGGTGCCAGTCGAGACGGGGATAAGGGGCAGATCCCCGCAGCCCCGGGCGGCGGCCCGGTTGGTGCCGTCCCCGCCCAGGGTGACGATGCAGGCCACCCCCCGCTCGGCCAGGATTCGGGCGGCGGTGGCCGAATCCCGGGCATCGCCGTAGACGGGCATCTCGATAAGCCGCGCCTCCAGGCTGAGGCGCAGGCCGTCCAGCGCCCGCAACCCCAGCCCGGAGGTGTCGGGCATGATGAAAACCTGCCGGACCCCCAGGGCATCCAGGGCCCGGAGGACCCGCCGGATGATGTTGACCTTCTCGTTGTTGTCGAATACCGAGGCCTGGGCGACCAGCCGGCGGATGTCCTTGCCCGAGGCCGGGTTGGCAATGATTCCGACCGCTGACATTACTGACGGCCCAGGGCCGCGTTGACCGCCTGAATCACCTTGTCCGGCGACGGGATGTAAAGGTCCTCGAGGACCGGGCTGAAGGGCACCACCGTGTGGGGGGCCGTCACCATCTGGGGCGGGCCGTCCAGGTACTCGATGGCCCGGGTGGTAACCAGGGCGACGATGTCCGTGGCTAGGCTGCACCGGGGATTATCCTCGTCAACCACCACCAGGTGGTGGGTTTTCTTGACAGAGTTAATGATGGTCTCCTCGTCCAGGGGCGAGAGGGTCCGGGGGTCCACCACCTCCAGGCTTACCCCATCGCCGGCGGCCAGCCGTTCGGCGGCCTCCAGGGCGATGTGGACCATCCGGCCGATGGCCACCACCGTCACGTCCCGGCCCGCCCGCTTGATATCCGCCTGCCCCAGGGGGATGGTGTACTCCCCTTCCGGCACCTCCCCCTCCATGTCGTAGAGGAGCTTGTGTTCGAAGAAGATGACCGGGTCGTCATCCCGGATGGCCGAGATAAGGAGGCCCTTGGCGTCGTAGGGGGTGGACGGCACCACGGTCTTCAGCCCGGGCATATGGGTGAAGACCGAATAGTGGCAGCCTGAGTGCTGGCCGGCGGCCCGGAAGCCGGCCCCGATCATCGTCCGAATGACCATGGGGACCTTGGCCTTGCCCCCGAACATGTAGCGGAGCTTGGCCCCCTGGTTGAAGATCTGGTCCATGCAGACCCCGAAGAAGTCGACGAACATCAGCTCGGCGATGGGCCGTAGGCCGGTGGCGGCCGCGGCCACGGCCGCCCCGATGAAGGCCGACTCGCTGATGGGGGTATCCAGGACCCGGGTTCGGCCGAACTCCTTGGCCAGCCCCCTGGTGACGCCCATTACGCCGCCCCAGGCCTCCTCGTTCCGGCCCTCCACGTGGGGCAGGCGGGCCCCGCCGGCCACATCCTCCCCCATCAGGATGACGGTGGGGTCCCGGCGCATCTCCAGCCGCATCGCCTCATTAAGGGCTTCCCGGAAGGTGATAACTCGGCCGGCCATCTCTTCGCCTCCTCTTTTACGGATACTTAACGTAAACGTCGGTCAAGAGCTCTTCGGGGGCCGGGTAGGGGCTCTCCTGGGCGAACCGAACGGCCGCCTCCACCACCTCCCGGGCCCGGGCGTCGACGGCATCCAGCTCGGCGGCCGTAAGCAGGTTGCGTTCAAGGACCCGCCGCCGAAACTGGTCGATGGGGTCCCGCCGCCGGTATTCCTCCTCTTCCTCTTTGGTCCGGTAGGTGAGGGGATCACCCTGGAAGTGACCGTAATACCGAAAGGCCCTGGCCTCAATGAGGGTCGGCCCCTCGCCCCGGCGGGCCCGGGCCACGGCCTCCCCCGCCGCCTCATACACGGCGAAGACGTCCGTGCCGTCCACGAGCACGCCCGGGATGTTGTAGGCCACGCCCCGGTCGGCAATATCCTTGGCCGCGCAGTGGTAAAACCACGGGGTGGACTCGGCGTAAAGGTTATTTTCGCAGACGAAAATCACCGGCAGCTTCCAGATGGCGGCCAGGTTCATCGCCTCGTGAATGGTTCCCTGCTCGGCTGCCCCATCCCCAAAGAAGCAGACGGTCACCGAGTCGGAGCCGGTCACCTTGGCCGTCAGGGCCGAGCCGCAGGCCAGGGGTCCGCCCCCGCCGACAATGCCGTTGGCGCCCAGCATCCCCTTGCTCACGTCGGCGATGTGCATGGAACCGCCCTTGCCCTTGCAGGCGCCGGTGGCCTTGCCGAAGAGTTCGGCCATCATGGCGTTGATGTCGACCCCCTTGGCGATGCAGTGGCCGTGGCCCCGGTGGGTGGAGGTGATATGGTCTCGGTCGGTCAGGTGGACGCAGACGCCCACGGCGATGGCCTCTTCGCCGGCGTAAAGGTGAACGAAGCCGGGCAAAAGTCCCTGGGCGAACAGCTCGGCCACCTTATCCTCAAAAGTACGGATCAGGCGCATCCGCTCATAAATCCACAGGAGCTTATCCCGGGAGATCTCAGCCACGGTTACACCCTCCTTGACCGGGATTTAAGGAACGCTGCGAAGGGACCGTAGAAACTGCCCCCTCCAGGGGGATCCGCCAGGTCAACCACCCCCTTTCGGCCCGGTCTAGCTGCCGCTTGCGGCCCATTATATTTCGAACCGTATTTCTCCGTCAAGGGCGTGTGGGCTTGTCCCGGGGCCTTTGCAAGGTCCTGGCTAATACAGAGCCGCGCCCGGCCCTGGGCCGGGACGCTGCCCATTACGGGCCGTGCTCAGCGGGTTGCAGTCTACCCGCCTGTCACCGGCGATGACTTCGGCCCTGGCCGTGACGGGGTCTGTCCCATAGATGGTGGGATGAGCCGGTCGACAAAGTCGACCGTGGGGCAGGCGCTCCCCTTAAGCTTGTTTTTGGACAAAACAACCCTTCCGGGGAGGCGCCTGCCGCTCTTGACATAAGCGTTTAGACGCTTATGTCAAGAGCTTTGACGA
>DAOUCL010000116.1:0-14638 GCA_034432015.1 Dehalococcoidia bacterium
CCACATCCTTCATCCGGAGCTGTTGCTGCTCCCGGAAAGCTTCAGCAAGGGCCAGGACAATCCGTCGGGCCGTCTCGGGATTCGGGTCGTCGGCCTCGATGAGGATCGCCTGGGCATCGGCGGCCTCGCTCACCCGGACCCTTCGGCGAAACTCCTCCGGCGAAAGGTCGAGCTGGAGCTGGCTGTTTACCCGCTTGATGATGGCGTCGGTGGTCAGGAGCTGGCTATACTGGCGAATGGTCTCCCGGACCACCAGGGTGACGCCGTAGTCGGGCCGCCATGGGATGACGAAAAGCCTTATTGAGGACCGATAAAAGGGGTGTTGGAGCTTGCTGTAGACGTAAGCCGAGCCGGCGGCCAGCACCACCAGGGCCGCCATCAGCCACCACCTTCGGCCCAGGACCCGCCAGTAGTCTCTCAGCCCCATCAACGGCCATTTTATAACTCAATCGCCCGGCCTTGTCAACGGCCGGCCGTGACGTTAGACTCTTTGGGGTATGGGCCTTAACAGATTACCTGTCATTGGCGCGGCCAAGGCCCTGCGGAAAACGGCCCGGCTCCTGCGGCTGGGCGGGGGCACGGCCCTCCCCGGCCTGATCGTCGAGGCCGTCGCCCCCGACTACCTGGACGAGTGGGCCCAGCAGCTCACCGGGGGCATCATCCTCGTAAGCGGCACCAACGGCAAGACCACCACCGTCCGGATGACGGCCGAGGTGCTGCTGCGGGCCGGCTACGAGCCGGTCTCCAACCGGGCCGGGTCAAACCTGCTCCGGGGAATCCTGAGCGCCCTGGTGGAGCGGTCGGACTGGCAGGGCCGGCTGGTGCTGGGGGGGCGGGGGGTGGGGCTTTTCGAGGTGGATGAGGGCACCCTCCCTCAGATGCTGGGCCGGCTCCGGCCCCACGTGGTGGTTCTGACCAACCTCTTCCGGGACCAGCTCGACCGGTACGGGGAGGTCGAGGCCCTGGCCCGGGCCTGGCGGCGGGTCCTTACGGAAAGCCCGCCGGAGGTCCTCATCCTAAACGCCGACGACCCGAACCTGGCCGCCCTGGCCGAGGAGTTTCCCAAAGACCTGGTCCTTTTCGGCCTGGAAAGCTCCCCCTTTGCCCGGGACCAGCTTCCCCACGCCGCCGACGCCCGCTTCTGCCCCCGGTGCAACGGCCCCCTTAAATACGAGGTGGTCTATTACAGCCACCTGGGCAAATACCGGTGTCCCGACTGCGGCTGGGAAAGGCCGGTGCCCGATATCGGCGGGGAAATCGTCCGAACCCAGGGGGTCGAAAGCCTCGGCCTCTTGGTCCAGTTTGGGGGCGAGTCCTTCGAGGTTGACCTGCCCGTCGGGGGCACGTATAATGCCTATAACGCCCTGGCCGCCACCGCCGTGGCCTACGCCTACCGGGTGCCCGCAAGGCTGGTCCGGCAGGGGCTGGGGGCCTTTCAGCCGGCCTTTGGCCGCCAGCAGGTGGTCGTGTTCAACCGCCGCCGGCTTGTTACCATCCTGGTTAAAAACCCGGCCGGCTTTAACGAGGCGGTAAGCCTCATCCTTTCGGACGGCCGGGACGAGCCCAAAAATTTGTTAATCATCCTGAACGACCGGGTAAACGACGGCCGGGACATCTCCTGGGTCTGGGACGTGGATTTCGACCTGCTCCGGGGACGGGCGGGCCTGGTGATAACCTCGGGCCTGCGGGCCGCCGAGATGGCCCTCCGACTGAAATACGCCGAAGTTGCCGGCACGGCCGACGCGCCGGAGCCCATCGTCGAACCCGACATCCGCCGGGCCCTGGATATCGCCGTCGAAAAGACCCGGCCGGGCTCAACCCTTTACGTGCTGCCTACTTATACGGCCCTGCTCGACCTGCAGCGAATTCTGGCCCGGCGGGGCCTTGCCCGCCCGTATTGGGAGGCCTGATGGAGCTGCGCATCGGCTATTTTTACCCCGATGAGCTCAACCTCTACGCCGACCGGGGCAACGTGATCTGCCTCGTCCAGCGCTGCCGGTGGCGGGGGATCGGCGTCCGGGTGGTGCCAGTGGAGCTTAAGGAACGGTTCGACCCCGACGCCTTCGACATCCTCATCCTGGGGGGCGGCCAGGACCGGGACCAGCGGGTCGTGGCCGGTGACCTGGTGGAGGTGAAGGGCGAGGCCCTGCGGGCGGCGGTGGAGTCGGGGGTGGTGGTGCTGGCGGCCTGCGCCGCCTACCAGCTTCTGGGCCATTATTACCAGCCGGCCGAGGGAGAGCGAATCCGGGGCCTGGGCATCTTCGACGCCTACACCATCCACCCGGGCCCCGCCGAGCCCCGCTGCATCGGCAACATCGTCGTCGAGTGGCAGGGCCGGACCCTGGTCGGGTTTGAAAACCACGGCGGCCGGACCGTCCTCGGCCCGGGGGCCACGCCCCTTGGGCGGGTGGTCGTCGGCTTCGGCAATAACGGGCAGGACGGCACCGAAGGGGCGGTTTATAAGTCGGCCTTCGGCACCTATATGCACGGGTCCCTGCTGCCTAAAAACCCCCATTTTGCCGACCACCTGATCTGGCTCGCCTTAAAGCGCCGCTACGCCGACGCGACCCTGGCCCCCCTGGACGACCGGCTGGAGCTGGCGGCCCACCAGGCGGCAATCCAGCGGGCCAAGGCCGGAGACTAGGGCCGTGCCGGCCCTGGTCGTGGTCGCCCTGGGCGTCTTTTTCGGGGGGTTCGTCAAGGCCACCCTCGGCCTCGGGTTTGGGGTCGCCTCCACCCCGATCTTAAGCCTGGTTCTTAACCCCCGGCTGGCCATCACCATCCTGAGCATCCCCAGCTTCGTCTCCAGCCTCTGGGTGGCGGCCCAGGCCGCCCGGAACTGGCGGGCCCTGCGGCCCCTGGGACCCCTGGTGGCAGGCCTTCTGCCCGGCGTAATTTTGGGCGCCTGGGCCCTTAAGATGTTGCCCATCAGGTGGGTCCAGGTAGTGGTCGGGGCCCTGGTGGTCTCCTACGTGCTGGCCACCGTCTTTAACCCCGAGCTCCGGCTTCCGGCGGGCCTGGTGAAGCCGGTAGGATTTGTCGTGGGGGTCGTCACCGGAGTTTTAGTGTCTTTAGGCAACATCGCCGGGCCGATTCTCGCCGTTTACCTTCGGAGCATTGGGTACGTGAAGTCGGATTTTGTCTTCGGGGTGGGGGCCATCTTGACCATTTCCACCGGGGGTCAGGTGGCAAGCTACGTTATCGCCGGCCTCCTCGGCCCGACCGAAATCCTATATGGTATGCTTGCCTGCATTCCCCTGGCGGCCGGGATGGTGCTGGGCTTTGCCTTTCAGGCCCGGCTCTCGGCCCGGGCTTACAATAATTTCCTGCTGGGGGCCCTCTTTCTGCTGGGCCTTAACTTGGTGGTTTTGGGCCTCCTAAGCTAAGAAGGGGCAGGCTTTAAGCCTGCCCCCCGGCATTTTCCCCGAAGGGACCCATCAGGGGCGCTTGGGCCGGCGTCTTCGGAGCCAGGCTTGGGGCCGGACCACGAACCGGCGCCCATCGGTCCGGCGCAGGACGGCCGGCTGCCGCTCCCGCTTCAGCCAGCGGAAGACCACGGACATCCGACCAGGGGCTACGATGACGATGAGCGTCCCCCGCCGGGCGATAAGGCAGTTTCGGCGCAGCCGACCCGGGCGGCCCGACCGCCCCAGCCGCGTCCGACCGGTGTTCGGCCTTAACATTCGCTGTAAGCGCACGAAAGGCATTTGGCACACCCCTCTTCGTAGACCAGTGTTGCCTGGCCGCATTCGGGACAGAGGTCGGCCGGCACCCGGCCGCCGAAGCCGGCCTCACCGGCCGCCTCCGGTTGTAGCCTCACCTCCGCCCGGGCTGGGGCCTCGCCGATCTCTTCGGCCAGGACGTGGGCGATGGCGTCGGGCAGGGACCTTACCCGGGTCGGGCCGAAGCCCAGGGGCCTGGCGCCCCCGATATCTTTGAGCTGTTCAACGACCTGCCGGACCCGCTCCGTGGGGGTCATGGGGGAGGGAAGCCTCAGGATTAAGGATACCAGCCGGCCGATGGCCTCGGCCACGGCCGCCACATCGGAGCCGGCCTTGCCGATGTTAATAAACACCTCGAAGGGCTCCCCGGAGCCGTTGCGGTTGACCGTTATAAAGGCCGTGCCCAGGGGGGTTTCCTGCCGGTAAGTGCGGCCCTGCACCACGTGGGGCCGGGGCTTGACGGCCGGCACCCCCATCGGCGCGGCTTCCCCGCCCGGGCCCCCGGCGGCCGGCGCGGGCCGAACTTGGATGGTCAGCTTCGGTTTCGCCCCGAGATGAAGCACCTGCTGGCCCTTAGAGCCGTGCCGGAAGACGGTGATCCCCAGGCACCCCAGCTCCCAGGCGAGCATATAGGCCCGGGAAACATCCTCCCGGGTGGCCTCGTGGCGCAGGTTTATCGTCTTGGACACCCCGTTGTCGGTGTGCTTCTGGAAGGCCGCCTGCATCCGGACGTGCCATTCCGGGTCGATTTCGTGGGCGGTAACGAAGACCCGCCGGATGTCCGCCGGTATGGCCTCGATGCCCCCCAGGGTCCCCTGCTCGATGACCCGGTCCATAATCTCGGGCCGGTAGATTCCCCGCCTGCGGGCTATCTCTTCAAAGATGGGGTTTACGAACGTAAGGTGCCGCTCGCCCACGATGTGGGAGTAGGCGATGGCGAAAAGGGGCTCGATGCCCGAGGAACAGCCGGCAATGATCGAAATGGTGCCGGTGGGGGCGATGGTGGTGACGGTGGCGTTGCGGAGGGGCCGGCCGTCCCGGTAGATGCTGTGGGGCCAGTTGGGGAAGGGCCCCCGCTCGACGGTCAGCCGGGCCGACTCGTCATGGCCGGTCTCCCGGATGAACCCCATTACCTTCTCGGCCAGCCCCACGGCCGTCTCGGTGTCGTAGGGGATGCCCAGCAGGAGAAGCATGTCCGCCCAGCCCATCACCCCGAGGCCGATGCGGCGGTTCGCCTTGACCTGGGCGTCAATCTCCTTAAGGGGATAAGGGTTGACCTCGATAACGTCGTCTAAAAAGCGGACGGCCAGGCGGGTGGTCCGCTCCAGTCCCTCCCAGTCGATTCTGGCCTCGGCCTCTTTAAGGTCCTTTACCCATTCGCCGGGCTTTACAAACTTGGCGAGGTTTATCGACCCGAGGTTGCAGGCGTCGTTGGGGGCCAGCGGCTGTTCGCCGCAGTTATGGACCACGAAGCCGCCGGCGTCGAAGGCGTTTACGCCGGGAACCCGGACGTCGTAGACGGGGGCTTCGCCGTCGGGCCGAATCGCGGCCACCCGGGCGACGAACCTCCGGCGGTTGGGCCGACGCCGGTAGCGTCCGAGAAGCTCTTTAAGACGCCCACGCTTTAAGGGGTCGGCAAAGCCGACGGCTTCGGCGAAGCGGAAGATATCCTCCCCGGAAATCACCAGCTCATACCGGGCTTTGGTCCGGAAAAGGCGTCGTCCGCCCCGGCCGTCCGGGAGCAGGGCCGTCCCTTCGGTCCGGCGCAGGTAAAGCCGACTCAGCATGCCGAGGCGCAGAAGCATCCGCTGAACGCCCCGCAGAAGCTCGGGGTCGCTCTGGGAAAGCCGGATGCTTACACCCTTGGCCTGGGTACCCTGGACGGAGCCGCCGGTATCGAAAAGGCCCCTTAAGAACCCCCGGTAAAAGTCCGAGGAGGTCCGCTCCAGGGCGGGGGTTATCCCCTTCCGGCCGGGCTTAAGCCCCAGGGAAAGGGCCACGGATTTTACCGCCCCCAGGGCCAGCCGCCACCCGTCGGCATGGGCCTGGACCCAGTCCCGGAAGTCCCGGCGCCTGGGGAGGGCGCGGGCAACCCCGAGGGACGCGGTCACGACCCCCTCCGCGCCGGCGGCCTGCTCCCAGCCAGTAATCACCGCCTTGTCCGCCCTGAGGGTGCCGTCCCCGAACAGGAGGCCGATAAGATACCCTTCGGCCTCGCCGTAGGCCCCGGGCCAGCCCTTCAGCTCCCGGTGGTCGTTAAGGACGATGAGGTCCCCGGGCTTGAGTTCCCCGGCCGACACCCACTCTTCCTCCCGGCCCTTTACCCGGCGCACCGGGTGGTCCGGGGTGAGCCTTAAGGCGTAGCCTTCGCGGGTCTCGACCCGGATAAGCCTTTTTATCCCGGTGAAGAAGAACCCCTCGGGGCCGGTCGGGTAGGCCCGGCCGTTAAGCAGAAGATTTGCCGGCCGGCCGATGAGTTCCCCCACCTGTCGGGGGCCCCGGTCGGTCATCACCCAGGCGTCGGCCGGAAGGCACGGGTTGGTGGCCTCGATGGTTTCCAGGTCGGGGACGGGGTTGGCCCGGGAACGGTTTATCCGGTCGATGAAAACCAGCCCCGGGTCGCCCGTTCGCCAGGCGGCGTCCACGATTTTGTCCCAGACCTCCCGGGCCCGAAGCTTCCCCGTAACTTCCCCGGTGTGGGGGGCGATAAGCTCATACTCTTCGTCCTTTTCCAGGGCCTCCATAAAGCGGTCGGTGATGGCCACCGAGATGTTAAAGTTGGTTATGCCCCCGTCCAGCTTGCAGGTTATGAACTCCAGGATGTCAGGGTGGTCCACCCGGAGGATGCCCATATTGGCCCCCCGGCGGGTTCCGCCCTGCTTTACGGCCTCGGTGGCGGCGTCAAACACCCTTAAGAAACTTACCGGCCCGGAGGCTTTGCCCCCCGTGGACCGGACGATGCTGTCCTTGGGCCGGAGCCTGGAGAAGGCGAAACCCGTGCCCCCGCCCGACTTGTGGACGATGGCCGCCCGCTTTATCGCCTCGAAGATTCCCTCCAGGGAGTCCTCGACGGGGAGGACGTAGCAGGCCGAGTACTGCAGGCCGTTTTCCTTCCCGGCATTCATCAAGGTTGGGGAGTTGGGCAGGAAGTAGTGGTCGACCATCAGGTCGTAAAAGCTCTGGGCAACGGCCCGGACCTCCGCCTCGGACTTGCCCCAACGCCGCTCGGCCTGGGCGATCGCCCAGGCAACCCGCCAGCACATCCCCTCCGGAGTCTCCCCCGGGGCAAGATACCGCTCCTTTAAAACCCTTAACGCCGCGTCCGTCCAGACACCCTGCCTGAGACCAGGGGCAGCCTCAACCATTTCGGCACCTCCCACCTTTAATTGGGCTGACCACAATATCTTGTGGTTGCATTAGGAAGCTAGCACAACATACGGGAGACGTCAAGGGTTTCTGCCCGGTCCTTCTCCACATCCCCTAAATTCTTGTTGAAGAGTCCTGGAAAACTTTTAAGTCGCCTACTTGGGACCCCGGCCGGCCGGTTCGGAAGCTTCCAGGGGCAGGGTGCGCAAAAACTCCCGGAGCTCTGGGCCGACCTCGGGGTCTTTAAGGCCGAGACTTACGGTAGCCTTAATGAGGCCGAGGGGGGTGCCCGTGTCGTGGCGGGTACCCTCAAACTCGTAGGCATAGATGGCCTGCCGCTCCAGCAGAAGCTTAAGGCCGTCGGTAAGCTGGATCTCACCCCCCCGGCCGGGCGGGGTGCGCTCTAAATATTCAAAGATTTCGGGGGTCAGGATGTACCGGCCGACGATGGCCAGGTTGGATGGGGCCTCGGCGGGGTCGGGCTTTTCCACTAGGTCCTGCACCTGGTAGACCCGGTGGGCGACGGGCTTGGGGGCGATGATGCCGTAGCGGGAGGTGGCCTCCGGGTCGACCCGCTCAACAGCAACGATGCTGCACTTATACCGGTCGAACACTTCCAACAGCTGCTTCATCGCCGGCACCGGGGCGTCGATGATGTCGTCGGGCAAAAAGACGGCGAAGGGCTCGTCGCCCACCAGGTCCCGGGCGATAAGGACGGCGTGGCCGAGGCCCAGCTGCTCCTTCTGCCGGAGGTAGGCGATGGAGGCCAACTCCGAAATCCGGCGGACCTCCTCAAGCATTTTGGTATCGCCCTTGCGGGCCAGCACGTATTCCAGCTCAAAGGAGCGGTCGAAGTGGTCCTCCATCGGCCGCTTCAAACTGTTGGTGATGATGATGAGCTGGTGGATGCCCGAGGCCACCGCCTCCTCCACCACCCACTGGATGATGGGCTTGTTGACCAGGGGCAGGGACTCTTTCGGGAGGGCCTTAGTTGCCGGTAGCAGCCGGGTTCCCCATCCCCCGGCCGGCACCACCGCCTTGCGAATCTTCATCTTCCGTCTCCTCGCCCGGTATGGTGATCCTGGAGCGGTCTTCTTCGGGTAAAGTCCGTTTGTAAAGATAAAGTCCCATCGAGTAAAGAATTCCGGCCACGGGGACCCCGAAAAGGGCCCCCCAGATTCCGGCCACCTTGATGCCGGCCAGCAGGGCAAAGAAGACCAGCAGCGGGTGGAGGCCCACGGACGAGCCCATTATACGGGGCCCCACTACATTAAATATAACGAACTGGAGGGCCAGGAGCACGGCGGCCACCGCCGCGGCCTTAAGCCACGAACCGGTTATGCCGGCCAGGGCCACCACCGGAATCATGGCGATAAGGGGTCCGATGAGGGGCACCAGCACCGAAAGGCCGTTGATTATCCCCAGGGGCAGGGCGTAGCCGGTGCCGCTTGCCCAGGCCACCAGGCCGGTGCCCACCCCGAGGAGCACCATCTGGACGGCCGTCACCCGCAGGAATCCGCCGACGGTCCGGTCAACGGTGGTAAAGAAGAAAGTCACCTCCTTGCGGACCCCAACGGGAACCACCAGGGTAATGGCCGTGTTCAGCCGGTCCCAATCGGCGCTTATAAAATACGACAGCACAATGACCAGCAAAAGGGACGTAAGCCCGGTGGCCACCCCCTGAAGCACCGCCAGGATGCTGCTGGTGATAAGCTCGCCCGATGCCCCCAGGCGCTGGCCGATGACGGCCGGGTCGACCAGGGCGGTGGCCTCCGCCGGCAGGCCCAGGTCCCGCACCAGCCGCTCCCAGCCCTGAAGCAGGCCCGGAATGGGCCTTACCAGCTCGGGGAGGGCCAGGGCCAGTTGCTCCACCTGGGCAACGGCCGCCGGGATGATGACAAACCCGAGGACCACCAAAATTCCCAGCAGGCCGAAGTAGACCATGAAGACCCCGAGGGGACGGCTCACCTTGAGGTCGGCGATGAGCTCCCGAACCAGGGGATTGAGGATGTAAGCAAGGAGCCAGGCAATCAAAAATAAGAGGAGGACGTCGAAAAGGAGGAAGATAATTCGGATAAAGACATCGGCCAGGTGGATGCTCAGGGCGACCGTGCCGAGGATTAAAAAAATGCGGAGGATGCGGAGGGTGAGCGGGTCGAGCATAACCGCTCCCCAATTATAGCACCCGGCGGCCCGGGTCGGCCGTGGTATAATCTGGGGATTCAGACCGACCCGGCAGGAGACACCGATGACGAGGCTGCTGGTGGCGTCGCCCGCGCCCCTCTCCGGCAAGACCGCCTTCATCGCCGGCCTGGGCCTTCATCTGCGGAAGGCCGGCCTTCGGGTGGGCTATTTTAAGCCCGTCGCCGTCCCTAAAAAGCGGGCCGACGGCCAGACCCTGGACACCGACCCTGTCCTTATCCGGGCCGCCCTGGGCCTGGCCGAAGCCGAGGCCCAGCTGGCACCGGTAAGCTACCAGACCCCCGATTGGGAAGACTACCTGGCCGACCCCGCCCAGGCGGTGGGCCGGGTTAAGGAGGCCCTGGGTCGGGTGGGGGCCGATAAGGACGCCGTCCTCATCGAGGCCCCTGAGGACCTGGCCACGGGCGGAAGCCTGGGCCTTTCGGCCGCCGAGCTTGCGGCCGAGGCCAATGCCGGGGTTATCCTCATCCTCCGCTACCAGGGGGTTCCGTCGGCCGACCAGGCCGTCGTCTTCGGCCGCCATTTCGGCGACCGGCTTAAGGGGGTGATTTTCAACGCCGTGCCCCCGGAGCGGGCCGAGTTTGTCGAAGAAAAGCTGGCCCCGGCCCTCCGGGCCCGGGGCCTGCCCTGGCTCGGCTGGGTTCCCCAGGCCCGGTTCATGCTGGCCCTCACCGTCAACGAGATCGCCCGGATTCTAGGCGGCCGGATAATAACGGCCCCAGAGAAGGGGGAGGAGCTGGTCGAGAACCTGATGATGGCCACCGTAACCCCCGATGCCAGCCAGAACTACTTCGGCCGCAAGCCCAACAAGGCCGTTATTGCGGCGGCCGACCGGCCGGACATCCACCTGGCCGCCCTGGAGACCCCGACGAAGGCGTTGATTCTGACGGGCAACTGGGTGCCCGACCCCATCGTGGTGGCCCGGGCCGAGGAGGACGGGGTCCCCATCGTGTTGGTCCCTTCGGGGACCCTGGCCACGGTGGAGGCCCTTGAGGCGGCCTACGGCCTGGGCAAATTTGCCCAGCCGGCCAAGGTGAACCCCTTCGCCCGCCTTATGGCCGAGCACCTGGACATCGGCCGGCTGGTGGGGCTGGCCAGGGGGGGCTGAGCGGGCCGGCGCGGTCCGGCCGAACTTTTGGGCCTGCGGCAGGTCCTGCTTTACCCCCTTCGGGGAGTCGGTCGGGAAGTCCTGCTCCTGGTGGCCGCCGGCTTTCTGGCCGGGCTCCCCTACGGCTTTTCCGGGCTAGTTTTACCCATTTATCTGAGCCGCCTCGGGGTAGACACCGGTACCATCGGCCTGCTCTTTACCCTGAGCTCTCTGGTTTACACCGCCCTGCTCATCCCCGCGGGCCTCCTTTCGGACCGCTACGGCCGGCGCCGGTTTGTGCTCCTCGGGACCGGCCTCTACGCCCTCTCTTTCCTCCTCCTGGCCGCCGGCCGGGAGCTGCCGGTGGTCGGGGCGGCCGTCATCTTGGGGGGCGTCTACTTCGGGACGACCTCGGCCGCCTGGACGGCCCTCATCGCTAGCCGGGTTCCCCAAACCGGCCACAGCCGGGCCTTCACCCTTAACTCGGTGGCCTGGACGGTGGCCTCGGCCCTGGGTACCTTGCTGGGGGGCTTGCCCGAGGGGCTCGCCCGCCTCCTCGGCTTGGGAATCGTGGAGACCTACCGGCTACTTTTTGTCGGGGCGGCGGGCCTGGTGGGGGTTGCCTGGGTCCTGGTCTGGCCGGTGGGGGAGGACCGACCGGTCACCGCCCGACTCTCCCTCGCCCACCTGATCCCCCGCCGCTCCCGCCAGTTTTTGGTCAAATACTCCCTGGTGGTCATCTGGACGGGGGCGGCTTACGGCCTGGCCATTCAGCTGATGCCCCTCTGGTTTTACTTCAAGTTCGGGGTGGATGAGGCCCGCCTGAGCGGCTGGTTCGCCCTGAGCAGTCTGATGGCCCTGCCCTCGGTCTACCTGGTCCCCTGGCTCACCGGCCGGGTTCCCCTTCAGCGGGTCCCCGTGGCCGTCTGGACCTTTGGGGCCCTTGCCCTGGTGGGGATGTCGCTGATGCCCGACTACCGGCTGGCGGCCCTGATTTATCTTCTCCGAAGCCTGGCGATCTTTTTAAATATGCCGGTGATGCAGACCTTCCTGATGGGGCGGGTGCCGCCCGAGGAGCGGGGGACGGCCGCGGCTTTGAGTGAGGCGGTCTGGGCCCTGGGCGCCACCTTCACCCCGGCCCTCGCCGGCCGCTGGCTTGAGGCCGGCCTTTACCAGGTCCCGCTTTGGGCGGCGGCCGTCTGCACCCTGGTGGCCGCCGCCCTGTTTCAGCTGTTGCTGAGGCCTGAGCCGCCCCTGGCCACCCCCACCGTGGGGATTACTGTTCGGCCGCGCAGTACGGGCAGACCTTCCACTTAAGGTTTAAGGCCCGGCCGCAGTGGAGGCAGAGCTTGCGGATCTGCGTCTGGCAGTCGGGGCAGAGTAAGAAGTCTTTTTCCAGGCGCCGTTTGCAGGTGGGACAGGCCTCCTGGTCCTCGAGCTCCCGGAGCAGGGCTTCTTCGGCCAGGGACCGTTGGAAGGCCTCGGCCAGGGTCTCCGGGGGCCGCAGAAGAAGATAAACCAGGAGGCCGGCCGGGCCGAAGACCAGGGTAAGGAGGGCCGAAAAGACCTGCACGAAAGGGTCCCGGGTTCGGAGCCGGATGTCCCGGTAGGTCCAGATGGCCAGGGCTAGCCAGAAGGCTGCCAGGTAGGCCCCTAAAAGGGCCAGGGCGAGTTGAACCAGAAAATCCAGACCCATATTGTTAAGTCCTGCTGGCGGTTTGCTTTTGGGGCGGACGCCGCCAGGTCTCGGCGGCAAGGAGGGCGAAGGCCGCCGCCCCGGCCCCCCGGAAGGCCATAGCCGTCGCCAAGGCGGCGTCGACCCCAAAAAGGTCGCTCAGGCCCCCAAGGAGGGGCGGCCCGACCACCAACCCCACGTCCGCCAGGGTTCGGTAAAGGGCCAGGGCCAGGCTGAGGAGGCCCGGGGCGGCGATATCCGAAACGTAGGCCGCCGAAGCCGGGCCGCTGAGGCCCGAACCCAGACCGAGCAGGATGCTGCCGGCCCAGAATTGGGCCGGCGGGCCCTCGATTGATAGCAGAAGGAGGCCCGCGGTGTCCAGCAGGCTTCCGGGCACCACCGAGGCCTTCCGGCCGAGGCGGTCTGAAAGAAACCCGCCCACCGGGATGGTAAGCAAGTTCACGGCGGCGACGGTGCCGAAAAGCACCCCCAGCTGGGCCGGGGTCAGGCCGAACCGGTCCCGACCCAGGACCGGCAACAGGGTCTGCTGGACGCCCCCCCGGGTGAAGAAGACCCCGAAGGCGATGAGGCTTATCAAGATAAAGTTGCGGTTCCCGAGAAGTAACGGAAGGCCGGCCTGGCGGCCGCCGGCCGGGGGGACGTCGGCGGCCGCGGCCGGTCGGGACTCTGGGACGTTAAAAAAGACCCAGAGGGCGGCCGCGGCGCTGGCTGCGCCGATGGCGAAGAAGGGCGCCCGCAGGCCCAGCCAATCGGCCAGAAGGCCGCCCGGAACCGGCCCGAGGGTGATGCCCAAGAGAAAACAACTTTGATAGACGCTCATATAGCGGCCCCGGGTGGCCGGGGTGCTAACGTCGGCCACGTAAGTAAGGGCCGAGGTGATGAAGAGGGCCGACCCGACCCCGCTCAGCATCCGGGCGGCCACCAACTGTTCGAAGGTGGTCGCCAGGCCCGAAAACAGACCCCCTAGGGTCGAAACCACCGAGCCGAAAAAGAGCACCCGGCGCCGGCCTAGCCGGCCGGCCAGAATCCCGGCCGGCAGGTTGGCCAGCAATCGGGCGATCCCGAACCCGGCCACCAGCAGGCCGACGAGGGATAAGGACACCCCGAAGCTCTGGGCGTAGAGGGGCAGCACCGGGCTGACGATGCCGTGGGAGAGGGTCATCAGGGCGGTGGCAACCCCAAGCCCCAGCACCCGCAGAAAGGTCGGGTCTAAGCTCCCGGGCCGGACTTTCAATTTGCCAGCATGCCCTGGGCAACCAGGATTTGCCGCACAATCTCCAGGTGGAAGCCGACCCGGCGTCCCAGCGGAAGCTGGGTTGAAGTCTCGACGAGCACGGTGATAAGGGGCGGGTAAGTTCGGGCCAGCATGTTGGTGCTGGTTCCCCCGTAGCCGCCGCGCTCGTTGGGGAGGGGGGTCGGCGGGCAGTTCGGGGACGGCGGGGAGCCCGGGCGGCCGAATACCAGCAGGGTAAACCGCTCCTTGCCGGCAAGCCGGGCATTCAGTCCGTCCACGACCGGGCTTAAAAGTTCGACCGCCTGGGACTTGTTTGTAACGGCCACCGTCTGCCCTAGAAAGGCCGTGCTGGGACAAACCCGGTCCTGGTAAAATCCCCAGGATTCGTGCAGGTCGACGAACACCTGCACCCGGTACTCGCCCACCAGGCGGGTTATCTCCCAGGCGAGCCGCTCCATGGGCAGCCCGTCGGGCTGCCCGGGGTAAAGCCGGTTCAGGTCGCCCAGCTCGGGCAACGTCCGGACGAAGCGGTCGATGGCCACCACGTTGGCCCGGGGTATCACCAGCAGCCGGCCCCGGTCCGGGACGAGGCCGGTCAACTGCTCGGCGGCCTGCCAGCCGGCGGGCTCGTTGCCGTGGGTGCCGCCCACCACCATAACGGCCGGGCCGGGCTCGGGTCCGGTGTTGATATAGAGCAGGGTCTCATAGGGCTCGTCGGCCAGCAGCGGCCGGACCTCTACCCCCGGCTCCCACCGAACGGTGGGGGACTGGGGGATGGGTTCGGCCGGTTCGGGGGTTTCCGAGCCGCCGGGTAAAGGCCCGTCGGCCACGGCCGGCAGGGCCGCAAGGAGGACGGCTGCCGCCAGGAGCGCAAGTAGGAGGCGAGGTGCCATCACCAGAATCATAAAATCTGCGAAGGGGGTCAGACAACTATGACCACAACCGGTCCCCAGGCCCGGACGGTCCGGGTTCCGGCCGAACGGCTGCGGGCGTTCTGCGAGGCGGCCCTTAAAAAGGCCGGCCTGACCGAAGAGGATGCCCGGCTGGTGGCCGACACCCTGGTCGAGGCCGACCTGCGGGGGGTGCACTCCCACGGCCTGATCCTGCTCGTCCGCTACTGCCGGGGCCTTTTGATGGGCTACGTCAACCCGCGGCCCCGGGTACGGGTTGAGGCCCGCAACGGGGCCGTGGCCCGCATCAACGGCGACAACGGCCTCGGCCAGATCCCGTCGGTTGCGGCCATGGACCTGGCCATGGAGCTGGCCGAAACCTACGGGGTCGGGACGGTTGTGGTTTACAACAGCAACCATTTCGGGGCCGCCGCCTACTAC